>JADIMI010000048.1 GCA_017694845.1 Candidatus Cryptobacteroides intestinavium
GTGTTCACTACAGTGATCGATACGGATTTCGAACCTGCACCGGATGCCAAGTTCGGGTATACCGGAGACAGGTTCGGCCCTATGATATTCCGTTTTGTAAGAGAAGGGGATGAACTTGTACTGCAGCAGGCCACCGGATTTGCCGCCTCTATATACCATTCGGGCAATGGCGGGCATCCTGTCTCGACAGACAATCCCGAAAGGGACCATCTGCACGCTCTCTATGCCGAAAGGAACGAATATATGGAGATGAAGCGTTTCCCGATCCTGGATGAGAGGGATGGATGTATGGTAATCCCTGTATCGGACTGGCTGGAGGATGATGCGTATTTCGGGCTGCTGCCGTATACCGCAGCCTTGAGGATAGGGTCGAGAATAGAACACCGGTCAAGGCTGCTGGAAGTCGAGCACCGCAAGGAGCAGGTCATCATAAGGTATAATCTTATGTATGCCCCGATGCTTATACCGGGAGGCTCGCGGGATACTACGGCATGGACAGTCGGTGTCTGTCTCACCCTGCTGCCGAGAGAGAGGATGCAGCCTGTATATGCTGACAGCAGGGTCGGATATTTCCGTATCCCTGCCGTGCGCGAGGATCCTACCGGGATATATCTCGAAGATGCGTCGGTGATCAAGAAATTCCGTGACAGCGTGACTTTCTGTGTGTATCCGGGCTTTCCGGAACATCTCCTGCCTCCAGTGAGAAGAGCGGTGGACAACTGGGACCGCATCTTCAGGAAATACGGTCTTGACGGGGGAGTCCGTCTCCTCGAACCGCAGCCGGAGGATTTCGAGACCGGGAAGTTCAGGGTGGATGATGCCCGGATATCCTGGATCAAATACAATAAAGCCCCGGGCAATTCCAATGCATACGGCAGGGTGTATACCGATGTGCGGACAGGGGAGACCCTATGTGCTTATCTCGGCATCTTCAGCGGGGTCGACAGGACGCTTGACAGGTGGTATCTTTCCCAGACAGGCAACATAGATCCGGTTCCGGAAGATATGTATATGGCCATGTTCGAGATGGTGGCGACCCACGAGATCGGGCATACGCTCGGGCTGGAGCATAATTTCTATGGCAGCAGAAGGTTCACGACGGAGCAGCTGAGGGATTCTGCGCTGATGGCAAGACTGTCGCACGGAAGTTCTATAATGGACTATATGCGGCTCAATTATGCTGCAATGCCTGAAGATGGAATAAGCATGGTGGACAGGGTACCTGTGATCGGACCGTACGATGAAGCCGCAATCTGCTGGGGATACGGAGATTTCCTCTCATCCAAGGAAAGGTCGGAATATGCAGCCTGGATGTTCTCTACGGACAGCCTCAGGTATATCCCGCAGTCGATAGATGATCCCCTCACGCAGGCAGAGGATCTCGGGTCCGAGCCTATGCGGACAGCCGCTAACTGTATGCTTCATCTTTCCAGAGCAATAGAATCATATCAGTCGAGGGCTGCCGCTGCAGATACGATTGCCGGTACGGATGCCGCTTCCCTGGCAAGGAAGGCCGCGATAATGAAGGCTCTTCCGGACAGCGCTTTTGTATACAGCGCGGTCAGCAGTCAGTACAGACAGTTCGTGGAGCACGCACTGATGTTTATCGGCGGCAGACCGAAAATGGTGGAATCCGGGGGCAGGACGGTTTCGGTGCCCATATCCTCCGGAATCCAGGAAGAAGCAATGGATTTCATCAGGAAATATGTATTCGACCCTCCTCAGTGGGCGGCCTGGATTGTCGATGATGATTATGTGGAATATGTCAAGTCACGGATAATGCGCAATCTTTCCAGGGCAAAGGAGAAATCCTTGACGAGAGAGAACGGTGCGTTCGATATGTCGATAGAGAAGGACAGGCTTATCCTTGAAATGGATGAGACGTTTATATCCGTTGATGCCCAGATCGACAGCGGGGCCGGGCTGCGCAACCGTCCTCTTCCTTCGACTCCCGTATTCAGGTGCAAGGGCAGGGCGGATATAACGGACACCCTGTACCGTCTGCTGTCATCTCCTGTGATAAGGGAGAAATACGGGCTTCTTTCGGTGCACGGCAATATCTTTGACGTGGCAGGTTACAGAAAGGTCGATGACGGGTTTATCCTGACCCTGGATCTGAAATACAGGTATTATCCTGAACGTCCTGTCGTGGAGATGTTTCCCGTGGCCGGTACTCTGCCGGTCAAGGTGTCTTTCCATATCCGGTACAATACCCCGGTGCGGCAAGATACAGTATTGAAAGAAGAGATAAGCCTTGCTGTGGCCAATACTGTCCCGCAGTTCTATCGCAGGCAGCTCAAGCGTGCGGTGCGGAGGTATAACAGGGAATGCGGCACTGCGATTGTCATTAATGAGACTCCGGGCCGTATCGATGCCGGCTGCAAGGCTGCCGTGTCATTTGATGTGCTCGGGAGCGGGATGTCGGTCTATTCCGTGCCGGATTTCTTCCGTCTGAATATCGGGGCGGACAATATCCCTGACAAGAGGACGATAAGGCACAAGTTCAGGATGGCTCTGGATTATCTGACCGAGAGCGAGATCGCTGTCATTCCGTAATGTTTCTGATTCAGATCCTTCACTCCGCCTGCGGCTCCGTCTATGGTGACATTCCTTGTCATTCTGAGCGAAACAATGTCACTCTGAGCGAAGCGAAGAATCTGATTAACGAAATTATTGTTAAATTTACATTCTGTAATTTAAATTGAATATTATGAAAAAGTTTCTTGCAGTCTGCGTATCGATCCTTGCGGCAGCGGCGGTGTGCTCTGCCCAGGACATTTCTCCGAACATTGCAGTGAAGGATCTTTCAGGTACATCTGCGCTTATGAAGGATGTGCTCAAGGATGATGTAGTAATTGTATCTTTCTGGGCTACGTGGTGCAAGCCGTGCCAGAATGAACTTGATGCTCTTGCCGAGATCGAGGACAGCTGGGCGGACAGGCTGAGGGTTGTGGCCATATCCATTGATGATGCCCGTTCGGTGGCACGTGTCCGTTCTACTGTCAAGGCTAAGATGTGGCCTTACGAGGTCTATACAGATGAAAACAGCGAGCTGGCCAAGTCTCTCAACATAAGCTCTATCCCGTTTGTTATGATAGTGGCTGACGGCAAGACCGTCTATTCGCATACCGGGTACACCCCGGGAAGCGAGCGGCTTCTTGTGGAGAAGGCTCTGTCTTTCATAAAGAAGTAACCGGACCGGGGAGCAGGAGTGGTGCTTCAGATCCTTCACTCCGCCTGCAGATCCTTCACTCCGCCTGCGGCTCCGTCTATGGTGACAAGGTGGCGGCTCCGTCTATGGTGACAGAGAGTTTCCGTCTATGGTGACAAAGGGCGGCTCCGTCCTTCAGACCGTCTTTCCGCGCCAGCGGCCCGAGCGGAGATAGAGTCCGCAGAGGACAAGCATTGCAAGGGCGTAGACATGCTCTGCAGTCCAGCATACGGTGATATCAGCTTTCAGTATCGTGCAGACCAGGGTGCAGTAGCCAAGATAGATTATGAGGGCTATTGTCTCCAGCACGAATACCGTACGGGTATTGCCGGTACCGATACTGGCATTGAAGCAGATGTTCCCTCCTGTATTTATGAGATATGAAGATGCCATCACCAGCATTGCCGGTACGGTGGCATCTATTATTTCAGGCATATCGGTGAAGATGCCGATCACTTTCTTCGGGAAGATGGCGAAGATGACAATGATGGAAGTGATGATGGCGTAGCCCATCTTCATCACCCTCCATATCAGTCCAGGCACCCGGTCCTGGTCTCCTGAGCCTATCATATTGCTTACCAGTGTACTGCAGGTGGATGAGAAAGCCATCAGCACTACCCAGATCAACCCTGATACATTCCTTACTATATTGGATATGGCAAGCGACCTCTCCCCGAGATGCTCGACGAAAAGGAAGAATATGAACCAGGTGGATACGGAGAGGAAATTCTCTATCATTGTCCAGACTGAAATGCTGAATATCGATTTAAGCTCTTTCAATTCGAACCGTGCAGGCCTGTCGAGTCCGAATTTCCC
>JADIMI010000010.1 GCA_017694845.1 Candidatus Cryptobacteroides intestinavium
GTCTATGCAGAGGCTCTGTACAGCTGGAAGACTCTGAGCGTTTCGGCGACATACCGTATGCTGGACAATATGGGTACGAACCTTACACTGTATGGCAGCGGGACGGGCAATATGATGAACTATCTGCCGTCCCTGACAAGGCAGTACACATATATGCTTGCCAATCTCAATCCGTATCAGGTCAACACGATCGGTGAGCATGCTGGCCAGCTGGATGTCTTCTACTCCCTTAGGAGTCCGTCCGCCCGTCACAGGTACTGGAACTTCCACGTCAACTGGTCGGGGGCATATACGCTCAGACCGGAACAGAGCCAGTCCGACAGGACAAGTCTCTTATGGAGCGATATCAATTTCGATGTGGAGAGGCAGTGGAGCAAGGCATTCAAGACAATATTCCTGTTCTCGAGACAGGAGATCAGTCCGAGCAAAGGCTTCCAGCAGCTGACTTACGCTTCGGATATTTTCGTGGCGGATGTCACGTGGAAGTTCCACAGGAACCTGTCCGTACGTGCCGAATTACAGTATCTGCTCTGCGAAAACAGTGAAGCCGATTGGATGGATGGCCATTGCGAAGGGGACTGGGTGGCAGCCCTTGTCGAGTTCAGTGTGGCTCCGAGATGGAGCGTGTATGTCAGCGACATGTACAATATAGGCATGACCAAGGTGCATTATTATGATGGTGGAGTGAGCTATTCCAAGGGGCGCACGAGGGTGCAGCTGGGGTATGGCCGCCATCGTGCAGGATATGTCTGCTCGGGTGGTATTTGCCGTTATTCTCCGGCATATACAGGTGTGAATCTGCTGCTGACAACGGCGTTTTGATGGAAATGTAATATTTAGCGTATATGAAAAGTTTTTCGAGATTTATGAAGGTGATGACCATCTCTATGTTGGCTGTGTGTTGCCTTGTTTCATTGTCTTGCAGCAAGGATGATGGAGTGACGGTCTCGCAGTATCTGAAGCTTGTCCCGGACAAGACGGTGATAGAGCCGAACGGATCCGATGCGGTCACATTTACCGTTGAATATGATGGAATAGATGTTACGGATGAAGCTGCAGTGTACAGGGAGGATGGTACAGCGGCAGAGCTGACATTCGTGTCTGCTACCGAAGGCTCGTATGGATTTTATGCCGAGTATAAGGGAGAGCGCTCTGCAACCGTGACCATAGTGGCCACAAGTTCGCTTCCTCCAATGCCTGAGGATCCGGAGCCGGACAATACCGCGTTCGTCCGCAGGGCGCTGATGATATTGTTCACGAGCACTGACTGTTCAATGTGCCCGTTCGCGATTTCTGCCCTGCATCAGCTGTCGTTGTCCCCGGCAAGGAACAGCTATGTCCTTGTGGAGTGCCATTCTGTGGCCCGGAACGACCCTGCCTATTATGGAGGTCCTCTTATGAGCGTATATGGCAGCGATGTGACACCGTATGTAAGTGCCGATCTGGATAATGAGAATCTTGTAATTGTGGGAGGGAATCCATCGATTGATACCGGCATGAGAAATTACTGGAGTCTTGTCAATGAAGCCGCATCCCGCCGTCCTGCACAGGCAGGGATTGCAGCAAGTTCTGTCCTCAACGGCAGCAATGTGCTGGTCTCAATGTCTGTCAAGGCTGCCCAGACAGGAGAATACAAGGTGGCCGCATGGTTGCTCGAGGATGATATCTACGGATCGCAACTTAACAGCGGCGCTACCGGGAATATAGATTTCAATATACACAACGACTGTCTGCGTTATGCCCAGTACACGGGGAGCGGCAGGAATGCGGACTATACCGGGGTCTCTCTCGGGACAGTCAATGCAGGCGAGGAGGCAGACTATACATTCTCCATTCCGGTAGAGGATGGATGGGATGTGGACAACTGTCATCTGGTGCTTCTTGTCACCGCAGAGGATGGAGGAAGTTTCTATGTAAACAATGCGGCAAAGTGCGAGATTGGCGGGACTGTCGCATACGAATATATGAATGATAATGTATTATTGTAATATTATGAAGATCAAGTATCGCGAGAGTGCGCTGGCCGCACTGGCCGCAGGTGCAGTGCTGCTTGCCGGCTGTCAGGAGGAGGCCGCTGTCGCTGACCGCGACAGCCTGACTTTCGATGTCAGGATAGAGACGGTGGGCGCGAATGATGTCACGGCTCTTGTCAGCCACAACGGGACAGAGGATGTCACCTATTATGCTTTCTGCTACAGGGATTTCACCCAGGGCGAGCCGATGGCTATCGAGAATGCCGTGGCCGCGTTGAAGGAATCGGGTGCGGCTCCTTCCGAAGTGCTGACATCCGGCTCTTCCGCTTCTGTGAAATGTACGGGGCTGCAGTCTGCCTCTATGTACAGGCTTGTGGTCTGCGGACTGGATGAGGATTATAATGTGTACGGTACTCCGGCATCGGTATATTTCAATACGGTGGAGGGTACAGTGATCTACGAGCCGAATCCTGACTGGATTGTCACATATCAGGGCAAGCAGGCCGCTTCAGACAATTCGGGATACGGTGATGTCATCCAGGTGACTTCCTACGGGAACGAAGAGGGCTATTTTGCTGCTGTTGTACCGGCGGCCGACTATCAGGCCAAGGGCATAGCTGCCTGCGCCGAAGAGGTCATTGCCGAGCGTGAGGCCTATTTCGCTGAGCAGGAGGAAGCCGGCTGGATTGTGGACCGTTCGGAATATGTATATTATACGACTGCCGCCTATATCCTCGAGACAGGGGATGAGGGTGAGTATGTGGGTCTTGCCATAGGCGTCGATGAGAATTTCAAGGCTACCGGTCTGTATGCGGCATCGGAACCGTTCACTCCGGAAGAGGTGCAATACAACGAGGGGTATGGAAGATGGCTCGGTGACTGGAGAATTTCCGGCACATACGAGGATGGCGAAGGCGTGGACCAGCCGATTTCGTATGACATCACGATCAGCTATCTCGTACCTGACAAGGCCTATATCATCTATGGATATCAGAACGGGCTGAATGGAGTGGAGCTCCCTGGTGTACAGGCTTCATTCGATCCGACGAGCGGAAATATGGTGTTCACTTCATCATACGCGGGTGACCGGTATGTAGACGGTGTCTCATACTCCCTGTATTTCTATGCTACGAAGACATCTGGTAACAGCCTCACTTATATGGCTGGAGACTATACGATAGCCACTGCTGTGCTGAATGGTACCAATTCGGCTACGGTCACTGCCAACGCAGGTCTTGCCCAGGAGGGCGGAGAACCGTTCAGGACTACGGAGATGCAGTATATCGGATTCATCAACAACCTGACTTCCAATGTGACAGCATTCACCCAGGTGCCTCAGTTCCCGTTCACGATGACAAGGAGGGCATCATCAACATCAGTAACAGAATAATTTGAACAGATATGATGAAAACATATAGGATCATATTGCCTGTCGCCCT
>JADIMI010000049.1 GCA_017694845.1 Candidatus Cryptobacteroides intestinavium
ACAATTATAGAATGCATCAGCTCCAAGTACATTCACTGCATCCGGAATCCTGACAGAGGTAAGTCCTTTGCAGGATGCAAATGCTCCGTTTGATATCGTCTTGACGGATTCGGGTATTTTCAGTTCCGTGAGAGCAGTACAATAATAAAAAGCACCTATGCCGATATACTCCAAGCCTTCCGGGAGTTCCAATACCGACAACTTCGAACAATTTGCAAAAGCACCGTAATAAGTTGAACTTTTATAGCCATCCGCAATACTTTTAAGGCGTGAACCTGATTCAAATCGCACTTCCCGAAGATTAGAGCATAACTCAAAAGACCTGCCCCATAACACCTCCAGACTCGCAGGGAAAGTGATGGTTTCGATCGAAGACGACGCAAAAGCATATTCTTTTATGACCTTTAATTGGGACCCCGGTTCGAATGTCACCTTCGACAATGATGTGCAGCCATGAAACGCACCTTCGTCAATAGTTATGACAGTCGCAGGAATGGTCACCTCGGACAATCCAGTAGCTGAAAATCCTGAAATCGTCTGGAGAGTAGACGGGAATGACACGGAAGTCAATGATTTGCAACCATTGAATGAGGTACCAGCTATCGAAGTCAACCCCTCCGGAAGATTTATTGAGGGCAGGGCTTTACAATTATCAAAAGCGTATCGATCGATTGTCTTCACCGTAGATGGTATGTTCACTTCCCTGAGACGTTCGCAGTCCCCAAATGCCGCATACTTAATCTCGGTTATACCTTCCGGAAGTTTTACTGATTCCAGCCATGAACACTTGCAGAAAACCTGCGATCCCAACTCTGTACATGAAAGCATTGAAACTCTGGACAGGTTGGTACATTTATAAAAAGCGTAGCCTTCTATGGATTTCAGTTTGGAAGACAGACTGACTTCCTCTATGCCTGTTTCTTCAAATGCTGAAGAGCCAATGATTTCAAGCGATTCCGGGAAAGACACGCTACGTATACTTAATGCTCCTTCAAATATTCCATCATTTATCTTCCTGACGCCTTCAGGGATCGTAATATGAGTCAGACCTCCTGAAGCATAGCACAGAAGGTCACCTTCAGGGCTTATGAGTGCCCGATGATCTTCCGTAGCCATCGGACCGTATATTGTCTTAAAATTCGGACAATTGTTCGCTCCTACATAAACATACTCATCATTCAGGACTGTAATGGATTTTAATGTCGGAATATTTTGTAAGTTACTAATACGTGTACATGTTTCCGGAGCTGTTAAAGACTCAATAGGAGCGTATCCTTTAAATTCATAAGAAGAGTTGAATCCGGATATAGTTTTAAGAGTACCATAATAATATACAGTCACAGGAATGCTCCCCGTACGCTTGAATGTGTAACCTGGATAAATATTGTTCCCGATGACTTCTTCATCATCATATATCACTCTTGAAATTTCAAAGTCACTGGCCACTTGATTATTGAAAGGCCGCTGAGACACCGTCTGGTCATACAGCATCGTGGCTTCAGTGGTGGAAGTAACAGCATATACAAGTTCAAGACAGTGTTCTTCCCGCCCTCTGACTATAGTCACAGTAAACGAGTCTCCGGTTTCTTTGCTGCTGATAATTATATCTCCGCTACCTCTATATCCGGTTTCATTAGGTTCTATATCCAGGACTACTTCAACCTTATTGTCTGCTTTTTTCTCTATGGAGTATGACAGCCATGAACTTATGCCGGCCGGGAACAGCTCGATATCAAAATCAGTATTAGTCGTGACAGGAATTCTGAGTATACCGCCTGTATACGGGACTTCATATTCTTTCTCTTCAACATAAAGCATCGGCTTTCCTTCTTGGGCTACTGTAAGCCTTTCTTCTATGCCGCTGTCATTATTACGGAAAGTTATGGTCGCAGAGCGCTGTCCGGTTTCAGTGTTCCGATCTGCAGAAAAGCGCGCTGTACTTGAAACCAAGCCCTTGGTTCGGATATAATGAAGCCATGAAGCTGATACTGAGACTGAATAGTCTACATTTGACTTGACATCGACACTGAATATTTCACCGCCATGATACAATGTATGGTCCGGGCCTGAAAGGATGATGGCGTTTTCCTGTGCCTGGTACACCTTCACTGTGTCGGAAAGGTCTGAACCGTGGAAAATGACTATGCCGGACCTGCTGTCGTAGGCTTCGTTAGCAGCCACTGCAAAGTCCATCACCGAAGTCTGCAGAGCCTTGGTCTGTATCCTGGAAATCCAGGAGCAGCTATCCGGGATCTCCACTTCTACAGGGACATTGTGCTGGACTTCGACAGAAAAACGGCCACCGGAATTGTCGAAAGTATAGGAATCTTTCGCCAGCATCAGGGCATCATTCTGCACCTGGTACACCGTCACTGTTTCGGAGACACCGCCAGAACGGTCATAGATCTCTATCCGAGCCTCGCGCGCTCCGTATGTATGATTCGGCATGACCGCGAATGAGAGACGATGCAGATCATAGCTGCGGGTCCGCAGCTCCGATATCCAGTCAACGTCTCCTGTAAACCGCCAGGCCAGATCTTCGCAGTTGCTGCTGACCAAGACCTCTATTGTTCCGCCCTCATCGGAAACCATATATTCATCCTGATTCAATATCAGCGTCTTCTCCCCGGCCTGATAGACTGTTACAGTCTCCGTCAGGTCGCCTGAGGTAAATATGATCTCCCCTGTCCGCAGTTCCGGCTCGTAGCTTCTGTCCACAGTGAACTGCAGATGAGTCGACTCCAGCCCCTTGGTCTGCGGAGCAGGCCTGATCCAGTCTGACGAATCATCGGAGATATGATAATCAAACTGCACATTCGCTTTCACCTCTATATCTATCACGCCCCCTTCAGGCTCCACTTCATAACTGTCAGATGTGACAGTCACTGCATCTTTCTGTTTCTGAACCACAATCAGTTTTTCCTCCTGGGTCCCGTCTATCTCTCTGACAGTCACCGTTCCTACCCTTTCGTCATATTCTTCGTTCGGAGCCACGGTCAGATTAATTATGGACGTTTTAAGAAACCCCCTGGCTGCCGGAGAGACGGATATCCACGATGCCGCTTCATCATCTATCACCACTTCACAATCGACATTATACTGCAGCTCCACCTGCAATTCACCCCCTTCATCAGAAATCCAGAGTTCTTTCTCGCCGAGAATGAGCCAGCTTTCGTCCTTGTCAAGGATGCCGTTACCATTGGTGTCAAGCCAGCCTTCAAACTCAGGAACCACAGCGTCAGCCAGTCCTTCCTGTGCATAGTACGAAAGCAGATTCGCCCTCACAGCCTCTGCATCCACCTCAGATGCCCCTTCTGATATTTTTGATGCCGTAGATTCACTGACTTCACCCGATGATGCGAGCTCTGCGGCAATGGTAGCCATCAAAGACACAACTTCGCTCTCCTGTCTACCTGTAATCAAAGTCGACGACGCTGAAAGCAATATTGCAGCGCCAGTTCCTTCTTGAGTCAGATCAATCGACTGAAAATCAGGATGATTCTCCGTAATATGAAAGACTGCAAGCGTTGCAGTCTCGGAATCTGCCTTGGCTTCAGCATAATCTCTTCCGTCCTTGACGGCATTCCTGATCATATCGGAAGCCAGAGTAGTGAGGACATTTATATTAACTGTTCCGCTTTCGGAAAGATCGGCAATAGCATTTAACGTGATTGTAGATGCTGAAAGCTCACCTTTGCTCTCATTGAACCAATAACCGGTAGCAGACACTTCCACGAAACGGCTCTCTATCTCCTTTTCAAAAGTGTATGAGCCATCTGCAGCGGAAATCTTGGCAGTGTATGATATTCCTGTCTGCGATAAATTTTCATCGAGAAGATATGCTGTCACCCCCCCGCCAAGCGCGAATGGACCTTTCTGGACTTTTCCCGTAAGCGGCCATGTCTCTTCCGGTTCAGGGTCTATCTGCTCTTCGTCATCAGGTCCTTTGATTTCTTCATCGTCATCCGTGGATACCAGTTCATCGACACAGCCGCACATTATACAGGCAACTGTCATGAAG
>JADIMI010000050.1 GCA_017694845.1 Candidatus Cryptobacteroides intestinavium
CCCTATGGAATCCATTTCAGGAATGGCATCTGCAGATTCTGTCTCGACTTTGATAGCTTCTTCATTTACATCCGGCTCATTTGCTGCATCACGGATAATCTCTTCACTCATAATATTGGAGTTTATAGAAGGTTTTTACATATTCCGGCCTGCAAATATATGATTTTTTCGTGAAAAACTTATAAAATACTATTTTTGCGGATGCGAAAACCGGAAAAAACACTAAAGAATGAGAATAGACATAATAACAGTCGTTCCAGAGCTTCTGGAAAGCCCGCTCAGCCACTCAATAGTAGGCAGAGCCATCAAGAAAGGACTGGTAGAGATATACGTGCATAATCTGCGGGAATACGGAAAAGGGCCGAGGCAGCAGGTAGATGACTACAGCTACGGAGGAGATGCCGGAATGGTGATGATGGTAGAGCCGATCTATATGATGATCGAGAGCCTGAAGGCAGAACGGGAATATGACGACATTATATATATGTCACCGGACGGAGAGACCTTCACCCAGGGGATGGCGAACGAGCTGTCCCTCGAAAGGAACATCATCATACTGTGCGGACATTATAAAGGTGTCGACCAGAGGGTGAGGGATCATCTGATCACACGCGAGATCTCTGTCGGGGACTATGTACTGAGCGGAGGGGAAATTCCGGCGGCCATTGTCGCCGATGCAATTGTGAGACTTATTCCAGGTGCGATCACTGACGAGACATCTGCACTGAGCGACTGTTTCCAGGATGGTCTGCTGTCCGCGCCTATCTACACCAGGCCAGCCGAGTTCAACGGCTGGAAGGTCCCTGAAGTGCTTCTGAGCGGCAATCCGAAACTCATCCGGGAGTGGCAGGATGAGCAGGCGATCGAACGGACAAAAAAATTAAGGCCAAAACTTTTATCAGAATAATTTGTTTTTAAGAAAAAGTTAATTACATTTGCAGAGTGTTACAAACAAAGCAGATTTTACTTAAAATTATAAGCGAATTTTGAGATTACGTTAAACAAAAGAATACTTACTTTCTAATATCTAACCACTACTAATTAATTATCCAATCGGGATACACACTACTAACTAACCAGAAACGCCCCGCAGTGATTGCGGGACGTTTTTTCTTTCTGTCCGCACCTCAATACCTCCCGTGACATACGCCGGATGTCATTCCGAGCAGCCAGCACACTGTCATTCCGAGCAAAGCGAGGAATCTGCTACAGGGCGCCTTCCCTGTCATTCTGAGCGGCCAGCGAAGAATCTGGAGAAGAAGGGCGGGACAACGGACCGCGAACAAGGTTATTTCACATTGCATTGTGTCTCAACGAATTACAAAAACCAGATGTTCGCGGTCCGCTGTAACATCTTGAAAAAGTTTACATACACTACTGTTTACTGCTCCGGAAATATGAAAGCCGGCTCCGGAAAATGCATCCCACCCATGACAAATTTCCCTTGCCTGGCATAGTCCAGTATACTGACTCTGGTCGCGGCCGCCTGATTAGGATCCATATCATAGAGTGCGCATATTTCAGGATGCACCAGCTGCAGAGCCGCACCGTGCACAAGATCGCCTACAACCAGAAGACGTCCGATCTGATATAACGTATGGCCTGGAGTATGCCCGGGAGCGGCTATAGGCTTCACACCGCAAGGAAGGTCGTCCGCATATCCGAACTTATGCAGCCGGTCTTCATAGCAGTCCATTACAGCCACCACCTGCCCTTTCTTCTCCACGGGCATTGCCATCCACTCATCATATTCCACCTCAGGCACATACACATCCGCATCCGGGAAAACCGCCTCGCCTCCTTCTCCGATCATTCCCCCGATATGGTCTCCGTGGAAATGAGTCAGGAATATGCAGTCAATATCTTCCGGTGCAAGCCCGAGAGAGTGAAGAGAAGGAAGCAGCCCTGACCCGGGCATTCCGAGTCCGGTATCGAAAAGCAGGTATCTCCCTTCTTTCTCCACAAGGAAGACGCTTACCGACGCCGGCACTCCATCATTGAGTCCGAGAGATGCCATCAAACTGTCAGAAGCATCCGGGAAAAGAGACCTTTCCATCAGACGAGGCTCTGCATTGTCCCTTATCCAGGTCACACGGAGCCCATCCAGATCTATAGTCTTCACTCCATCCGGCTGACCGGCGGCGCCGCACGATACAACAGCCGCAGAAATAGCGGATGCTGCTCCCAATACATATAGCAATTTTCTCATTTTCACATTTTATTATTCGGTTAAAACGATATGGCTGTATCCGGACGATGTCTGCTTTTCCTTGCCAAGGGCAGTTTTCCGGAAAACGATGCCAATATAATCAAATATTCTGAATATATTTGTCTAATGCAATCCGGGTTTCCGGGATATGACATATCCTGTCCGGCAAAACACAGATACAATGAAAAAGATTATCCTGATATGCATTTTGTGCCTGTCCGGTGCAGTATGCCCGGCCAGAAGCTCCCTTAAAGTATTCCAGCTCAACCTGTGGAACGCTACCACAAATGTCCCGGAAAGCGAAGAAGGGACCGTACGGATACTGAAAGACATCGATGCCGATATCGTACTTCTGTGCGAAGCCACGACAGGCAAGGACACATCTCTTGTCAGAAGGGTCGCTGACAGACTGTCTGCCGACGGGCTGCACTACTATCTTTCAGGAGCCGGACATCCTGTATGTATGCTGACGAAGGAGAAACCGGAAAAGGCTGAATGGACATGCATTATTCCGGGGAACGAGGAACGGGCCATACTGAAAGTTACACTGGACATCGACGGGAGGCCTTTCGCCATCTATTCCGCTCACCTTGACCACAGGAACTATCAATGTTATATGCCAAGAGGATACAGCGGTTCCAGCTGGAAAAAGATAGACGGCCCCATAACAGACGAGGCTGCCATTCTGGAAGCGAACAGGAAGAGCTACAGGGATGAAAGCATCAGGGCATTCATTGAAGAGTCGACGAAAGACCTTGCAGAAGGGAAAACTGTAATCATAGGAGGAGATTTCAACGAACCATCTCATCTCGACTGGGGAGAAAGCACTTCCGGACTGAGAGACCATAACGGAGCGACAGTAAGGTGGGACTGCTCAGCTATGCTGGAAGAAGCCGGATTCACCGATGCCTACAGGGAAAAGCATCCTGACCCTGTGACCTGGCCCGGAATAACATATCCCGCAGGAAACGAGGAAGCCAGAAAAGCCGGGCTGAACAGCCTTAGCTGGGCACCTGAAGCAGATGAGAGGGAACGGATCGACTTCATCTACTACCACTCCCCTTCCGCATCATTCTCCGTCAAGTCAGGAACGATTGTCGGACCTGCAGCGACCGTGATACGGGACAGGATAGTCAAGGACAGGCGACAGGACCAGGTACTCGAGCCCGATGCAATATGGCCGAGCGACCACCGCGGCAACCTCATCGTATTCTCGTTCAAGGCAGGACACAGGGAATAGTCATACCGGAACTGCGCCTGGACAGAGCATCATCTTAACGGCAGAACAGAACCTACATTACAATATGAAAACAGACGAAACAATAGAAATAAGGCACGACAAAGACGGGCATCGTTTTTACACAATTGTTGACGGGAACACGGCTCACGTCGCCTACAGAATATATGATGGCGTGCTGGATATCCGGCATACAATTGTTCCGGAAGCCATAGAAGGCCGCGGGATCGCATCTGCGCTTGTCAGAGAAGCATACGACTATGCACGGGAAGAAGGGCTGAAGCCGGTAGCCACCTGCCGGTATGCTGTCACCTGGCTTGAAAGGCATCCTGAATACAACGGTCACCCCGGCAAGGACTGGTGTCCAGATGGCAGCTGCGGCATATGACCGGACCATTGAAAGGCGGACGGAGAAAACGGGAAACACTCTGAAGGAATGTTTTCCCGACTACAGCGACAGTTCCATAATCAAACCAGATATAAATACTATGAAAATCACAAGAATTTCAGCGATCAGCATCGCTCTACTTGCCATCAGTTCGGCATTTTCAGGCTGCTGCAACAGTTCCGACAACCAGACAGCGACAGAAGTCTCTGTATCCGAGACAGTCATAGAAAACATTATGACCCGCAGAAGTATCAGGAAGTACAGACCGCAGCCAGTGGGACGCGACACAATGCAGATAATACTTAACTGCGGCATCAATGCACCGAACGGGCAGAACAAACAGTCGTGGGAAGTACGTGTCGTCGACAATCCAGAATATATCAACGGCATTACAGCCGCGTATCTCAAGGAAAATCCTGCTGCAGGTAAAGACCCATCTTTCGTAAATATGTTCCGTAACGCCCCTACTGTCGTGTTCATCGCCAACGATCATAGCTACGACTTCTCCCAGATCGACTGTGGTCTTCTGGCCGAAAATATGATTCTCTCCGCATGGTCGATGGGTATCGGCTCCTGCTGCCTTGGAGGGCCAGCAAGATTTATGACCGGAAGCCCTGCTGCCGCCGACTATGTGAAGCAGCTCGGATTCTCGGAGGGCTATGACCTGCTTCTCTGCATTGCTTTCGGATACCCGGATGAAACTCCTGCAGCCAAACCGCGCGATGCATCCAAGGCCAGGTATATAGACTGACCCGGCCTGTATATGCTCTTATGAAAGTATATTTAATCAGCATATTGCTGGCTCTATCATTGACCACATATGCCCAAGTCCGGGACATCAGTGTCCTGGCAGGAGTGAATGTGCCGATGTACAAAGGAGTTCTTCATCGGTATTACGCCGGGTTATGTCTCCGGGACATCCAGCAACCCGTCAAAGATGATATACGGCAGTTCATTGCTGTATCGGGAAGAGTCCTGGACAGATAAGAAAAATGCCATTTCCGTCTCCATTGATGCCGGGATGTGCCTGAATTACAGTATATGGAGATTTGACATAAAAGTAATGCCTGCATTCCATTACAACTTGACGGCTAATTATATTTACAACAAATCGACCGTAGAGGAAGATATTGTAGTGAGGGAATATACCAGACCTTTACATTGGTTCTTCTCGCTCAGCGGTGGAGTCGCATACCGCATCGAATGAGTTGTGATGTTTTTTTGACAGCAGGGAAACAATTCTCCGCTATAAATGATTATCCGCAAGAATGGAGTGGCCACTCGCAAATGGCTGGAAGATGGATATACGGGAACACCTCCCTCACAAGCGGGCAATTTCTGCTGACATATAGATCTGCCCGACTTTATGGTACGATCAACAGTTACCGTGCGAGTCACAAATACTTTGTAAATCGCAAATTTCAATTCCAAATGGTACGATTAAAGGGATTGCTGAGCTTCTGGTAGAACTCTGCACCTATGCGATTTCAATTCCAGATGGTACGATTAAAAGCTCCTGCAGCCACCGTAAATGAAACGGCAGCCTCCCGGGATAATTATGCCTGCAACATCGTGTCGAATACCTCCCGACACATAGTTCTCCGACAATACTGTTTATCTCTTCGGAAATTTTATGTATGTTTGACATCTGATTAGATGATGTGAGTGATGAACAAGGAATATAACGGTACCGGAGTTGACAAGCATAATTTTGAAAAAAGGACTCTGGTTTCGCCTGCCGATGGACTGGAGATCAGCGTATTGACCTGTCATCCTGGAGAAGGTGCAAAGGGCATAGTCCAGCTTGTACACGGAATGTGCGAGCACAAGGAGAGATACGTCCCGTTTATGGAATTCCTGGCGGACAACGGATACGCAAGCATAATACACGACCATCGCGGACACGGGGAATCGGTAAAGTCATCCGATGACCTGGGGTATTTCTATGAAGGCGGCTATACGGCTATGATAGAGGATGTCAAGGCGGTCACGCTGCTGGCCAGGAAAGAATTCAGCGGGAACGTGACAGGCGCAGACAAAGAATCCGGAGATAACAAGGCAGGAGGGAAGCCGGAAAGGAAAGATGCCGGAGACCTGCCCCTCATCCTGTTCGGGCACAGTATGGGTTCAATGGCCGTACGGTCTTTCACCAAAAGATATGACTGTCTGATAGATGGTCTGGTGGTGTGCGGCAGCCCGAGCTACAATCCCGGACTGAAGATCGGGAAGGCACTGGCCAGAGGATATATGCTGATAATGGGAGACCGACACCGTCCGTCCCTCATACAGTCGATAGCCTTCGGTGCATTCAACAGGAAGTTCAGAGATGAAAAATCGTCCAATGCCTGGATATGTTCCGATCCGGAGATAGTCAGCGCATACGATGCGGATCCGCACTGCAATTTCCAGTTCACGACCGACGGATTCATCAATCTCTTCTCGCTGATGGAGGATGCATACGGCATTAAGGGATGGAGGAAGGCCAATCCGGACTTGCCGATAGTGTTCGTTTCAGGAGAGGACGATCCGTGCAGGATCAATAACAGAAGATTCAGTATGGCCGTCGAAAGAATGAGAGAAGCGGGTTACAGGGATGTGCAGGCCATGACATACCCGCGAATGCGGCACGAAATCCTGAACGAGACCGGCAGGGAGAAAGTATGGAATGACATTCTGGCTTTCTGCGACAGGATAGAGAAGCAGAAAGGAAATAATTGAATACTGACACTATGGCGGACAATTATCTTGAGCGGAAATACGAAGCCTACCAGGAAAGGAAGGCGACGGCAGAGAAAGCGAAGCGGACTGCCTGGAAGAAGCGTCTGGATGCCTATCGCAGGAAACTGGCTGAAGAGAACGGGGAAAAGGATCAGTAGACTGGATTCACACTTATTATTTTTGTGTATTTTTGCAGGCTGGCCATTTATCCGTGCCACGGACTGAAGCATATCTGCTGCAGAATCAGAATGGCCGGCTGTTTAAAAAGGATAGATAACAACAGAATATGGAGAAACAGGATATTCCGGTCCTGCTGCTGACCGGTTACCTCGGCAGCGGAAAGACGACATTGGTGAACAGGATACTTTCTAACAGGAAGGGCATCCGGTTCGCGGTCATAGTGAACGATCTCGGAGAGGTCAACATCGATGCGGACCTGATCCAGTCAGGCGGTGTCGTCGCGCAGAAGGACGACAGTCTTGTGGCCCTGCAGAACGGCTGCATCTGCTGCACTCTCAGGACAGACCTGATTGAGCAGATATTCGAACTGACGAAGATGCAGAAATTCGACTATGTAGTAATCGAGGCCAGCGGAATATGCGAGCCTGAGCCTATAGCCCAGACAATATGCAGCATCCCGACCCTTGGAGGACCTTATACGGAATACGGCACATGCCGCGTGGACTGCATCGCCACAGTCGTAGATGCCCTCAGGCTGCGTGACGAATTCGGAGGCGGGGACGAGCTCACGAAGGAAGATATCGGTGAGGAGGATATCTCCAACCTGATCATACAGCAGATAGAATTCTGCAATATCATCCTGCTCAACAAGGCCGCGGAAGTAAAGCCGGAAGAACTGGAGAAGATAAGGGCGATTATCCGGACTCTCCAGCCGGGAGCAGAGATAATCGACTGCAACTACGCAGATGTTGATCTGGACAAGATACTGCATACCGGCCTGTTCAATTTCGACAGAGCCGCTACATCTGCCGGTTGGATACGTGGCATCGAGAGCCGCCCTACGGCTGAGGAGGAAGAGGCAGCACGGGACATCCATATGAACGGGGATCACCACAGCCACGATGGAGATGACCATGAAGACGGGCACTGCCATCACCATCATCACCACCACAATGATGAAGGAGAGGCGGAGGAATACGGAATCAGTACATTCGTCTACTACCGCAGACCCGCGTTCGACATCAACCGTTTCGACTGGTTCGTAGCGAAAGAATGGCCGAAATCGGTCATACGGGCCAAGGGGATCTGCTATTTCAGCGATGAAAGGGGGATGTCGTACCTGTTCGAACAGGCAGGAAGCCAGAAGCAGCTGCGCCAGGCCGGACAGTGGTATGCCACGGCCCCCGAGGAAGACCTCATCCAGCTGATGCAGAACGACCCGGGATTTATGCGCGACTGGGATGTCAGATACGGGGACAGAATGCAGAAGATCGTATTCATCGGCCAGAATATGGACAGGGAGCAGATCACCCGTGATCTCGATGACTGTTTAGAGCAGGAATAAGATATGATACACAAGCCATCACTGTCAGCATAGGCGGCACAGCGAAGGATCTGATACACTGTAACAGGCTGAAGAAAGACAAAATGGCGAAACTGAAAGGAAAGATACTTGTCGTGGATGACAATGCCGGAATACGCTCGGCATTGAAGATACTTCTGCCTATGCATTTTGCAGAGACAGAAGCCATTGCCTCACCGAACGAACTGATTTCCCGTATCTCTGACTTCAAGCCTGACACCGTACTTCTGGATATGAATTTCCAGAGAGATATCAATACCGGCAATGAAGGGCTGTTCTGGCTGGACGAGATCAAGAGGCTGTACAGCACTGTACAGGTGGTGCTTTTCACTGCGTATGCCGATGTCCCCCTCGCAGTGGAAGGGATGAAACGCGGGGCATTCGACTTCATTGTCAAACCGTGGGAGAACAGCAAGCTCATCATGACATTGTCTGAAGCCTGTAAAAGGCACTGGCAGCTGGAAGGCCTGGAAACAGCTGGGCCAGGGACGGGGATGCAGACAATGCCATATCACAGCGAGGAGAGAATGCTATGGGGAAACAGCCCGCAGATGCTGTCTATCCGCAACACAGTCAACAGGATAGCTCCGACAGATGCATCTGTCCTGATCACAGGGGAGAACGGCACAGGCAAAGATATGCTGGCGAAAGAGATACATCAGCTTTCCGGACGTAAGGCAAGGGACATAGTCTGTGTAGATATGGGCGCCATTCCCGAGAGCCTCTTCGAAAGCGAGCTGTTCGGCTATGTAAAGGGTGCGTTCACTGACGCCAGATCCGACCACAAGGGAAAGATCGAACAGGCCCAGGGCGGGACTCTCTTTCTTGATGAAATAGCCAATATCCCCCTTCATCTCCAGGCGAAACTGCTGCGTGTACTACAGAACAGGGAGATCATCAGAGTCGGAGACACAAGACCTGTATCGGTGGACATAAGACTGATATGCGCTACCAACAGGGATCTTTCTGCGATGGTGAGGGACGGGCTGTTCAGGGAAGACCTGTATTACAGGATCAACACTATGCACATCCATCTTCCTGCCCTGAGGGAGAGGAAGGATGAAATCATCCCCCTTGCCAGGAAATTTCTGGAGGAATTCGCTGACAGATACCGCAGAAATGTATCTGATCTCGGAGAAGACGCTGTACGGTGTCTGATTTCAGGACAGTGGAAAGGCAATATAAGGGAACTGAGGAACTGCATAGAGAAAGCAGTGATACTTTCCGACAGCAATGAACTCTCGGCCACCGACATAGGTCTCGACAGCGATGACAGGACATTCGGAAAAACCGAAGCAGAAAGCATCTCATACCCGGGACCGGCTGACAGATTCAGCGGCGAGGATACTCTGGAAATGGTTGAAGAGCGCGCGATACGGGCGGCCGTCAGAAGATATAACGGCAATCTTTCGCTTGTAGCCAAGTCTCTGGACATAAGCAGGCCCACACTATACAGTAAACTCAAGAAATACAATATCTGACCGGTGTCTATATATCTCATCCCTGGCATTGCTGCCATAGTGCTGGCTGCTGTACTCTCCGGCCTGTATTTCAGGAGGAAGACCGGGGACAAGATATCATATATGCTTGATGCCCTTGAAGATGGGGAGACAAATTTCAAGTTCAGCGAAGAACGTATATGGGACAGGAGGCTGAACAGGACACTGAACCGGCTGAGAAGAATATTCGAGAAGGAAAAAGAACAGATACGGGAGCAGGAGGCATTCTACGGAAAAATGCTGGAGAATGTCCAGACGGGGATAATTATCTCCGATACGGAAAACGGACAGATAATATACTGCAACTCAAGAGCGCTTTCGCTTCTCGGTCTGTCAGCACTGATGAACATCAGGCAGCTTTCAAGAATCAGCCAGGAACTCGCAGAAACTTTTTCCGCCATTTCAAACGGGCAGGAAGCCAGATCAAGCTACTACAATGAATCTTCAAAGATGACCATTTCTGTAACCGCATCAGAAGCCATAATAGGCGGCCGGCCGGTCAAGATCATAGCGTTCAATGATATCAGCAGGGAAATTGAAGAAAACGAGTCGGAATCCTGGACAAGGCTCATCAGAGTCATGACGCACGAGATTATGAATACTATCACCCCTATCGCATCCTTAAGCGAGACCCTTTCCGGATATATCTCCACCGGAGCGGACAGGAATGCAGATGATATGGGTACAGGAAGCGGCATTCCGGCAGATACCAGAATAAAGGAAGGACTTGACACCATCGCATCATCTGCAAAAGGCCTGGTCAGATTTGTGAACTCATACCGCAACCTTACACACATCCCTGCTCCTTCAAAGAATGCATTCTACCTCAAGGATATGGTTTCAAAGGTATTCAGCCTGACAGAAGACCTTATGGCCTCGGCCGGTGTGCAATGTTCATATAAAGAACTGTCAGAAGACATAGTCATATACGCCGATGACAACCAGATTGCACAGATTGCCATCAATCTTCTCAAGAATGCAGTCCAGGCCGGAGCCGACAGGATCAGCATCAGCGCCAGGATCGACAGCATGGGATGCGTCATAATCGATATCGCCAATAACGGACAGCCTGTCAGCAAGGAGAGCCAGGAAGATATCTTCACCCCGTTCTTCACGACAAAGCCGGACGGGACAGGTATCGGGCTCAGCATTTCGCGCCAGATTATGCGGCTCCATAACGGAACTCTTCGCCTGACAAAAAGCGACGATGCATCCACGGTGTTCACAATGGTATTCAAATAGGCCCTTGTAAGAAATCTTTACAGCCGCTGTAAGATTTCTTTACATTCATCTGTCTCATTCAAAAACGTATTCTGTTAGTTTCCACAGACATAGACTCTCTGGCACGGAGAATGTCCATTCTGCGTCGGCTCAATACCGGAATACAGTTGAACTATGTACAGATTGAAAATATTTACAGCCCTGATTATCGTCGGAGAAGCATTCCTATGCAACGGAATATCGGCACAGACATCCGGAGGGAGGGTCTATTCCCTTAAAGACTGTATGGAATATGCCGTCAGCAATTCCACCGACATCAGAATACGCCAGGCAGACAACAATGACCTCCGGATATCGCGCAGAGATGCCATACTTGCCGCCTTCACCCCGAATGTCAGCGCCGGTGCATCTGCATATTCCAATTTCGGACGTGCAGTGGATCCGGAGACCAACACATATATCACGACAGCCTCTTTCAGCAACGCCTACTCTGTTTCCGCAGGCATAACGCTCTTCAACGGCTTCCAGGCTGTCAACAACCTGAAGATAAGCAGGACCGCCATGGCAATGGGGATAAGCCAGGAGCAGCAGATCCGCGACAGGATATGCCTGGCCACAATAGAGGCATACTACAATGTTGTATATTACACAGGACTCACGGATATACTTGAATCGGAAGTGGAGACTGCAGAAGAATCACTTATGCTTGTCTCAAGGCAGGAGGAGCTGGGGCAGAAAAGCCAAGCGGATGTTATACAGGCAAGTGCGGATCTGGCAGACAGGGAATATCAGCTGACAGATGCCCGTAACAGGCTGGCAGATGCATACATAACGTTGAAAGACATTATGTTCTGGCCCATAGGCGACAATCTGGAGATCGACTGTTCCAGCGATATGATACGGATACTGGACGGCAGCACGGCCAGCTGCGTAGCCACCGCCGGAGGGCTCATAGAAAAAGCCAAAGAATTCCTTCCGGCGGCGTCCATTGCAAAAGGGAATATGGACAATGCAAGGCTCGAACTCCGCACAGCCAGATGGCAGCTGGCACCATCGCTTTCCGTATCTGGAGGCTGGTCAACAAATTACTATACATACCCTGGACGGGCGGGATACATATCAGTACCCTTCTGGGGGCAGTTCAGGGAAAACTCCGGAGAATATCTGCAGCTTACAATGTCAATCCCGATATTCAGCAGGCTTTCGAGACATTCCGGCATTGCAAGGAAGCGCAACGCCTTGCAGAGAGCGACGGCAACATACGAACAGACAATGAAAGACATAGAGGCGGAAGTCCTCCGGGCCATATCAGACAGGAACGGGGCGGCGGCTACATTGCTACAGGCTGAAAGAAGGGCGGATGTATATGATGAAGCCTTCCGGCTGAACAGAAGGAAATTCGAGCAGGGGCTCATATCCTCCATCGAATACCGCACGGCTTCTGACAACAGGCTGCAGGCCCGGTCGGAAAAGCTCAGCGCCAGACTGCAGTACGACCTCAGGCGAAGAGTGGTCGACTACTACAGCGGCATTCCATACCTTCTGCAGGACTGAAACTGTCTAAGGGAGCGAAATAATGTCATCCTGAGCGAAGCGAAGGATCTGATACACAACCCCTCACTGTCATCCTGAGCGCAGCGAAGGATCTGATACAAAAAATGGAATAAAAGAAATGAAAGAAACAATGGACAAGAAAATAGAGAAAAAGCGCGGCATAAGGGCGGCATTCACCTCTAAAGCTCTCCCCTGGTGGGGCGGAGCCATCTTCTGCGGCCTGGTACTATGGCTCATATTCCGGGACAATTCCTCGACACTGCGCATTGATGCCGATACAGTGACTGCAGCCGATGTGATACGGGGAGAATTCAATGACTATATCCGCATCAGCGGCCAGGTCCAGCCGATGGTCACCATCCAGATAAGTCCTCTCGAAGGAGGGGTTGTCCAGGAAATAATCCGGGAGGAAGGCAGCAGCGTCCGCAAAGGAGATCCGATATTACAGCTCAGCAACGACAATCTCGACCTCCAGATTCTCAACTCCGAAGCGGAACTTGCAGAAAAGGAGAACATTCTGCGCAACACAATGATACAGATGGAGCAGCAGAAACTGTCTGTCAAGCAGGAAAGGCTGCAGCTTGAAATGGAGGTGCGCAGACGTGAACGAAACTGGAGACAGCAGAAAGCGCTCTATGCTGAAAGGCTGATCGCCCGGGAAATCTGGCTGCAGGCCGAAGAAGATTATCAGCTGGCAAAAGACAGGCTGGACCTGGTACGGGAGAGGGAACTGCAGGACAGCCTGTACAGGACAGTGGAGATAGAGCAGATGGAAGAGAGCCTGGAGAATATGAGACAGAATATGCTAATGATCCGCAAAAGGAAGGACAATCTCACGATCAAGGCTCCTATCAATGGAGAACTGGGGCTTCTGGATGCCGTTCTCGGACAGTCAGTTGCTTCCGGTACAAGAATAGGACAGATAAATGACCTGTCCAGCTACAAGATTGAAGCCCGGATCGATGAACATTACATCGACAGAGTGACACCAGGGCTGCAGGCTCTGTTCGAAAGGCAGGAAGATGAGTACCAGGCCATCATCCGCAAAGTCTATCCTGAAGTGAGAGACGGCAAGTTCAAGGCGGACTTCAGTTTCTCCGGCCAGCAGCCGGACAACATCCGTACCGGCCAGACATATTATATGAATCTACAGCTCGGCCAGCCGGAAGAATCCGTCATAATCCCTCGGGGGACATTCTACCAGCAGACAGGAGGCAGATGGATATATGTCCTGACACCGGAAGGAGACAGGGCGGTCAGACGGGAGATACGCATCAGCCGGCAGAACCCCCAATACTACGAAATCGAGGAAGGTCTACAGCCCGGAGAGAAAGTCCTCGTATCCGGCTACGAATCCCTGCACGACACCGACATACTCATCCTGAAATAATGTCATCCTGAACTCCCCCCTGTCATCCTGAGCGAAGCGAAGGATCTGAAACCCCACCGCTATGTTACGAAACTTCTTCCATACCATCCGTCATTTCAAGGCCGCATTCATCCTGAACGTCCTCGGCCTTGCCGTTGCATTCGCAGCCTCCCTGATGATTATGATGCAGGTCCGCTACGACCTTACATTCGATACCTGTTATGAGGACGCGGAAAACATCTATAGGCTGGACATGAAATCGCAGTCAGGAGAAGAGAAATGTGTAATCACGCGTCCTTTGGCAAGGATGTTCACGGAATCATCCCCGCATATCCTGAACGGATGTATCATGACGTTGATGAAGTACGGAGGTATGTACAGGACATCTGCCGATGACAGCAGTCCCGGCATATATCTGCATTTCCAGCCTGCAAGTTCCGGCTTCCCGCATGTATTCGGTCTTACGATGCTGGACGGTAATCTGAATGCGCTTGAGACTCCGAACAGTGTCATCATTCCCGCGAGCATGGCCATGGACATGTTCGGGACGGTGCAGGCTGTAGGCAACGTACTGTATGGCATTAATGTACGGAACGCAACAGTTGCAGGTGTGTACAGGGACTTTCCTCGCAATGCTACCTTAAAGAATGTCATCTACAGTACATTTTTCGATCCACAGGAAAATTATGACAACTGGCAGAATTCCAATTACAGTCTGTACATTAAACTGGAATCCGGTGCAGATCCTGATCTTATAACGGAAAATTTCATTAAAAACAGTCCTGTATCCGGAAGAGACGGAGAAGACCTCCAATTGTCACTCAGACCGCTTGACAGACTGCATTTCATTCAGGACATCTCATTTGATGCTTCACCGAAGACCAGCCGGGCGATGATCTATTCCCTGATTTCAATCGTAATCGTTCTGATTGTCATAGCTGGAATCAATTTCAACAATTTCAGCATTTCCATTGCCCCGATGCGGTTCAGAAACATTGCCGCTAGAAGAATCCTGGGCAGCAGCCTTGCTTCGATCAGGACTGGAATTGTCTGTGAGACAGTCACTGTCACTGTCCTGGCTTATATATTGGCTCTCGGAGTCCTGTATCTGTGCAGGCTGACTCCTGTCACGGAACTGATTGATGCAGATATTTCTTTCGTCAGGAATCCCGGAATAATCTCGGCAGGAGCCGTTGTCGCTATGATTACGGGAATTATTGCAGGAATATATCCTGCATTCTACCTGACTGCATTTTCACCGGCAGGATCCGTAAAAGGTAATATGGGACTGTCAAGGTCAGGGAAAAGGGTAAGGACCACACTGCTCTGCATACAGTTTACCGCAGCGTTCATTCTTATGACAGTGGCCTTGTTTCTCCTTCAGCAGAACAGGTATATGCTTGATGCCCCCCTCGGATTTGACAAGGACGAAATCCTTGTATGCGAGACATCGCTGGTCAGAAATAAGATCAATGCCCTTCAGGAAGAACTGAAAAAGATACCTGGAGTTGAAAATACAGGCTGTGCACAGGCCATCCCGGGCAGTTCAGACTACTATATGTACTGGTCATTTCCAGATAAGGAACGGTATATCGGCACGACAGCCATGTTTGTCAGTCCATCCTTTATGAAAGTCATGGGCATAGATATCATTGACGGCAGGGATTTCAGGGAAAGCGACTATACGGACATGGAATATCAGATCGGCATATTCAATGAAACTGCCGGAAAGCAGTATGGCCTGTTCCCAGGAGAGATTCTCGGAGATTGGCTCCAGGTTATAGGAATATGCGATGACATCAAGTTTTCCTCCTTAAGGAAAGAAATCACTCCGATTGCCTTCATTTTATCTCCAAAAGATTACCAGTATAGCCATATGTTCATCAGAATCTTGGCAGGGACAGATCTCAAGGCAGCAAGACAGGCAGTCGAGAATTGTCTGGAAAAGTTTTATCCTGGGTACCCGCTCCCTGTCAGATTCTACGATTCTGTTCTGGAAGATGCTTATCAGAAGGAACAGAGGACAGGCTCTCTTGTTGCCCTGTTCAGTCTGATTGCACTTGTCATTTCCGTAGTGGGGGTGTTCAGCCTTGTATCATTCGAATGCGGTTACCGCAGAAAAGAGTCTGCCATAAGGAAGGTCGTCGGGGCGACATCAGGTGAACTGGTATGGATGTTCTGCCGCAAATATCTGTCAATCCTCTGTATCTGCTTCATTGTCAGCATACCGTTCAGTGTCATTGTAGTGCAGAGGTGGCTCGAGGGATTCGCATATCACATACCTCTCTACTGGTGGGTGTTCCCGCTCGTGCTCCTCGCAATAACAGTTGTGACCCTTGCCACCGTCATCTGGCAGAGCTGGAGTGCAGCAGGTGAGAACCCGGTAGACAACCTGCGCACCGAATGACACCCCCTGTCATCCTGAGCGAAGCGAAGGATCTGAAAAAGAATAAAATTATAAACCGTTAAACACTGTCAACCATGATCAAAGTAACAGACCTCTGCAAAGTCTTCCGCACCGAAGAAATAGAGACAACCGCACTGGACAAAGTCTCATTCGAAATCAAGACCGGGGAATTCGTGGCAATTATGGGACCTTCCGGATGCGGCAAATCTACATTGCTGAATATAATAGGACTGCTGGACAATCCCACGGGAGGAAGTTACGAATTCGAGGGCACGGAAGTCTCCGGGCTCAAGGAAAGGGAACGCACAAAGTTCCGCAAAGGGAATATCGGATTTGTATTTCAAAGTTTCAACCTGATAGATGAACTCAATGTCTACGAAAATGTTGAATTGCCATTGCGTTATCTCAACATCAGCGCGTCCGAGAGGAAAAGAAAAGTCACAGCCATCCTAAAACGGATGAACATCAGTCACAGGGCCAAGCATTTCCCTCAACAGTTGTCCGGAGGACAGCAGCAAAGAGTGGCCATTGCACGTGCCGTAGTGGCCGGGCCGAAACTTATCCTTGCAGACGAACCGACCGGAAACCTCGATTCCAGGAACGGCAAGGAGGTTATGGATCTGCTGACAGAACTCAACAGGGAAGGCACGACAATCATAATGGTCACTCATTCACAGAGAGACGCAGCATCCGCCCAGAGGATTATCGACCTGTTCGATGGACGGATCGTTGGCGATGTAGCCAATGAATTATAACTATGTTGCGAAACTTCTTCCATACCATCAGTCATGTCAAGGCCTCATTCATACTGAACATCCTCGGCCTGGCCGTGGCTTTTGCAGCCTCGCTGACAATAATGATGCAGGTCAGATATGACCTCACTTTCGATACGTGTTATGATGACTCTGACAATATCTACAGGCTGGATATCATATCAGGGAAGACCGGAGCATACACAGAAGATGCCATGCTTCCCAGACCCCTTGCAAGAACTTTTGCCGGATCATCTCCTGAAATAAAGGCAAGCTGCCTGATGTGTCCTTCAACCTATTCCAGACTGTACAAAGTGCCGGACGACAGTACCGGAAGGAATCTGACAATCGATATTTGTACAGTATCTGACGGCTGTCTGGATGTATTCAATTTCCGTATGGTCGAGGGAGACCGTTCCGCTCTCGAAGCTCCCGGTAATGCCGTGATTCCGGAAAGCCTTGCATTGAAGCTTTTCAAAGGTGTACCGGCAACCGGACGGATTCTGGTCGCTTACGACGGAACAGAACCCATTACCGTCAGCGGGGTATACGAGAATTTTCCTGAAAACGCATCTGTCAGGAACATCGTATATACTGCAATGGATCCGGCCACGAATTATGACGACTGGGGTGCTTTTAATTATATGAACTTTGTAAGACTCCAGAACGGCTGCGACACGGAATATCTTCTGAAAAATTTCACAGAGAACAATCCGGAAATATTCAATAACGATGCATACAATTTTCCCGACCTGAAATTCACCCTGAGACAGATTCACGACCTGCATTTCATGCCCGATATAGGATATGACTTCCTGCCCAAATGCAGTCCGCTCACACTGTATACCCTTGTCTCCATCAGCGTGCTGATTTTCATTGTCGCCTGCATCAATTTCACTGATTTCAGCATATCGCTCGCTCCAATGCGGATCAGGAGCATAGACATAAGGAGGATACTGGGAAGCAGCCGCTGCAGGATCATCAATATGATTATATGCGAAAATATATGTATCTATGCCGTTGCATATCTGACTGCACTGGGCATCATCCATATTTTCGGTGATATGCTCTTAGGGAATCTTATGGATGCAGACATATCGATAGGCGCAAATATGCCGGTAATCTGTTACGGTGCAGCCGCAGCGGTTCTGGCCGGAATTGTCTCAAACCTATACACCGCACTTTTTCTGACATCCGCATCGTGCGGCATCACTGTCAAAGGCAACTTCGCCCTGTCACCCGCAGGAATCAGGACAAGAAACATTCTTGTTGCAGTGCAGTTTCTCGCTGCATTCATAATGATGACTGCAACTTCATTCATATATATGCAGAACCGGTATATGCTGTCAGCGCCTCTCGGATTTGACAAAGACCGGCTCATAGTGTGCGGTCTAAACAGCAGCATAATGAACAGGCTGGCTGCCTTCGATGAAGATATCAGGCAGATTCCCGGAGTGGAGAATGTCGGATATTCACAGTGTCTTGCCGGCAGCAGCGATCACTATAGCAGCTGGACTTGGGGAAGCAATGAAGATTATTTCGAATACACGGTTCTGCCTGTCAGCGGTGCATATCTCAAGACTATGGGTATCGGCATCACAGAAGGAAGGGATTTCAGGAATAATGACCTTGCAAGCCGTCAGGACATTCTGATTTTCAACGAATCAGCGAGAAAGCAATATGGTCTGTCAGCCGGAGACCGATATAACGGGCGAGAGATTGTAGGTTTTGCAAATGATATCCATTTCAAATCATTCAGAAAGGATATTTCACCTATGGCATTCTATCTGTACAGATCGACAGACCTCCAGTACTGTATAGCGAGAGTCTCAGCAGGAACGGATCTCAAGGAGGCAAGACAGTCAATAGAAAAATGTCTGCAAAAGTATGATCCGGGATATCCGTTCTCTGTCAGATTCTACGATTCTGTCCTTGAGAATACATATCAGAAGGAACAGAAGACCGGCTCACTTGTGGCACTCTTCAGCCTCATAGCAATCGTGATCTCCATCGTCGGGGTGTTCAGTCTCGTATCATTCGAATGCGGTTACCGCAGAAAAGAGTCTGCCATAAGGAAGGTCGTCGGGGCGACCTCCGGTGAACTCGTATGGATGTTCTGCCGCAAATATCTGTCAATCCTCTGTATCTGCTTCATTGTCAGCATACCGGTAAGTATCTTTGCAGTACAGCGCTGGCTCGAGGGATTCGCATACCACATCCCTCTCTACTGGTGGGTGTTCCCGCTCGTGCTGCTCGCAATAACCGCAGTGACACTTGCCACCGTCATCTGGCAGAGCTGGAGTGCAGCAGGTGAGAACCCGGTAGACAACCTGCGCACCGAATGATCATCGCGGTGCACTGGTTTCAGGTGCACCGCGAATATATCATCTTCGGAGCAGCGGTTTTCAGAACTGACGCAGGAGGTCAACCATCTCGATAGCGGTCGTCATGGCATCGAAGCCCTTGTTACCGGCCTTTGTACCTGCACGTTCCACCGCCTGCTCTATCGAATCCGTAGTAAGCACTCCGAAAATCACAGGCACGTTGCTGTCAAGCCCTACCTTGGCAATGCCTTTGGTCGCCTCGTTAGCCACCATATCGAAATGCGGGGTCGCACCGCGGATGACTGCTCCCAGACATACGACCGCGTCATAACGTCCCGAGTCAGCCATTTTCTTGGCTACAAGAGGTATCTCGAATGAGCCCGGAACCCACGCTACTTCAAGGTCATCCGTATTGCCACCGTGGCGGACAAAAGAGTCTTCCGCTCCTGAAAGCAGTTTCGAGGTTATGAATTCATTGAAACGCGCTGCCACTATGCCGATACGCTGGCCCTGTGCCGAAAGTTTTCCTTCAATCTTTTTCATCTTATATAATTTATTAAACATTCTGTTCCTGTTCTTGTCTGTTTCAGATTCTTCGCTGCGCTCAGAATGACAGGACCTTGTCATCCTGGACGACGCCGTTTCTTGTCATCCTGAACGGAGCCGCAAGGCGGAGTGAAGGATCTGTTCTACTCATCAACAAATAATTCATCATATAATGGATTCACAGCTTCAACAAGCTTGTTCTTCTTGTCTCTTTTCCACCCCTTCAATATCTTTTCTCTTTCTATAGCCTGTTCTATATCTGAAAACTCCTCATAATATACCAGTTTATGACAACAGTACTTTTGAGTAAATCCTGATATCTGTCCGGATTTATGCTCAAGGACTCTCCTGTGAAGGTTATTTGTAACTCCAATATACATTGCAGTATTCTTGCTGCTTGTCATTATATAGACATAATATTTATTATACATAGTATTTTGTTTTAGATTAGATTCTTCGCTTCGCTCAGAATGACAGGACTTTGTCATCTTGAACGACACCGTTTCTTGTCATCCTGAACGACGCCGCAAGGCGGAGTGAAGGATCTGCCTTATCAATCCTTCCCAGATTCTTCGCTGCGCTCAGAATGACAGGACTTTGTCATCCTGAACGATGCCGTTTCTTGTCATCCTGAACGGAGCCGCAAGGCGGAGTGAAGGATCTGCCTTATCAATCCCTTCCAGATTCTTCGCTGCGCTCAGAATGACAATGAGACATTCAGAATGACAATAAGACATTCAGAACGACAAAAGAACAACTGTCAGTGCTTGACGTGGAGCAGGTGTCCCATCTTGCGGTACTTGGTATACAGATAGAACTCATTCTTCTCGTTACACGTCATCTCAATCGGGTCACGTCCGACAATCTCGATGCCATATCCATCCAGACCTGTGATCTTCATCGGGTTATTTGTCATAAGTATCAGCTTCTTCACCCCGAGGTCAGCAAGAATCGATGCCCCTGTGCCATATTCCCTGAGATCGGCCTTGAACCCGAGGGCAATGTTAGCCTCTACAGTATCCATCCCCTGATCCTGCAGCTTATAGGCCTTCAGTTTATTGATAAGCCCTATCCCTCTGCCCTCCTGACGCAGATAAAGCAGCACTCCCCTGCCTTTCTTCTCGATTCTCCTCAATGCCTCTGCCAGCTGCTCTCCGCAGTCGCACCTGAGCGAGCCGAATGCATCACCTGTCAGACATTCGGAGTGCACCCGGCACAGTACCGGTTCATCAGTCGACACATCTCCCTTCACCAGAGCGACGTGCTGCTCTCCGTTGATCTTGTTGATATAGCCATAGATCCGGAATGTACCGAACCTGGTGGGCAGTTCCGCTTCAGTCACCTTTTCGACAATTGATTCAGTCCTGCGCCGATAACGTATCAGATCTGCGATTGTAATGATCTTGAGCCCGTGCTGATGCGCAAATTCCAGCAGTTCGGCAGTCCTCATCATTGTCCCGTCATCTTTCATTATCTCACAGCACAGGCCGCTTTCCCCAAGACCTGCTATCCTGACAAGATCGACAGTCGCCTCTGTATGCCCTGACCTGATCAGAACGCCGCCCTTCCTTGCCGTGAGAGGGAACATATGCCCCGGCCTACGGAAATCTTCCGGTCTGGAGTCAGGATCAGCACATTTGAGGGCGGTGACAGAACGCTCGACTGCAGAAATGCCTGTAGTCGTGGAGATATGGTCGATCGACACAGTGAACGCCGTACTGTGATTGTCAGTATTCTCGACCACCATCTGCTTCAGGTCAAGCCTGTGTGCCAACTCGGCTGTCATCGGCATACATATCAGACCTTTTCCGTATGTAGCCATAAAATTGACATTCTCTGTCGTCGCGAATTTTCCGGCACAGATCAGGTCTCCTTCATTCTCCCTGTCGGGATCATCCGTAACCACTATGATCCTGCCCTGCCTGAGGTCTTCGAGAGCCTCTTCGATTGTATTGAAATTTGTTTCCATATTCATAGCCTTTTATTTGATTATCCAAACCATTAAAGCACACGGCTCTGCTCCGGATCAGAAGCCGTTCTTCTGCAGGAACTCCAGTGTCAGGCCTCCGGCGCCGCGGGCTGATTCCGCCCGGGAATCCGTTGGAGACGCAGCTTCAGGGCCGGACGACAGCATATCCGCAGAAGGCAGTCCTGCCGAAAGAATGCGGGCTATATACCTTGCAAAGACATCAGCCTCGACATTGACCATTGATCCCTGACGCAGGGCACCGAGAGTGCTGACAGACCTCGTATGCGGAATCAGGGAAACAGAGAATGTATTATGATCCACTGAAACTACCGTCAGGCTCGCGCCATCCACCGCTACGGAACCCTTGACAGCTATAAGCGGCATAATGCCGGAAGCAGCTGCCGGAATCTCTATACTGATGATCCTGGCGATACCGGATTCTGTAACAGACACTACCATAGCGTATGCATCCACGTGCCCGGAAACTATATGCCCTCCGAAACGTCCGCCTGCCTGCATCGCCCTTTCCAGATTGACATTGTCTCCCGGTTTCATATTTCCGAGGGAGCTGCGGTACAATGTCTCCGGCATCGCATCCGCAGTGAAGCAGCTGCCGGACAACGATGTGACTGTCAGGCAGACACCGTTGACGGCAATGCTGTCCCCCTCGGAAGTGCCTTCTATGACCTTACGGGCATTGACCGTGATCTGCGCGCTGTTGCTGCCCCGGCAGATACTCTTTATTGTTCCTGTTTCTTCTATTATTCCTGTAAACATATCATTTCGGTTATTCAGATTCTTCGCTGCGCTCAGAATGACAGTACTTGGTCAGCCTGAACGGATCATTTTTTGTCATCCTGAACGGAGCCGCAAGGCGGAGTGAAGGATCTGCCTGATCAATCCTTATCAGATTCTTCGCTTCGCTCAGAATGACAATCCGGTTGCGCTCAGCATGACAATTCAGAATGAGCAGGAAAAGCGTGTACAAGGATGTCCGGACCTGATCTGGAGACAGACTCTATCTCGAGAGGGAAAGCATCCGCCATCTTTGGGAAACCCGCTCCGCCCACAGGACCTTTCGCCGTACCTCCACCTATCACTTTCGGCGCGATGAAGCAATAGACTTCATCCACAAGCCCGGCCTCGACGATACTCCAGTCAAGTTCCGCTCCCCCCTCAACCAGCACGGAATCCATGCCCATCTTTCCGAGACAGGACAGAAGTGCATCAATATCGACCTTGCGTATATCATCCGTCTCCCGGCGCTTATAACCATATCCACGGCTGTCGTCTTCCGGTCCATTGTCCTCCACCTTGAGAGTCTCAACTCCTGCATCGGAAAGCGCGGCAAGGCGTATATGGTCAGGAGATCCTGAATATGCCAGGATTGTCCTGTACTGATGCGCCGTCATCACGATCCGGGACGACAGACCGAGCGACGCATTCGAATCCGCTATGACCCTGACCGGGCTGCGCATACCATCTATCCTGCAGTTGAGGAGAGGATCATCCACCCGCACAGTGCCAATGCCTGCCATTATGGCCATATTCCACGCCCTGAGCTGATGGGCATAACGCCGGGACTCCTCTGATGACACCCATCTGGAATCCCCTGTCCTTGCCGCAATCTTCCCGTCGAGGGTCATCGCCCATTTCATAGTCACCCACGGCCTGCGTGTCGTGATGTATTTCAGAAACACCCTGTTCTGATATTTCAGGTCAGCTTCGAGCAGGCCGCATTCCACATCTATACCGTGTTCCTTCAATATGGCTATGCCTTTCCCTGCCACCAGCGGATTGGGATCAGGAAGCCCGACCACTACGCGCGATATTCCCGCGGCAATGATTGCTTCAGTACAGGGAGGCTGCTTGCCGTAATGGCAGCACGGTTCCAGAGTGACATACATCGTGCTTCCGGCAGGGTCCTCCGTACAGGCTGCCAGGGCCTCCCTCTCCGCATGAAGACAGCCGTACTTCCTGTGCCAGCCTTCTCCGATCACACGGCCATCCATGACTATCACCGCCCCGACAAGCGGATTGGGATTGACAAATCCTCTCCCGTTCTCCGCCAGCGTCATTGCCCGCTGCATATACTCTATGTCCTGTGCACAATTCATATTCTTTTCCTTTATCAGATTCTTCGCTTCGCTCAGAATGACAGGTTCCATCTTCCTGTTTCAGATTCTTCGCTTCGCTCAGAATGACACAATCCAGAATGACAGAATAACAAAACGCCCTGACGCATATCTGTGTCAGGGTGACGGAATCGGGAACAGAACCCGTAAACTGCGATATGATCGACAATGGCCGGGAGGCCAGCATCAGATATCCCGTCTTCCATCCGGACTATACCGTCGGTACCGGAATCACACCGGTTCAGTCCCCCGCAAGGAGGAGTCGCGGACTATACCGCCGGTAGGGACTTTCACCCTGCCCTGAAGAGATATGTATCGGCCGCAAAGATAGCAATCATTTACATAAATCCAATAATGTTTTCCCTATTTCTGTTTCTTGTAGGTGACTATGGCGATGATGTTGATGAGGATGGCAAAGACGGTGAGCATGACATAGTTGAGCGTCAGATCCTGGAACTGGCTGCCCTTGAGGCAGACGGCCCGGAGGATATTGACAAAATATGTCGTAGGCAGGAAATAGGTCAGATACTGGGCCCAGGTCTCCATCGAACTGACAGGAGTGAATATCCCGCTCATGAGCATGAATATCAGGACAAAGAAGAGCATCAGGAACACCGCCTGCAGCAAAGTATCGGAATAATTGGATATGAGGAGACCGAATCCGGCCATGAACACGAGGAAAAGTACGGCTCCCACATAAAGTTCCGGAAGCCCGCCGTGCGGAGCGAGTCCGTAGACGAAATGTCCGATCAGGAATGCCAGAGTGAAGGCGATGATGCCCAAAAAGCCGTAAAACACCACTTTCGAAAAGATAAAATCCCTCTTGCGCACGGGCGAGACATTGATCTGTTCTATGGTACCCGTCTCTTTCTCGGAGACAATGCTCATCGTGGCAAAGAAACCTCCTATCAGGATGATCACCACTATCATCATTGCCGGCACCATAAAAAGCTTGTAATCCAGATGGGGGTTATACCGGAACTGCGGAGTGACAGCAAGCGGTGCCGAGGACATATTGCCTGAACCTTCTGCCAGCTCTGCTGAAAAGTCAGAGATTATGGATGACAGATAGCCTCCGCCTATGGACCCTTTCGTACTGTTGACCGCATTGGCAGCGATGAATATCTCCACCTGCTCCCCCCTTCCTATGCGTTTTTCCATACCCGAAGGGATCTCCATTATGATGTCCGTCTTTCCCATCCCCATATCATCCATCGCGCCGGAATATGTATCCCTGTACCCGGCAAATCTGAAGTAGTCTGACCGGGAGATCCTGTCTGCCAGCATAATGGATGTCCGGGAGCGGTCGTGGTCCACAATTGTAAGCCGCACATCGCGGATCTCCATATTCGCCAGAAGAGGCACGAACAGCATAAGGACCACGGGCAGCAGCACAAGCACGACCGGCATGAAGCGGTTGCTGTTGAACTGCTTCATTTCCTTGATTATGAGATATCTTAATGCTGACATACCGATCTACTCTATCCTGTCGTTGAACTTCTTCACCGCCGCCGTGAATATCACCACTGTCATTGCCAGCAGTACCAGCGTCTCCTTAAGGACGAACACGAACGGGACTCCCTCTATCATTATCTTCCTGATGGCCTCTATATACCATTTGGCCGGAATGATCTGCGCTATCAGCTGAAAGACGTACGGCATGCTCTCGACAGGATAGAGCATTCCGCTCATCATCATCACCGGCACAAGGAACACCATACCTATAATCAGCGTAGCTATTATCTGTGTCTTCACAATGGAAGAGACTAGCAGGCCTATCCCCAGAGACAGAATGATATACAGCATCGATACAAGGATCATCCAGAAGAAACTGCCTTCGACAGGCACGTTCAGGACAAATATCGTCAGAAGGAGAGTTATTATGAGCACCACACATGAAATGACGAAGTACGGTATCATCTTCGCGAAGACTATGCCTATAGGCTTGACCGGCGACACAAGCAGCACCTCCATTGTCCCGGTCTCCTTTTCCTTGACAATCGACACCGAAGTCATCAGCGCACAGACAAGCAGAAGAATCAGCCCCATTATGCCAGGGACAAAATTATATGAACTCTTGAGCTGGGGATTGTAGAGCATCCGCAAGTTCGGGACGACCGGTGTACCGCCCGGATATGACTGGATATCCTCCCGGAAATACCCGTAGATGATATTCGTAAGATACATTGCTTCCATAGAGGCATTGTTGGGATTGACAGCATCCGTGACAATCGAGACCTCGGCCCCATCCGCATCCAGCACGGAAGCGGAGAAATCCTTGCTGAATATCAGGGCTGCGTCTATGTCGCCTCTCCTCATTGCTTCATCGACACCCTCGGATGAAGCATACCATCCCTTGAATGTAAAATATTCGCTCCTGTCGATCTTGTCCACCAGCCTCGTCACAGTGATATCCATATCCGGTACACATACCCCGAGATTCACATTCCGTATCTCGGTGGAAATAGCGAAGCCGAAAAGGACTATAAGCATCACAGGAAGGCCGACGAGCACGAGCAGAGTCCTCCTGTCCCTGAAAATATGCAGGAACTCCTTTCTGACAAATGCAAAAAAACCTTTCATTTCACTGTCCTATTCAGACCTTCTGGCTCCTCTTGCAAGGATGTCGAAGACTTCCCCTATCGAGGCCGCGCCGTACTTTTTCTTGAGGGAGGACGGACTGTCAAGGGCATCTATCCTTCCATCCACCATCATCGATATCCTGTTGCAGTATTCCGCCTCATCCATATAGTGGGTAGTGACAAAGGCAGTGATACCGCTGTCGACCACATCATAAATCAGTTCCCAGAACTGCCGTCTGGCGGCAGGATCGACCCCTCCTGTAGGCTCATCCAGAAAAAGTATCTCCGGCCTGTGGATAATGGCGACAAGAAACGCCAGCTTCTGCTTCCAGCCCTGAGGAAGATCCTTCACTCTTTCATTCTTTTCCGAAATGAACCCAAGCCTGTCCATCAGCTCGACCGCCCTCTTGCGCACATCGTTCCGTTTCATCCCGTATATCCCGCCGAATATCTCGATATTGTCCTTGACCGTCAGGTCCGAATACAGGGAGAACTTCTGGCTCATATAACCGATGCTCTTCTTTATCAGTTCGGACTGGGTCCAGATATCATAACCTGCCACCACTCCCTTGCCGGAAGTCGGGAAGCTCAGACCAGTGAGCATTTTCATTGCAGTGGTCTTCCCTGCCCCGTTCGCTCCGAGAAAGCCGAATATCTCGCCTCTGTGAACCTCGAACGAGATATCATCCACAGCGGTGAAACTGCCGAATTTCTTGGTCAGATGCTCTACTTCTATGACATTATCCTCTCTCATTTCCTGTCCTGCACTACTTTCGTATATCCTGTCAGCCTGCCAGATTCATATAGCAGTCCTCAAGCGTCGCCCTCTGCTCCCTGACTTCGACCCCTGTATGCCCGAATTTCTCCATCAGTATCCTTCCTATCTCATCAGGCCCTTCCGAGGCAGCCTCTTTCAGCACTATATGATGGGTATCGCCGAAAGTGTAGCATCGGGCGACATCCGGAATGTTTCTGAGATCCTGGAGCAGGCGGAACATATCATCCGAATGTACAGCCATAAGTTTTCTGTCAAAGCCTTCCACTATGTTCTGCGGGCTGTCCATCTTGAGGAAACGCCCGGCTTTCATCATCGCCACCCTGTCGCACCTGTCGGCCTCATCCATATATGCAGTGGACACCACTATCGTCATTCCGGTCTGCTTCAGTCTGGCGAGGGTCTCCCAGAACTCCCTGCGGGATGATGGATCGACTCCTGTCGTCGGCTCATCAAGGAAAAGGACCTGCGGGGAATGTATCAGCGTACAGCAGAGTGCAAGCTTCTGTTTCATTCCTCCGGAAAGATTGCCTGCCTTTCTGTCTGCAAAGGGTTCAAGACGGCAGTAAATGTCTTCTATAAGATGATAGTTCTCATATATCGATGTCCCGAATACGGAAGCGAAGAACTCGAGATTCTCCCTGACAGAAAGGTCAGGATACAGGGAGAAACGGCCCGGCATATATCCTATAATGGTCCTGAGCTTCCTGTAATCCTTTATGATGTCGAGTCCCTGCACTGTCGCATCACCCTCATCCGGAGATATCAGAGAAGTGAGGAGGCGGAAAAGCGTCGTCTTGCCTGCCCCGTCCGGCCCGATGACACCGAAAAGCTCCCCCTCTGCTACAGAGAAACCATCGAGGATATCCACCGCCGGTGGCAATCCCCTGCCATAACTTTTCTTCAGTCTCTGTACCACAATCGAATCCATAACTACATCCCCGCCACCGGCATTTACAGAACAAGTCCTCCGTACATTCCGAGCTTTATGTATCCATCATTCTCGACCGCCACCTTGACAGCATAGACAAGGTTCTCCCTTTCGTCCTCTGTCTGGATATTCTTCGGAGTGAATTCACTCTGGTCGGAGATCCACGTCACTGTGCCTGGATATTCCCTCACATTGTCCCCTCCGTAGTCGGAATACACCTTCACCTCCTGCCCCAGCCTCACACCGGCCAGCTGCGCAGAAGTCAGATACGCCCTGAGATACACCCTGTCCAGGTCTGCCACCTTGAAAAGAGGCCTTCCGGCTGCAGCGAACTCTCCTGCCTCGGAATATTTGGTAAGTACAGTGCCGCTGACAGGGGAAATGATCCTGCATTTTGACAGCTGGTCATCTATCTGGGCAATCTGCATCATGATACCTGCCCCCTGGGCATCCAGACTGCTCACTGAATTGCCGAGAGATGACTTCCGGGCAGATATCTGTTTCTCCAGCACCGATATCTGAGCAGCAATGTCATCCATCTGTTTCTGTGTAGCCGCCCCATCCTCCAGCAGACGGGATACCCTCTCTTTCTCGAGGGCAAGCTTCCTGAGCTGCTCCTCCATCGCCTCGAGCTGACTTCCCACATCAGGCCTGTTGTCCATCACGGACCTGTATGTCATTTCCAGCTGCTTTCTTGTCAGATGAAGCTGTACCGTATCAATGCATCCGAGCAGACTGCCGGCGGCGACTGTATCGCCTTCCTCCGCATCGAAGAAAAGTATCCTGCCGCTGGCTTCTGCAGAAACAGTCACTTCAGCTGTCTCGAAATACCCCTCGGCATCATAATCTCCGAGAGCGCCTTTGCAGGAAACGGCTGCAAGAACCACAGCCATTACAGCCGGAATATGTCCAATCCTTATCATAATCTTCTGTAAATTACTGGTTAAGCACGACTTTCAGATCATATATATTCTTCAGCATCTCCAGTTCGTGAAGAGAGCCGGAGACGACCGCACTGTTCTCCTCCGTTATGTCACGCAGCAGATCGTTGAGAGTGATGACCCCGTTGCGGTATTTCGACTCCGATGCCTCGCGCACCGCTGTCCTCAGCCGCACTATCTCGGCATCCGATTCCTTCAGCCTGTACATACGGTCTATCTCGTTCTGTATCTGAGTCTGCTGTATATCGGTATTCCATATAAAGGCATCCCGCTGAGCCGCCACCGACTTCTGGGAAAGCTCAATCTTCCTTCTGTCGTTCTTCCTCGTATAGAAACCCGTTATATCCCATTTCATTGTAATCCCGGCCATACCGTTCCACGTCAGCCTGTCATACATCATATCGTTGAACATATTCAGTCCTGGTCTGCCGTACCAGCCCTGTGCAAACAGGGCGAACTTAGGCATTACGGCCACGTCCAGCATTTTTTTCTGACTCTCTATCTGACGTATCTGCGCATCGAAAAGCATCAGTTCCGTTCTTCTGTTCCGGGACAGGTCCACAAGCTGCAGACGCGGCTTCTCGAACACCTCGTCATCCTCTATCTTGCGTCCTATCATTATCGCCAGCATATCCTTGTATGTCCTTATGGTGCTCTCCAGCTGAACCTTCCGCTGTCTCAGCGACAATATCTCCACCTTGATCCTGTCCACATCGCTCTGAGTCGCGGTCCCGTTCTTCACGGCTGACTCCACGACTCTCATATTGGATGTCATAAGGGTGTCCATATAGCTGTTGGCCTTGAGATTCGCCTCCATCACCAGGATGCCGAAATACATCTGGTTGACCCTCGTCTTCAGGGCGTCCATATCCTTGTCAAGGGTAAGCTTCGAAACCTCCTGTTCCGCCTTTATAGCCTCTCTCCGGGCCTTGGCATATCCTCCATCCCACAGGGTCTGGCTTATCTCCAGCTGAACCTTGTAGAGGTCTTTCGGCATACCTTCCATCTCTATGCCGGCCATCTTGAGAAGAGAGTTGAATTCCTCGGGAAAGGCGACTGCATCACTCTGGTATGAAGCCTGGGCTGATAAGCTGATACGCGGGACATACCCCATTGCAGCATTCTCGAATGAATACCGGGACATCATCTCCGTCAGTCCGTACTGATGTATCAGGGGATAATTCTCCCGCACCATACGGTAACAGTCCTCTATGGATATTGCAGGCAGCTGCAATGCAGACATAGCCAATGCAGCCACTATAATTATTCGCTTCATAATATAACAGAACAAACAGGTCAGGATGCAGCAATAAGTATGCCCTCCCGCTATTCTGTATGACGCAAATAATGGCCGTAACGTTGCAGAAGTCAGAGTGAATTGCGGTAAATGTCAGCAAGAAGTTTCTGGTACGTATTTTCCATCTCTGAAAGGGAAAGCAGCTTGGAATATACCGAATCTGCTTCAGTATAATACTCTATAACAGACAGCTGCCCGGCCTCGACAGCCTTTCTGAGCATTTCCAGAGTCTCCTCCATAAGGGAGACATCATATATCCCGAGAGCTTTATGGAGCCTCATCATTTCATCATATTTCGTACGTATGCGGGCCTCGGTCTCGATCTGCACCTGATTGAACTGATACTGCGATGCGGTATGCCGTGCATTCGCTATTCTCGATTTATACCGGTTGGAGAAAAGCGGGAATGATGCACCTACGATAAATCCGTTGCTCGCTTCGCTCAAGGCCGTGTTACGGCGATATCCGACCTGCAGCTGAGGAAGCCAGTTCTGACGGTTCACCCTTATCTCCTGCTCGGCGGCACGGACTGCGGCCTCGGATGCCTTGAGCTCAAGTTCAGCCGCCATCAGAGTGTCCCTGAATGTCTCGAAATCAGTCACCGGAACCGTCCGGGGATACTCGGTTGCGGCAAAGTGTACCGGCTGGCCTCCGTTCATTGTCTGAAGGGACGCCCTTGCCGTCTGCAGATCCGTCTCCACCTGCGCAAGCGCGGCCGCTACATCCATTTTCTCCATTCTGATCTTGTTGAGCTCTATGGCAGACGCATCTCCTTCCTCAAATCTTTTCTCAAAAAGCGCCAGAAGTTCATCTGCGTTCCGGAGCCTATCCGACAGAAGTCCGTGTTTCCGTGACAGGAAGACTATGTCCAGGCACAGGTTCTTCGCCTCCAGCATCACATTCCTTCTCTCCACCTGATACTGTCCATCCAGAGCGGATCTCTGCAGCCTGCCCGACCTGCTTCTCGAGACATACTGCGTAGGAAAATCAAACCCGTACGACACCACCAGCTCAGAACTGGATATCCCGTCCGTCCCCTTCGCCCAGAAAGGGCTGTATTCTATGGACGGATCTCCGAGATTGTTCTGCATTTTCGTCTCCAGCTTGGCCGCGATGTTCGCGGACCTGAGCGACTGCAGCTGCACATTGTTCCTCTCTATCGACTCCAGCACGGACTCCATATCCTGCGCCGCGGCAGAGTACGGCAGGAAAGACATAATGGCTGCGGAGATGATTATATTTATGTGTCTGTACATTTTGTTTCTATTTAATCGGTTCTATTTTCCTTGTTTCAGATCCTTCGCTTCGCTCAGGATGACAGCCGGAGTCCTCAGGATGACAGCCGGGATGCTCTAGATGACATTGATCCTCCTTCCTGTGCAGAAGTTCGTAGAAAATCGGCACGATGAGCGCATTGAGGAACGTAGATGTCAGCAGTCCTCCGAGAATGACCTTAGCCATAGGGCTCTGGATCTCGTTGCCCGGAAGGTCTCCCCTGAGCGCGAGAGGGATCAGAGCCAATGCAGATGACAGGGCCGTCATAAGTATCGGGTTAAGTCTGTCCAGCGAACCGTGTATAATGCTTTCATGTACCGAAACACCCTCATATCGGAGATGGTTGTATCTGTTTATCAACAGCATACCGTTCCTGGTGGCTATACCGAAAAGCGATATGAAGCCTATTATGGCAGGAATGCTCACCTCCCCGGTCGTAAGAAGCAGGGCAAAGACACCTCCTATCAGCGCCAGCGGAAGGTTCAGAAGCACGACTCCGCTCTGCACGGTGCTCTTGAACTCCATATACAGCAGAAGGAAGATCACCACTATGCTCATCAGGGAAGTCAGGAGCAGAGTCCTGCTTGCCGCCTGCTCGCTCTCGAACTGACCGCCATATTCGATATGGTAGCCTTCAGGGAGGACGATATGCTCATCAACCCTGTCCTGAATGTCGTTCACGACACTTCTGAGGTCACGCCCGGCAGTGTTGGCGGAAATCACGATCTTCCGCTTTACGTTCTCCCTGTTGATAGTGTTCGGGCCTGTGGCTGACACCACATCCGCCACATAGGAAAGCGGGATCTTGTTGCCATCGGCATCATCGATCATCAGATTGCGGATATGCTCCATTGTCCCTCTGCTGTCTTCATCCGCCCTTACGACAAGGTCGAAGGTCTTGCCTTGTTCATAGACGTACGATACAACCTCTCCGGACATATTGACCGAGACAAATTCGTTGAATGCGGAAAGAGGAATCCCGTATCTTGCAAGCATCTCCCTGCGAGGGACAATCTTCAGTTCCGGTCTTTCTATCTGCTGCTCCACATTCAGGTCCGCAATGCCCTCGACATCAGAGATCACATCCTTGATACGGTTGCCAATGGAGAACATTTCGTTCAGGTCATCCCCGAAAAGCTTGACCGCAATGCTCGCCTGCGTACCGCTTAGCATCGCATCTATACGGTGGCTGATAGGCTGTCCGATCTCAATGTTCGCTCCGACGATAGTGGAGAGTTTCTGCCTTACTTCCGCAAGAAGCTCCTCGTGCGAACGGTCCTTCAGTTCAAACGGAGCCTCTATCTCGGACACATTCACCCCGAGAGCGTGCTCATCCAGCTCCGCCCTTCCAGTCTTGCGGGCTACGGTCTGTATCTCGGGAATGGAAAGGAGCAGTTCCTCGGCCTGCCTCCCTATCCTGTCGGATTCCTCCAGGGATATCCCCGGAAGAGAGCTCACGTTTATCGTGAAAGAACCTTCATTGAACGACGGGAGGAAACTGTGTCCGAGGGTGAAGAACAGACCCAGGGCCACACAGAAAAGCGTCAGCGTCGTACCGACGACAGCCGCCTTGTGCCTCAGCGCCCATTCAAGCGCCACCCTGTAATGTTTCTTCAGCCACACTGCCAGGAAAGCTTCTTTCGGCACAGCTGCATCCTTCTTCCCTCCGAGCAGATAGCTGCACAGCACCGGGGTCAGGGTGAGGGCTACTACAGTGGAGGCGAAAAGGGCTACGATAAATGCGACCCCGAGCGGTATCAGCATCCTGCCTTCCATTCCTGAAAGGAAGAAAAGAGGAATGAAGCTCACGATAATAATCAATGTAGAATTGAGTATAGGCATCCTGACCTCCCTGGAGGCGTTGTACACGACTTCGAGCACCGGCCGCCTGTCAGAAGGAGGCAGCATCCGGTTTTCCCTGAGATGCTTCCAGACATTCTCGACATCCACTATGGCATCATCCACGAGCGAGCCTATGGCAATGGCCATACCTCCAAGGCTCATTGTATTCAGCGTCATCCCCATATAATGCAGGACAAGCACAGAGATGAGCAGAGACAGAGGGAGAGTGACAAGCGAGATCACCGTTGTCCTGACGTTGGCAAGGAAAAGGAAGAGCACAATCACCACAAACAGGGCGCCCTCCAGAAGGGAATTCTTCACATTGTCTATGGAACTCTCAATGAATCTCGACTGCCTGAAAATGTCAGTAGACACATTCACATCGGCCGGGAGGTTCTTCTCGAGGTCCTCCAGGGCAGCCTCGAGCTTGGCTGTAAGCTCTATCGTACCCGTATCCGGCTGCTTGGTCACTGTCAGCAGCACCGCCGGCTTTCCCTTCTCCGATGCCAGCCCGAGCTTCGGCTGGCTTGCACCGACCTGCACATCCGCGACATCCCCGAGTGTCACAGGAGCTCCGTCTACCGTCTTGATGACAGCCCTGGACATCTTCTCCACATCATCCGTCGACACCACTCCCCTGACAATGTATTCATTGCCATATTCATAGATGACCCCTCCGTTGACATTGCCGTTCATATTCCTGGTCACATCCATCACCTCGGCAAGAGTCACTCCGTAATGTTTCATCTTACGCGGATGAAGGAGCACCTGATACTCCTTGATATCACCGCCCAGCACCGCCACCTGCGCTACACCGCCAGTGGAAAGAAGCCTCGGCCTGATCGTCCAGTCCGCCAGAGTCCTCAGGTCCAGCATCGATGTACTGTCAGAGGTCAGCCCGACAATAAGCACTTCACCTAATATGGAAGACTGCGGTCCGAGAACAGGATTGCCGACATTGTCAGGAAGACTTTCCGTGACAGTGGCCAGCTTCTCTGATACGATCTGTCTGTCAAGATATATGTCTGTCCCCCAGTCGAACTCCACCCAGACTACGGAAAATCCCGTAGTGGAAGATGAGCGTACCCTTCTGACTCCTGTAGCACCGTTGACCGCTGTCTCTATCGGGAAGGTGACAAGCTGCTCCACCTCCTCCGCCGCCATACCGTTGGCTTCGGTCATCACTACGACAGTGGGTGCGTTGAGATCAGGGAAGACATCCACCTCGGCATTGAACGTCCGGTGCAGTCCCGCCACCAGCAGAAGGACTGCGGCGACAAGTATCAGCAGGCGGTTCTCGAGAGAAAAACGTATGATTCTGTCAAGCATGGCACACCTCCGTCTCAGTGGTTATGAGTATGTGCAGGTATGGCATTGCTTGCGGAGGCGAGCCTGACGTGTATGGCTCCCTCGACAACGACCATCTCTCCCCCTTCCAGGCCCGACAGTATCTCCGCCCTCAGTCCGTCGGTCGCCCCGACAGTCACCGGCTGCTTCCTGTAGCAGTCCTCATCCAGACGGACATAGACGAAATATACCCCCTGCTCCTCGGTAAGGGCGGATACAGGAAGACTTATCACGTTGTCCCTTTCCTCTCCCATAAGCCATATCTCGGCATAGGAACCAGGAATAATGTCCTCCGTCCGGTTCAGGACAAATGTCACAGGAATGAATGGAGAAGCCTCACCGGTATTTCTTCCATAGGATACCAGCCGTCCTCCGAGTCCGGATGCGCTGTAGACCCTGTCACCGTACTGGAGACGGAAATTGGCATCACATATCCCCGGTATTCTGGCGGCATAACGTTCAGACACATCTGCCGCAAGGTAAAGCCTGTCGTTGGAGGAGACTACTGCAAGAGGCTGTCCTACAGACACATAATCACCTGACTTCACAAGACAGCTGCTGACATACCCGTTCTTCGGGGAAATGACGGCCGCTCCGCCATCTGATGCTCCGCCTCCCGATATCGCTTCATATTTCAGACGCGCGGTTTCATATCTGGAGCGTATGCTGTCGAATTCCTTGCGGGAAACGATATTCTCATCCACAAGACTGGCCGCCCTGTCATACTCGGCCTTCGCGGTTTCATATTCAATCTTCGCTCTTTTGACCGGATCACCATCCATAAGGCCGTCCGAAGCTATCGAAAACAGGATCTCATCCTCCGAGACCCCGACGCCTTCGGCGAGATTCTTACGGAAGTTCACTATACCGGAGACATTGGCTACAATGGTCACTGCATCTCCCGGAGCGCACTCGATATCTCCCCCCGCCACTATGACATCCCGGAATATGCCCGGTTCGACTATCTTCGACACCACCCCGGCCGCCTCGGCCTTTGCCGCCGGAAGGGATATCTCCCCTGAATGCCGGTGAGCGGCCTCGCTGTGCCCGGCCTCTTCCGTCCCGTGAACATGCTCCTCGTGTCCGTCCCCGTGCTTCGGTGCATTGCTGCAAGATACAGCGGCGATGCATATCCCGACAGCCAAAAGATTGATGATTCTCATTTTTGCAGTCTTTTGAAATTTCCGGCTGCAAATCTACCGGTTTATCACTGCAACCTCATTGCAATATGCAGATCAGATAGAACCGCTGTCTTTCTTACCCGAACACCTGTCACAGATGCCCTTGATAGTATAGTTCACGGAACGGACCTCGAAGCCATCGGGCAGATCGACCGAAGGGACATTTATCATTTTAAGGCAATATGTCTCGTGACAGACTTCACAATAGAAATGCGTGTGCATATCAGCCTCATCCCCGAGGCCGATGATCTCATATTTTTCAGAACCGCTGCCATCCTCGAACGAATGGACCAGCTGCTGCTGGCGGAAAAGGTTCAATGTCCTGAAAATGCTTGACTTGTCCACGGTCTCAAGACTGGTCTCCAGATCTGACAGAGAAAGGGAATGGTTTGCCTGGAGCATCGCGCCAAGCACCAGTATCCGGTTAGCCGTCGGCTTTATACCATGGCTCTCAAGGAGTTCTATACATTTTTCATTCATGGTTCCGTCTGTTTTCTGCAGATTTATGAAATGCCATCGACCGGAGGACAGGCAAGACTGCAAATATAGCACTTTATTCCGGTTATTCTCCGGGAAATCAGTCAGTATGGCCGAACATAAAACCGACGTATATCCTTGGTCCGGACACGAAATCATCTTCGGGATTGGTCACATTCAGCAGCCAGTCAGCCTTGAATACCACATTGACCTTCCGGTTCACGGCGACTTCCACCCCGGCGAACGGGGCGACCGCCATAAAGCCGTATTTCCTGTATGAGATAAAATCCTCGGCTACATAGTCATCCTCAACGGGAGAAAGGATAACGGTATTGGTCTGGCTGCCGCCCCCTACAGTCCCTCCGACAAAAAACCGGCATCTGTTCCCGACCTTCCAGGCGCTGTCGGCCAGAAGACCTCCCCAGCCGGTCTTGGCGTGGCTGTGATATTCCCCATAGGTCAGCGTAGACACATAGCCCTCCGCTCCTACCCTGAGATGCTTCCCGAAAAGGAACCTGATGGCACCGCCGATCCCGAACGGAGCACCTCCGACTGCCAATGTCCGGCTGCCTGCGGCAGGAGATGCTACAGTGATGTCACGGCTGGACACATAACCCGTATGCAGCATCATTCCTCCGATGAATCCCCTGTAGGCCATTGTACCGGCCGGCTTCCTCTCCTCCTCTGCGGTTTCATTGCCTTCAATATGACCGGCCCTGGCAATAAAAAGGCTGCCTGACAACAGACAGCCTGTAAGCATAAGAATCAACTTCTTCATCTGTCTCCCTGTATTCTTGCAAAGAGTGCAAATATAGGGATTTTTCAGATATGTCATTTACCTTCCTTGAACATATCCTGGAAACAGCCTATGGAGCTCATCATTGACGATGCTTCATACGGCATATAGACAAGCTTGCTGTCCTTGCCGGATGACATTTCCTTGAGGGCCTCGATATATTTCTCTGCCAGCATATATGTGGCGGGCGACATATTCGTACCGTTAATCGCATCCGTTATCTTTCCGATCGCCTCTGCCTCCGCCTGCGCCTGGAGCAGCTTGGCCTCGGCATCTGCCTGTGCCTTGAGTATCTTGGACTGCTTCTCGGCCTCGGACTGGTTGATCAGCGCAGCCTTCTCTCCTTCCGACTTCAGTATCGCCGCCTGCTTTTCCCCTTCAGCGCTCAATATCAGCGCCCTCTTCTCCCGTTCCGCCTTCATCTCCTTCTCCATTGCCTCCTTGACACTTGCCGGAGGGATGATATCCTGAAGCTCCACTCTGTTGACCTTCACTCCCCACTTGTTTGTGGCATCATCCAGCACGGCCCTGATCTTGGAGTTGATCGTATCCCTCGATGTCAGGGTCTCATCAAACTTCATCTCTCCTATCACATTACGCAATGTGGTCTGGGTCAATGTCTCTATCGCATTCGGAAGGTTCTCTATCTCATAGACCGACTTGAACGGATCCGTAATCTGGAAATAGATAAGCGCATTGATAATCGTCGACACGTTATCCTTGGTTATCACATTCTGTCCGGGGAAATCGAAAAGCTGCTCCCTGAGATCTATAGTGGAGGTAGTCTTTATCTTCCACAATGTATTGCCGTCATAATCCCTGTATGCGACACGTGTCTTGATGACCCTTGCCCTCTCGATGATAGGCAGGACTATGTTGATACCCGAGTTCAGGGTCCTGTTGTACTTTCCGAGACGTTCTATCACTTTCGTGGAAGACTGCTGGACAATGGTGAACCCTGCCAGCACATAGATGACCGCTATTATGGCGACCAGTGAAATGATGATTGTTGTTGCCATATCAATAACTATTTGAATATCATATGACCAGTCCCGGCGGGATCAGTCCAGCCTGTGGACAGTCAAAATGTTTGAATCCTGCCCTGTAATCCTCACCGTAGCGCCTGCAGGTATCTCATTGCCATCATCCGACACTATCTGCCATTCGTCCCCGTACACCTTGACCATTCCGGGAGAGTCCTTCCCTACAGGTACGGACACCCGGACCTCCCGTCCGATCAGAGAGTCCATATTGGATGGCCTGCTTCCTTTCGAGAAGTAGCGGAGCATCACTGGACGGACAGTGAAAAGAGAGACAAAGGAAAGGATGGCGAATGCGAGCAGCTGTCCCCAGAGCGGGGCGTTGCACAGAGCCGCGACAGCACCCCCGAGGGCGCCGACAGCAATACATATCACAGCGAATCCGCTCGTGAAGATTTCAATGATGAAAAGCAGCAGAGCCGCTATCACCCAGATATGCCAGACTTCCATACCAATACCGTATATATAATCGGAAGACTAAAGCTTCTTCACCTTAAGAAGGCCCGTATTCTGTTTCAGGACTTCCACCTCATCCCCGGGCCGGATCTCATCTCCATCGACGACCGACACCTGCCAGTCGTATTCTCCGATACGGATCCGACCGACAGTATTTGCCGGTATCGGTTCAGTTGCCTTCAGTACCTTGCCTACGTGCGGTCCTGTCTTGGCGCGCCTTATCCCTTTCTGCTGATAATGATGAATCACAGGTCTCACCGATACGAAGACAAACAAAGTCACCAGTACAAAAGCAAGGATCTGAACCCAGACAGGGGTATCGCAGATAGCGGCGATCGTACCGCCTACCGCACCTATAGCCAGACATACTACAATATAACCGCTCGCGAAGATTTCAATGATGAAAAGCAGCAGAGCCACTATCACCCAGATATGCCAAGGTTCCATAGTCAGATAGTTTTAGTGTCAATTCGAGGATTCCTTTCAAAAAGGAATTACCGCTTACAAAATTAGCAAAATAATCCTTTTATCAAAGAGCCTGACAGAAAAATCTTTAACTTCCGATACGGGACGGCATCAGAGTCACAGTCCGGCATGGCGGCGGACTTTCCTGAGCACCACGAAAAACATTATGATCTCCGCGCCGAAAGTCAGGATCCAGGAGATCGGATATGAGATGTATATGCTGTCAAGAGTATGGAACTCATCGATCCGGAAGACTGTCATTATCCACCCGACCCTGAACACGACCACTCCGAGGATGGCGGTAACCATCGGCAGCGTCGAATACCCGAGCCCCCTGAGGGAGCCGGTCACCGTGTCCATTATCCCGCACAGGAAATACGGGAGACATACATACATCATCCTTGTGAGACCGCAGTCGATCGCAGCAGTCTCATCCGTTATGTATATCCCGAGAAGAGGGCGGCCGAAGCCATAGATCAAAGCGCTCAGTGCAAGTCCCACCACCGTGACATATATGAGACAGAGCCTGGTTATGCTGCTCACTCTGTCGAATTTCCTTGCTCCGGCGTTCTGCCCCGTGAAATTCATCGAGGTCTGCTGGAACGCGTTCATACAGACATACTCGAATCCCTCGATATTGGCTGCCGCCGCATTGCCGGTCATCGCTATATGGCCGAACGAATTGACAGAGGACTGGATCACCACGTTGGAGACGGAGAACAGCGAACCCTGTATGCCCGCCGGAAGCCCGACCATTATTATCTTGCGGAGTGCATTCCTGCGGAAACGCATCTTTTTCGGGAAGAAACGACATGCATCCTCCCTGCGCATCAGGTCCCTTATGACAAGCCCCGCAGCCAATATCTGGGAAATGGCAGTAGCCAGCCCGACTCCTTCCACTCCCATCCCGCAAAGAGGCACAAACACCAGATTGAGCAGCACATTGAGCACTCCTGCCATAGAAAGATATATCAGAGGGGTGGACGTGTCCCCGACAGCCCTGAGTATGGAAGCGCCGAAATTGAAGACCATCATAAATGTCATTCCGGAGAAATACATCCTCATATACGCGGTGGACTGGTCGATGACATTGTCCGGGGTCGCCATCATCAGCAGAAGCGGCTTCGCGAAGATTATTCCGGCTACAGTCAGCCCCAGTCCGCTTATGACGGCTGTCGGTATTGCAGTATGCACTATACTCGAGACCTGGTCGTCATCTCTGGCTCCGACACCTTGCGCCACCCCGACTCCGGCGCCTATGGAGAAGCCGATGAACAGGTTGACTATGAGGTTGATCAGAGCTCCGGTAGCTCCGACCGCCGCCAGGGCTATGCTCCCGCAGAACCGGCCGGCGATTATCAGGTCTACAGCCATGAAGAGCAGCTGGAGCAGTCCGGTCATAATGATGGGGACAGTGTACACTATGATCATCCGCCATAGCGGTCCCTGAGTCATATCCATTACACCTGTCCTTCTCATATCATCCATATCATTTCTGCGGCGCGAAGTTAAATAAAATCCGGATACATTATCCAGCCTGATTCGCAGAAAGTATTTAAATTTGCACACTGATCACACGGAGAATATTATGCATATAGGAATAGCAGGCAACATAGGATGCGGCAAGACTACGCTCACGCGGATGCTGGCGGAGCATTACGGATGGACACCGAAATACGAGGCTGTCACATACAATCCATACCTGGAGGACTACTACAGTGACATCAGCCGATGGTCATTCAACCTCGAGGTCTATTTTCTTACACAGAGGTTCAAGGATGTGCTGGAGATATCCAGGTCGGAAGATGTGGTGATCCAGGACAGGACGATATTCGAGGGAGTGTATATATTCGTCGCGAACAACAGGGCAATGGGCAACCTGTCGGAAAGGGATTTCAACACATATATGGACCTGTTCCACCTGATGATGTCCATGGTGAAGGCTCCTGACCTGCTTATATACCTGAAATCCTCGATCCCGCACCTCGTAAGCCAGATCGCGAAACGCGGACGGGACTATGAAAAAAGCATAAGCATCGAATACCTCACCGGCCTGAACGAAAGGTATGACAAATGGATATCCGGATATGAAGGGGAAGTCCTGACAATAGATGCGGACGGGCTCGACTTCCAGAACCGTCCGGAGGATTTCTCCCTAATCACCGACCGCATCGATGCCAGGCTCTACGGGCTGTTCTGACAGACAATATTCATCTGCCATACCGGATACCGACACAGCCGAAGTCAGCGGGACCTGTCCGGATGATGACGGGTATAGAGCCAGTCTATGATGCCATCGGCAAGACCGATCACAGGGACATAGATCCAGCCGGCACCGGTAATGTCGGCTATCGTCAGGAAGATCTGCCCGGCAGGAATGATCACATCCGCACGGTCCGGCTTCAGTCCGTATTCCTCCATTCTCTGCTCTACGGTCAATGCATTGAGCTTGTCAAAAATCTCCCGGAGTGCCTCCACGCCCATTCTGCTGTGTCTGTTGTCCCTGCGGGCGACAAGCCGGTAGTATTTATTGATATTTCCTCCTGAACCGATTATCTGTATCCCCGGATAAGATTTCGCCAGGTCAGACATATCCCTGCGGAGCCGCTGCCACTCGGACTCCTCGACAGCTCCGTTGAGAGACCTGACAGTGCCTATATTGTATGAACGGGAGCAGATGAGACCGCCATCCGCCAGCAGGTTGATCTCCGTGCTTCCGCCTCCGACATCCACAAACATAAAATTTCCCTTCCTGCCGCGCATTGTCTCTATATGGTTGCTGTAGACCATCCTCGCCTCCTCCTGACCATCGATTATCTCTATCCTGATCCCTGTCTTCTCATACACGGTACGGATAATCGACTGTCCGTTCTCGGCATCCCTCATAGCAGATGTAGCACATGCCCTGTAGTCATCCACTCCATAGATCTTCATAAGCTGCTTGTAGCATTTCATCAGACGGACCATATCCTTCTCCTTTTTCGGAGAGATCCTGCCATCGGCGAACACATCAAATCCGAGGCGCAACGGCACCCTGAGCAGCAAAGCCTTGCTGAACAGCGGTCTTGTATCGCTTTCAAGCTGCTTTATAAGCAGTCTTACCGCATTGGAGCCTATGTCGATAGCGGCGTATGTCTCGGCATCCTTCTTTATCTCGTCTATCTCTGCCATGGTATAATAATGTTAGATTTTTCTGTATCAGATCCTTCGCTGCGCTTATGATGACAAAGAACAGTAATAGTTGTACAGCGCCTCCTGGGATCCTGTCGGAAGAGGATTCTCCGGAGATGCGAACTCCAGCGAGCCGTGCCCATCGACCACCCTGGCCTGCCTTGCATCCCTGAGTCCATAGTCCACTATCCTTATCATCTCCTGCTTCACGGTAGGGTCATATACCGGTGCCACCACCTCTATTCTGTTGTCAAGGTTGCGCGGCATCCAGTCTGCCGAACCGATAAATACCTTGTCCTGACCGCCTGCGGCAAATATGAAGATCCTGGAATGTTCCAGATAGCGGTCGATTATACCGCTGACACGCAGATGCGTCCCTTCCGGAAGATCAGCTGTCACAAGAGAGCAGTTGCCCCTGACAAGAAGATCGACCGGCACCCCGGAAAGCGCAGCCTCATAGAGCTTCGCGACAATGGCCGGATGCGTGATATGGTTGATCTTGACCTTTATGTACGCAGGAAGCCCGTTTCGGTGATTCTTTATCTCTGCATTTATCAGGGAGATGAATTTCTTCTTCATCTCGTTCGGAGAGACAAGCAGCTCCTTGAATGTCACAGGAATATACGGTTTTTCAATGAAGTCGAAAAGCGTCTCGACATCTACTGAAAGCCTTCTGGAGGCTGTCATCAGGATGCAGTCGGTATAGGTGGCGGCGTTGCCTTCGTGGAAATTGCCGGTACTTACGCATACTACATCCGCTCCGTTTTTCATCCCGATATGCACGACCTTGGAATGCACCTTCAGTCCCTCTACTCCGAAAATCACCTTGATTCCCGCATCCTGCATCTTCTGGGCCCAGTTGATATTGGACTGCTCATCGAAACGGGCGAGAAGCTCTATCACGACCGTCACTTTCTTGCCGTTGCGCGCAGCGCCGATCAGGGCGTTCACAACCCTTGAATCCTTGGCAAGACGGTACAGGGTTATCTTTATGCTCTTCACCCTGCGGTCGACCGCCGCCTCGTGAAGCAGACGGATAAACGGAGCGAAACTGTGATAAGGCACGTGAAGGAACCTGTCGTATGCACGCACTTTGTCGATCGGACTTCCCGGGCCATCGAAATCCGCCGGTATTATAGGAGTGAAACGGGTGAATTTCAGATCCTTCCTCCCGCAGTCAGGGAATTTCATCAGGTCCTTGTGGTTCTGGTAGCGGCCTCCGTGCAGGACAGTGTCATTCTTGTCCAGATCGAGCTTACTCAACACCCTTCGCTGCAGATCAGCCGGCATCGAACTGTCATACACGAATCGGAGCGGCTCACCTTTCTTCCTGTTCTTCAATCCTTTGGATATCTTCTGCAGAAGTCCGTTATGCTTGTCCTCATCTATGTCCATCTCGGCATCCCTGGTGAACTTGAATGCATATGCTTCAGTCGAGACATAGCCGAGCCCTTCGAATATCTCGGACAGAGAGCACCTGACCACATCATCCAGATACATTATATAGCTCCTGCCATCCTTGTCTGGAAGCCGGATGAATCTTCCGCACGACTGGACCGGAAGATCGAAATAGGCATAGTCATACACCATCTTCCGTGTCCCGTCTGCCTTGGGAGCAGAAAGACGGCCGGCCTTCACCGCCAGATATATGTCCTCATCTGTCTCATAATCGAGATGTTTCACAGCGGAGAACCATATCGGCACGATGTGGCCCTCGAGCTTCTCTCGAAAGAAACGTCTGATGAATCCCAGCTGGTCCGGATCGGCCTGTCTGTCGTTGATAAGGCATATATTGTTCTCCTCCAGCTCCCTGTAGACCGACTCCACCGCAGACTCGTATTCCCTGGAATAGTCGGCGTTGAGCTTCGTTATCGCCCTGACCGTCTTCTTGGCAAGCTGCGCCTCTTTCGCCGCCGCCCCTCCTGCCGCGCGGGACGGATCTTTCCCGGAGACCTTGTCTCCCCATTCAGCAACCCTGTTGAGAGAGGCGACCCTTACCCTGAAGAATTCATCGAGATTATTAGAATATATCCCGAGAAAGGACAGCCTTTCCAGCAGAGGTACCCCGGGTCTTTCAGCCTCCTGCAGAATCCTTCTGTTGAAATACATCCAGCTTATATCCCTTTCCGTATAAGGGACAGACGAAACCTTTTTGCCCATTTTATGCAGTTTTCTACAAAAATAGCAAAATTATGTTACAGTGGTATTGCGTAAATGTTACAGAGCGGACGCCTGGACAAGAAGGTCCTTCAGCCCCGCCTCAAGACGCGAGAGTCCCTCCTGCAGAGTCTTTCTCGGGCAGGCGATATTCACCCTTATGAACCTGTCGCCGTCCTCCCCATAATGTATGCCGGCATTTATCCAGAGTTTCTGACCGGAGAGAAGACTGTCCTCTATCTTCTGCGACCCGATACCAAGCACCGAACAGTCGACCCAGACCAGATACGTCCCTTCCAGTGGGAGTATAGGGAATTCCGGCAGCTTCTGCGCGAAAAAGTCCTTCAGATATATGTAATTGTCATATATGTAGACTTTCAGCTGATCCAGCCAGTCCCCGCTTTCGTTGTATGCGGCAATAAGCCCGGCCACCCCGAACGGATTGACATCGCAGACCTCGTTTATATTGACCGCCCTGTCTATCCTGGCCCTCGCCGCAGGATCCGCACAGACTATGTTGGCTATCTGCAGACCGGCCGTGTTGAACGCCTTGCTCGGAGAGCTGCATGTCGCCGAATGCATCAGGAATTCCCCTGAAATGGAAGCGAACGGTGTATAGTCGTGTCCGGGAAATGTCAGTTCGCAATGGATCTCATCCGCAATGACAAAGACATTGTGACGAAGGCATATCTCACCTATCCTCGTCAGCTCCTCCCTGGTCCATACTCTTCCGCCCGGGTTGTGAGGATTGCACAATATCATCAGTGTAGCTTCCGGGTCGGCGGCCTTCCTCTCCAGGTCATCGAAGTCTATGGAATACATAACATCCCTGTAGACCAGCGGACTGGAGTAAACCTCGCAGCCGTTGTTCCTTACAGAGGAAAAGAAACAGTTGTAGACCGGGGTCTGGAGTATCACCTTGTCTCCCGGCGAGGTCATTGCCTTGATTATCGCTGAAAGTGCAGGCACGACACCGGGAACATATATGATCCAGTCTTTTTCTATACGGAAACCGTGTCTCCGGCCGAACCACCCGATGACCGCCTGATAATATGCATCCGGGACACGCGTATAGCCGAAGATGCCGTGCTGCGCCCTGGACTCCACTGCATCGATTATCGCCGGAGCCGTCCGGAAATCCATATCAGCCACCCACATTGGTATGACCCCTTCCTGTTCCGCCCCATCCCATTTAACGGAACCTGTCCCCCTGCGTGGAACGATCTCATCAAAATTGTACTTCATAATCATTATCTATCCTACTTTCATCATTCAGAAAACACTTCATAAAAATATCAAAAAACCCGGAAAACATCACTGCGTTCCGGGTCTGAAGTATGAAATAAATAATTATCGGGCAAAAGAAAATCATTCTTCTGCTGGCTTAAGATTTGTATATACGTTCTGTACATCATCATCTTCTTCGAGCCTCTCGATCAGCTTGTCCACTTCAACCCTGTCCTCTGCGGAAAGTTCCTTCATATCCACGTTAGGTATACGGGTGAACTCTCCGGACACCATCTCATAGCCGTTGTCCTCTATATACTTCTGTATCTGGTTGAATGCAGTGAACTCACCGTAGATGTGGATCTCCTTCTCCTCATTCTCGTTCTCCTCCTCGAAAACTTCCTCAGCCCCGAAGTCTATGAGTTCAAGTTCCAGTTCCTCGATATCCACAGGCTTGTCGCTCTTGATCACAAAGGCGCATTTGCGGTCGAACATATAGTCCACGCTTCCGGATGTCCCGAGAGAACCGCCGCTCTTGGTGAAATAAGAACGGACATTGGCTACAGTACGGTTGTTGTTGTCTGTCGCCGCCTCCACGAGAACCGCTATGCCGTGAGGGCCGTAACCCTCGAGTACGATCTCCTTGTAGTCGCTCTGATCCTTGTCGCTGGCACGCTTGATAGCCCTCTCGATATTGTCCTTAGGCATATTCTCGCTCCTTGCTGTCTGGAGAAGCGCCCTCAGACGCGGGTTGCCTGTCACATCGGGACCGCCCTGCTTTACAGCAATGGTTATCTCCTTGCCTATCTTGGTGAAGGTACGGGCCATATGCCCCCACCGCTTGAACTTTCTCTCTTTTCTGAATTCGAATGCTCTTCCCATAGAATCCTTATTTTGCTTTTGCTTCAATCCTTGAAATGTACTTGTCTATGTCGTATGCCTCCATAGACTGAGGATAATCATCCTTGATCTGCTGGTAGAAAGCAAGCGCCCTGGCATCATCCCCGAGCTCCTCGCAGGTCACACCGGCCTTGAGGAGATATCCGGCGGAGAACATATTGTCGGACTTCCTGGCAGCCTTCTCGAACCATACGACAGCCTGCTCATAGTTCTCCAGACCTGTGTAGGCATCACCTATGCATGAATATGCACGGCCTGCAAGGATATTGTCCCTGCCGCTGTATTTCTCGAGATACGATATCGCTGACTCGAAATTGCCGAGCTGGAGCTCGCACACACCGGCATAGAAATATACCGACTTCCCTGCCCTGGCCCCGTATTCATCTATGATCTGGGCAAATCCGAGCACATTGCCGTCCCCGTTGAGGGCAAGCTCATATTCTGCGTTCCTGAAATTGTTCTCTGCAGGATACATCTGCTCCTGGGCTTCCGCCACCTTCGGCTCGTACGCATATTTATGCCACAGGAAGATACCGACTGCCAGTACTATGACAGCCGCAATACATATCACCAGAGGCTTTGAATTCTCCTTGAAGAACACTTCCGTCTTGGAGACAGCCTCCGCAACAGCTTCGGCGTTCGGATTTTTAGTTTCTTTTGACATATTCTTTATATTTTTATTCTATCGGTGAAACAGGGCGCAAATTTATAAAAATTTGATAAATCCTACAATTATTTCCGTATCTTTGTATTCTTGTCAGGAATATGGACACAACAACGTTATCGCGCCGATGCCTATACTGGAAAAAATAGTGGTCTCCAATTTCAGGAACATCGAATTCCAGGAGATTATGTTCTCGCCGAACGTCAACTGCATCTCAGGGAACAACGGAGAGGGCAAGACGAATCTGCTGGATGCAATCTACTACCTCTCCATGACCAAAAGCGCATTCTCCACCTCGGACAGATATGTGTTCAGATACGGGACGGACTCGTTCTCCATCGGCGGCACATATATTATGGAAAGCCGTTCCGGGGAGGAGCCGCTCAGGGCCAGGTTCTCCATATACGTGGGTTCCGGAGGGGAGAAGAAGTTCAAGAAGGATGACAAGCCGTACGAAAGGATATCCTCCCATATAGGAGAGCTGCCCATAGTGATGGTCTCCCCTTCCGATGTGTCGCTGGTGAGCGAATCAGGAGAGGAGCGCAGGAGATTCATAAACTCGGTGCTCTCGCAGATGGACAGGGAATACCTCAACTCGGCGCAGCAGTACAACAGGCTTCTGTCGCAGCGTAACCGCCTGCTCAAGGACAGGAGGCCGGACAGGGAGCTGCTGGCGGTATTCGGATCCAGGATGTCCCCGCACGCACAGAGGCTGTACGAAGCCAGATCAAAGTTCGCGAAAGCCCTGACCCCGGTGGTGCGGGAATATTACAGGGCGCTCTCGGGAGGCAGGGAGGATGTCGACATCGAATACCGTTCAGACCTGGAGAAAGGTTCTCTCGAGGATGTTCTGGAAGCAGCAATGGAAAAGGATTCGATCCTCGGGTATACATCCGCAGGCGTGCAGAGGGATGACTTCATTTTCACTATGGACGGCCATCCGATCCGCAGATGCGGCTCCCAGGGACAGCAGAAATCCTTCATTGTCTCACTGAAATTCGCTCAGTACGAGATAATGAAAAAGAGCTACGGATTCGCACCCGCACTTCTTCTGGATGATGTCTTCGACAAGCTGGACATGGCAAGGATATCCAATCTCATATCAATGGTGGCGAGCAGCGATTTCGGACAGATATTCATAACCGACAGCAACAAGATAAGGCTCAAGGGCATAGTGGATGGATTCACTGCCGACAGGGCCTATTTCGAGACAGCCGGAGGATGTTTCACAAGAATCTGAACCGTTACAGATGAAAATGTCGAAGATCATAGACAGGGCGGATGCAGTGCAGATGGACCATCTGGTAAAGGGATTCATCCGGGAAATGCAGATAGCGGCGGGACTGGACAGCCAGCTGGTACGCGAAGCCTGGGACAAGGCTTCCGGAGCAGGGGCCTATACTCTCGGATGCAGTTACCGCAACGGGAGGCTGTATGTAAGCATCTCCACATCCGTCCAGAGAAGCCGGCTCCTCCTTCAGAAGAGATCCATAATGAATGAGATCAACAGGATTCTCAGCTATGACAGCCTGTTTACCGGAAAAGCAGACGGGACACCTCCCGTCACGGACATAATTATGAAATAAGGAAATGTACAGAAGGATCAAAATAGTGGCCGACAGCAATATACCTTTCCTTGAAGGCATATTCGAGCCATACGCCGACATTGCATATATCGATGGCAAGGACATCCGCCGCGAAGATATAATCAATGCGGATGCACTGATAATCAGGACAAGGACAAAATGCAACGAAGAACTGCTCCACGGCACCAGGGTATCCCTGATAGCGACAGCGACGATAGGTACCGACCATATCGATATGGACTACTGCAGGGCGAACGGGATCAGGGTGTACAATGCCCAGGGATGCAATGCAGGAGGGGTGATGCAGTATGTGTTCACCGGACTCTACGGGACAGCTTCCCGCAACGGCATCAAGCTTGACGGGATGACTCTCGGCATCATAGGGGTCGGGAACGTCGGGAAGAAAGTGGAGCACCTTGCGAAATATCTGGGATTCAATGTCCTCAAATGCGACCCTCCTCGCGCGGAGAGAGAAGGCCCCGAAGAATTCGTATCTATGGACTATCTGGTGGCCAACTCGAATATCGTCACTATGCACACTCCGCTCGACGAGACCACGAAAGGTATGGCCGACAGGCATTTCTTCGAGATGATGCGTCCGGGGACATTCTTCATCAACGCATCCCGCGGAGAAGTGGTGGACGAGGAGGCGCTGATGGAGGCGAGGGTCAAGCTGGGACCGGTAATCATCGACACATGGAACAATGAGCCGAACATCAATCTGAAACTGCTGGATATGACAGATATAGCCACTCCGCACATTGCCGGCTATTCATTCCAGGGAAAGCAGAACGGCACAGCCTCGGCAGTCAGGGCGGTCGCCCGTCAGTTCGACATCAACGGGCTCTACCATTTCTACCCGGCCTGCAACCTTCCCGAACACCAGCCGAAGAGACTGGACCTCAAAGGCAAGACCCAGGGAGAGATCACGACCATATTCCAGTACAACTACCCTATATTCACCGATGATTTCATATTCAGGATGGATCCGCGGAATTTCGAGAGACTCCGCAGCGAATACCAGTATCGCAGAGAAATCTATGTAGACTGATCATTACCATATAATTAAACTTTAAGACCATGTTTTCTAGCAAGGACATTAAACAGATTGAAGACAGGCATATGTCTGTCGATACAGTCAAGTCCCAGGTGGAACGTTTCAAGAAAGGCTTCCCGTGGATGAAGATCGCCGCACCTGCCACTCCGGGCAACGGGATCGAAGTGCTTGATGAGAAGCAGGAAGAAGAGGCCATCCGCTATTATGAGACAGCCGAGATCAACGGCAAATGCAAGTTCGTCCCTGCATCCGGAGCCGCATCCAGGATGTTCAAGGACCTTTTCAGCGGACTGGATATACTGAACAGCGGGAAGGATGTGGCACCGGATTCCCCGGCCGCCAGATTCGTCGCAGACATCTGCAGGTTCGCATTCTACGACAGGGATCTTTTCGGGACTCCTGAAGACACGGCGGCCAGCAGGCGTGACATCCTCGACAAGACACTTACGGATGCCGGCCTGGGATATGGAGCCAAACCCAAGGGCGTGCTGAAATTCCACAGGTATCCGGACGGAGAGATCCGCACCGCTATCGCAGAACATCTTGTAGAGGCGCAGGACTATATGAGAAACTCCGACGGGAGTGCAAATCTCGTTGTCACCATTTCTCCCGAGCACCGGCAGCTTTTCGAAGATGCTGTTGACCGGATCAAGTCCGAATACGAGAAGAGGTACGGAGTTATGTACAATGTAACCTTCACTTACCAGGACAAGGCGACCGACACCATCGCAGTGGATGTGGAGAACAGGCCTTTCCGTACAGAGACTGATTCTCTGCTGTTCCGCCCGGCCGGACACGGAGCCCTCATCCACAATCTCAACAGCCTCAAGGAGGAAGTGGTGTCCATCAAGAATATCGACAATGTCGCAGTCGAGAGATTCCTTCCTACGACGGCGAGATACAAGAAGGTTCTGCTCGGCAAGGCTGTCGAACTGAGGGACAAGATTTTCGGTTACCTCAGGGAGCTGGATGCCGCCACCGGAGATGCGATGACGCATGCCCTGCCGCCGTTCATACCGAGTCTCACCCAGTCATACGATGACCGATATATGAGCCCTGAAGTACAGAATCTATGCAACGATATCGAGGAATTCCTGCTCAGGGAACTGTGCATCAGAATGCCTGAAGCACCTGACTGCAAGACGAGAGTCGAAATGCTGCGCAGGAAGCTCGACAGGCCTGTCCGCGTATGCGGAATGGTCAGGAACCAGGGAGAGCCGGGAGGAGGGCCTTTCATCATTGAAGAGAAAGACGGCTCTACCTCGCTCCAGATACTCGAAAGCGTACAGATCAATATGTCCGATGAAAATGCGAAGGCCGCCCTTGCAGCTGCGACACATTTCAACCCTGTCGACATAGTATGCTGCCTGCACAATTACAAGGGGGAAAGTTTCGATCTCACTGAATATGTGGATGAAGAAGCCGGTTTCATCAGTTCCAAGAGCTATCAGGGCCGCGAACTGAAGGCACTCGAGCTGCCGGGGCTGTGGAACGGCTCCATGAGTGACTGGAACACACTGTTTGTAGAAGTTCCTCTCGAGACATTCAATCCTGTCAAAGTCGTGCTCGATCTTCTCCGCCCGGCTCACCAGAACTGACAGACAGTTGAACACGGAGATTGTCGATACACTGAAGAGAGAGAAGAGACTGGATGCCGCAGGGTACCGGTCTCTTCTTGAATCCCGTGACCCTGATACGGCTGCATATCTGCACGAAACAGCCAAGGGTGTATCAGTGCAGAGATTCGGCCGTGGCATATATATCAGAGGCCTTATAGAATTCACAAATATATGCAGGAATGACTGTCTCTACTGCGGGATCAGGAAGAGCAACAGGAACATCCGCCGCTATATGCTGGCAGACAACGAAATCATAGACAGGTGCAGCTGCGGGTATGGACTGGGATTCAGGACATTTGTACTCCAGGGAGGAGAACTCCCCGATGAAAAGGATGATTTCATAGAGGAAGTATGCAGGCTGATTCACGGCAGGTTCCCGGACTGCGCCATCACCCTGTCTCTCGGAGAGAGGAGAGAGGAAAGCTACAGGAGATTCTTCAACGCCGGAGCCACAAGATACCTGCTCCGGCACGAGACACATAATCCGGCTCATTATGCTATGCTGCATCCAGCCGGAATGTCCCTGGAAAACAGGCTCCGATGCATAGCCGGACTCAAAGCCATCGGGTACCAGACAGGGACAGGGATAATGGCAGGAAGCCCGTACCAGACCGTTGACAATATAATCGAGGACATACAATACATCCAGGCGCTCCGGCCGCAAATGATAGGAATCGGACCGTTCATTCCGCACAAGGACACCCCTTTCGGAGGACTCTGCTACGGAACGGAATACCGGAACCGGACAGTCGGCGGACCGGGGCCGGCGACAAGAGAGGCAGAGGACATGAGGCTGGAACTGACACTGAAACTCATATCCATATTCCGGCTGATGTTTCCTGATGCCCTCATTCCCGCCACCACCGCACTGGCGACTGTTGCAAATGACGGCCGGGAAAAAGGGATCCTGTCAGGAGCCAATGTTGTAATGCCCAACCTCTCGCCTCCCTGGACAAGAGACAGTTACTCTCTGTATGACGACAAGGCCTCCTCTGGGAGTGAATCCGCCGAAGGCCTTGCTGAACTTGAATCCAGGCTCGCGAGAATAGGATACCATATCGACTTCAGCCGTGGAGACTACTCTGAAAACTGCATCTGACTTCCAAGAAGATCCTTGATGGCCTCCTCCAGGGCTTTCCCGTGAATGTTCACCAGAGAGATTATTCCGTGCCTGTCTATCAGGACTACATACGGAATCGCATGCACTGCATAGGCTTTCGAAGACGCAGAACCGAACCCTTCAAGGGTGGACCACTGCGGCCATGGCATCTTTTCTTCATCCAACGCCTTCTCCCACTCTCCCCTGCGTGTATCAAGAGACACGCTGACCATTTCAAGGCCAGCTTTATGATATGTCTCATATAGACGCTTCAGTTCAGGTATCTCATTTCTGCAGGGACGGCACCACGAAGCCCAGAAAACCAGAAGAGTCACATTTCCTGAACCAGCTATCTGAGAGAATCTCCTTTCAGAGCCATCCCTAGCCAACGACATAAAATCGACATAGGGGTTTCCTTCACGTGATGATATCCTGGCTGACTCTGCCGCCTTACGTTCCGCCTCCATACGTTCAGTCCTGGCCTTATCCATCGCCACATATTCAGGAGCTATACATTTCACCGTAGAAGAATACAGGGAATCTCCGTAGAACCCCTCCGCTCTGCTGAAAAAGACTGTTGCCCCGACACGGGAATCCGCATATTTCCTGACAAAAGCCACAATATCCGGTCTTGTCTCATTGTAGAAGAAGCGGATCGAATCCGACATTGATGTCCTTCCGGCATACTCTATGGATTTTGACCTGGCCTGTCGTTGCGGAGACAATATATATTTCTCATAATCGGTATTGGCCGGAGTTCCGGACACCTTGACGCCATCTGCCTCGTATATAAGTTCCACTCTGCCCGGTTCGACTACACAAGAAGCCTGTGGAAGATCATAATAGAACTCCGTATGCCCTGACACGCCTTTCGGTTCAAGTTCAAATATCGCAATAAACGGTTCTTCTGATATCCTGTATGTGAATCCATATCGGCCTCCGGATATGACGGTGCTGTCCAGGACTGTATTTTCAGAATATTCTACAGGATGCTTCCTGATCATATACACGGTCACTCCGTCATAGTCTTCCGAACCGATTTCTGCCTCTACAGTGAAATTCCGGCTGCACGAAGAAAGAATCACTGACAGCGACAGGAAAAACAATATATTACGTCCCATCATTTCAAGATATTGTCATATTCATCGCTCCTTATGATCTCCAGGGCGCGGATCACAGAAGGACTTGCCGTGTTGAGTATCCTGTAATATATGTTGTGGTCATCCGGATAGAGCGCCCTGGCAAGCAATGCTTTCAGCTGGGTCTTCACCGCCGGTGCAGTACGTTCGTATTCCTGGCCTGGACAGGTGATACCCGCTCCTTCCGCCATCCCTACCATTTCCGAAAACATCTCTTCCTCTCCATTAAATTTTCTGAAAAAGATATCGGAAGTTCTGTATTTCTTCAGCAGGGCATCTCTGTTCCTTTCCAGATACGAAGCAGCCTCCATTTTCTGCATTCCGTTGAAAGCAAGATTATAATACCATTCAGTCATAAAAGTCGTATCGCGCGGCACCTGTACATCCACACCGATACCTCCACCGGAATGCAGTTCCCTTCCTTTCAGAAGAGACCTGTAGACAAGCGTCGGGTCAGCATATACCCTGCCGTATCCTTCATAAGGCTTCTGTATCTGCATCCCAGATGGCGTCAGATAACGTGCAACAGTAATCCTCAGCGCAGAACCATCTTCAAACGGAAGCGTCTCCTGGATCAGTCCCTTACCGAAAGTAGGTCTACCCACAAGGACCGCACGGTCCCAGTCACGAAGCGCTCCGGCAAGGATTTCTGCTGCAGACATCGTCCTGTCGTCTACAAGCAGTACAAGCCTGCCTTTCTCAAAACAGCCATCGATCTGTGCTGAAGCCGTCCGGGTAGGGATATGCGCTCCTGATGTAGTGACTATCGTCTTGTCCCCGTCAAGGAACTCATCCGCGACTGCGACTGCGGACTCGAAGAATCCTCCCGGATTGCCCTGCAGGTCAAGGACAAGGTTTTTCATACCCTGTTTCCTGAGTTCTGACACTGCTGACCTGAATTCATCCAGAGTATGCTCTGCAAACATCGTAAGACGTATATAACCGGTCCCGCTCTTCTTATCAGCGATATATGCTGTCTGGACTGTTCCGGATGCATAACCGTCATAAATGCCGGAAGATTCACCAGCATTGGCCGCATTCACGGGAAATGCCGAAGGATCTCCGGCGGTCGGACCGAGAAGAGCCGCTTCACTGGCCATCACTTCCTCCGGAGTCAGGTAGGCGGAAAAGGGATCCAGTTCATTCATAGCCCTGGCTATCATCCCGTCCACGAATGATGCCTTGTCGACAGTGTCGACATACATATTCATAATGGCATACATTGTCATATTCAGTTTCTCTTCCGGTGATTTCTGCGCTCTGGAAGAAATACTGGACAAGGACAGCAGGACTGCCGCACACAAGACAAAACGTTTCATAACTACTCGTTCTTCAGGATTTCTATGACTGCGGATATCTCATCCATAAGCTCGCTCGGGCTGCCTCCGTAGCCTTCTGCAATATAACGTACCCTGCCATCCTTCAGGACTGCTTTCTGAGGAATGCCGGATGTGCCATGAATGATACTTCTGTATACCTTGTCATATCCATTGCTTCCATCTCTGCACCGGTCGAAAAGGACTGTCATATTATGATAATCCCCATTTTTCCAGATTCTCTTTACACGCGCCTTGTCTGGCTCATCCTGGGTACATACAAAGAAGAAATGGACACTGTCATCGTCTGCATACCTGTCCACGGCAAGCTGCATTCCCGACAAAGCGGCTATGCAGGGAGCACACCAGGTCGCCCAGAAATCCAGCACTATTATGTCATCAGGACCGTATTCTGAAGAATCGACTTCTTTCCCTTTTATGGAAGTGAGACAGAAGCGCTCATACGGTTCATCCATCATACCCTTCAGCACATCATTGATGAGGTTCTCTTTTGCCTTTTCCGTCTTGAGGGATGAATAGTACTCATCGAAAGTCGCTGCCGGCCTGCTTTCAAGGGACATGTAATAATCCTTCAGCCTGGAGAACAGTTTCGGGGTAAGGCGGCCTACAGCGGTAGAGGCAAGGACAGCTTCCGCAGCCTCATCATCCCGTCCAAGTTCTTCAAGCGCCATTACATAAGCTTCATTTCCTGCCGGATACTGGTTATACCTGTCCTCTTCATTGATCTTTTCCATACATTCCACGGCATCTTCCGCACGTCCGCTCCTCTGCAGGACTTCTGTCTGTACCGAAAGATAGTATTTCATCGACTCCGCTCCGGAACGTATGGCACCTTCCGAATACATATCCACATCCACATCTTTCTTGGCATACATTTCATCTATGATATCCTGGGCTATGTCCACATATTGCCGAGGATCGACCGGAGCCTTCATTATATAGAACATAGGACCGTGTGCGTAGAGGTCCGCCAGCATCGTATACGTCATTTCCGGAAGAACTTCCCTGAGTTTGTCCCACTGTTTTGACGAATAGAGATACCTGGCATATCCCCTATAGAAATTCATATAGACAAACCCCTGGCTGTCAGGATCTGTCAGCCACTCTGACAGAGGGAACTCCCTTCTGAAAGAATCGCACAATGCCATATACTCCACGGTATCGGCTGCTGCGTTGACCGATTCGGCAGTATACCTGCGGGCGAACATACCTTTAGGATATTTACTGAAAAGTTCGGTCTTCAAGGCATCCGCCCTGACTGTATCCTTGTCCCTGTAAAGAGCCGTATAGTAATCGGATGTCAACTTCTCCTCCTCTGTCTTCTTGATGTCCTGGGCACTGGATGTGAATACCGTCGCTGCAAGGACAAAGGCTGTAAGTACTGTTCTTTTTTTCATCTTGAACACTGTAAAAATATATCTGTATTAATCCGTTGCAATCGCCCTGAGGTCGATCCCGTAATTGTCCTTATAATAATCCAGAATAATATTCCATTTCGTTGCTACGGTCCCGTATTTCAAGAACTCGGCAGCCTCAGCTTCAGAAGCGTTCAGTATCTGGGCAATGTAATAATTGAAATCATTCGTCCTCGGATCACCGTAAGACCAGGTATCGTTGGTCTCTGAATACTTCATATAGATTTCATTGTATACGCTGTATCCATACTGGCTGTAATTAGGGATGAAGCCGCGGTTCCTGAGGGCATCAAGCTGCTCGGGAGTATATTCATAAGAATATGTTGACGGATTGTATGTCATCTCTGGCTTCGTTGTATAATCCGATACAGTATAGAATTCTGTCGGTGTAGTCAGCACGCCTGACGATACATATTCTGTCCATAAAGCAGTTATCAAGGCTATTTTCTTTGATTTCAGCGTCGCTTCGTCAAGAGAAGCCACGGTACTCATCCCGCCTAAGACAATGAAATTGTCCCCGATATAGAAATCCGCAGGATATTTCTGGATATCTCCGCCACCGAAATCCCTTTCAACATAATACTCCTCCACAATATATATTCTGTAAGGCGCTCCACCGGTTTTCATAAAATCATCAGGGAAATATCTCCACCATACCTTGTCGAGATAGTCAAGCATATCACCCACATAGGAAGGATCACCTTCAGTATACTTATTTACCCTGTCGCCTGTAGAAGCGTTACCGGATATCTGCTGCCAGAAAACATCATCGGCATCAATCCTATAGAGCAGATAAGACCCCCATCTCTCATATATGTCCATAATTCGGGCATTGTCTTCTTCAGATGCCCCTTCCTGAGGGAGTGAATAGCCTGTATCGATGTCCAGCGGATCACCGATCGGAACATCCTTGCTGCAGGAAGGAATGACTGTCATCATCACCATTACGGAGCAGACTGTCGCCGCCAGGTTGAATATGCTATCTTTCATAATACTTGTCTTCATTATCGATTAAATTATTCCGTTACTGCAACTCCCTGACGCTGCGCTCCGTTCCTGCACTCGTTCTGGACAAGTGCACGGTTCTGCTCCAGCAGACAGCTAGGAAGGGGAAGCGTGTACATAGGGTCGTTATGCTGAAGAGTATAGACGAATTCCTGGCCACCCTGCTCCGCCTTGTAGATATGGGTGATTTCCGGCATTCCCTGACGGCGGAGGTCGAACCATCTGTGTCCTTCGAAGCACAGTTCCTTTCTCCTTTCAGTCCTTATGGCATCCAGAAGTTCATCTCCAGCGAGGGTGACATCGGAGTATCCGGTTATCCTTGTCGCCCTGAAATCATTCAGCAGCTGAAGTGCTGTCGCATCGTTCCCCAGCAGCGCCTCTGCCTCCATCTGATTCAGGACAGCTTCAGATGTCCTGATCGCCTGGCACAGTTGTGATGAGCCGTACGGCTTGTAAATCACAAAATTTGAATTGTTGGTCTCCCAGTCCGGTGCTCCGAGGTTGAACATCTTGTAACGAAGATCATTCGCGGAATCCCACAGAGCCTGGAATTCCGGGTTCATCGCTGTCTTGTATCCCACATTGTCGACTCTTGTCGAAGCTCCGAAAATCCACAATACCTCCGGATTGGTATATTCGAACGGATTATACTGATACGGAATATTGTTCGGATCAAACTCAGTAGTAAGATTCATCAGTCTGATACCGTAGTCCATAGCCTTCCCTACTTCATCTATACAGTCCTGATAGCGGTCCATATACAGGTACACCCTGGACAGGATTATGTGTATTACCGGCTGGTTTATTCTGTAGTTCTGAGCTATATATTCAAGCGGGTCCATAAGTCTGGCGGCTTCGACCAGATCCGGGACAATCACATCCTCGTAGGCCTGTGCGACTGTCGATCTGGCAATCGGCTCGTTGCTGAGATTGGCATCCAGTTTCAGCGGTACACCAAGGGCGTCCCTGTTATAGTTATACGGCTCGCCATAGATGTTGACAAGCTGAAAATAAAGCATCGCCCGTATGGCAAGAGCCTCCGCCTTCACCCTGTCTCTCTGCTCATCGCTTCCTATGGCTGTGTCGATAAGGTCAAGGACAGCATTGCAGCCCTTGATTTTCTGGTAGAACTGATAGTACATTGTCTCGGATGCATTTTCATTTATACGCTCCTGGTATCCGTTGAAATCGCACATATCGGGCTGCCACTGATAATACGGGGCAACGGTCACAGTCTGCTCGGTACCGGCATAATAATCTGATGGAAAGACAGTTACTTCTCCCGTATTCCAGTCAGTCATAGAATTGGAATAGTTCAGCATCTGGGCACAGTCATCATCCAGATATTCAAGGATTGAAATATCCGGGCCGTTATTGTCAGGATAGCCGGATCCGAGGAGAAGTTCAGAAAAGTCCTCGGTAGTTCTCGGTATCATCTCGCTCTGGGACTCTTCCTGAAGGAAACTGCACCCGCAGAGAAGCATCAGTCCGGTACAGATCATTAATATTGTATATATTCTGTTTTTCATATCTTCACTAATTCATTGTCAGAAACTCAAATTCAGCGCAATGGAGAACGTACGGCGCGCCGGCCAAGTCATAGTCTCGGGATCACGTCCTTCCCATCTCTTGTCAAACGCTATCACGAAAGGGTTGGTAAGACTTGCCGTAACGTATGCGTTGATCATTCCAAGTTTGTTTATGAAATCCTTCGGCAGGTCGTACTGCAGGGATATGGATCTGCAGCGGAGGAATCCTGTATCGGCTATCCTTGCCGTAGACCTGTTATACATTTCATATATGCTGGAATACTGGGATGACAGTCCATCATCCCCATAATACAAAGTTGTATAGAGATCATTCGGGTTTCCTGCCGGAATGGATGGAATTGTCGTATGAGCCTCATCACCCGGCTGTCTCCACCTGTCAGCCATATATCTTGGAACATTCGATTCCGGACGCGGCATACCGCTTGTCGCATAGAACGAAGGAAGCCAGCCCTGTGCTCCGACAGATATGGCGAATGCGGCACGGAGATGGAAATTCCTGTACCTGAGGGAAGTATTTATACCTCCGTAAAGATCGGGTTCCGTACATCCGGCCTTCACGAGGAAATCCTTGAATTCAGGCTGGGTCTCATCTGTCTTGTTGAAAAGAGGCCTGCCCGTCTCATGGTCAAGACCCGCAAAATCATACGCCCAGAATGTCCCGTATGCCTCTCCGGGGACAATGGCCGCTCCTGTAAGATAGTCTTCAGGGGAATTGATCCTGTTGTTGTTTTCCACGACGTTACGCTCGTGGCTGGTATTGAAAGACAGAGACCACGTCCAGTCCTCGGTACGGACGGGAGTCGCGCTTATGATGAACTCGTACCCTCTGTTCTTCATAATCGATCCATCGATATATGCGTTGACATCACCGTACTCTACCGGAATATCGTGCGATGAAAGGACCGAAGACAGTTTATCATAATAGTTGAAATCCGCGCTGAGCCTTCCTTTAAAGAACGAGAATGACACACCTACATTGAAGTCACGGGTACGTTCCCAACCGAGATCAGGATAAGGAAGCGACTGGATTGTCAGGTAATACTGATGGAAATAATCGTGGATACCTCCATCCTGGGCGATCAGATATGGAGACACTGCCGTCACTGCATTTCCTCTCCATCCATAGGAGAAGGATATGTCGAACATATCGTACCAGTTGTCAGCGAAATCCATAAACGGTTCCTCTCCGATACGCCATTTGCCGCCGAGAGAGAACGTAGGGTTGAATCTCTTGTTCTGGTCCTGTCCGAATCTGTTGGAAGCATCCAGACGCGCATTGAGGTTGACAACATATCTGTCATCATAACTGTAGACAGCAGTGAAATATTCACTCAACTGGTTGGATATGGTATTCACAATGCTCGATCCGTTCTTCATATCCTCGTGGAGAGTGGTCTGCATCTGAGTCGCCGCTCCGGTAACAGGTGTAATCGAAAGCGGGACGTTGGCATAAGCCTCTCCTCTGTATCTGAGGTAGCCGTATCGCATATTGGTGAAACCATCAGTCTTGTCGGAAGTCATCTGGAAACCAAGGTTCATAGTCAGACGGTGCTTCTCCCTGAAAGTGTTGTTATATACGAACGCTCCTCTTACGGACCAGTTGAAGGTGCTGTTGTTCTGGGTGTTCAGCAACCCTCCATAAGGGAGCGGGCTTGCCAGTTCCTCTGCGGAGTTCGGCTGGACCGTACCGTATTCATATCCTCTGATGGAGGTGATATAATTGGAATACTCCGTAGCCCAGGACTTCATATTCACGGAGGCCATCGACATACTGACATCTCCCTGGAACTGGAAATGATCCAGGAAATCCCAGCGAAGACTGAGATTGGACTGGAAAGTCTGAGTCGTCGTCTGTGCTCCGGTATTTTCTATTTCATTGAGTATATTGTAATTGTAATAATTCTCGTTTGCATATGAATGGCTCGGGTTTCCATATTTCTCGTGATAGAAATAGCTCCCGTCATCATTGTACACCGGTATGGCACGCGTAGTGTTCATCGCATAAGTGTACGGATCTGTCCCGAATGCGAAGTCATTGACTTTTCTGTAACTGCCGTTCAGTGACAGGTCGATTGAAAGAGTGCTTACAGGCCTGTATGTAGTATTGGAACTTGCAGTAAACTGAAGCTGGTCGTTCCCTTTTGCATCTCCCTGGGTGTCGTTGACCCCGATCGAGAAACGGCTCTGTACCTTATCGCCGCTTGCCGATACGCTTACATTATGCGTATGGCTGACTGCCGAGCGGAACAGGATGTCAAACCAGTCGGTATTCATATTTTCCATCCTGCGAAACTCATGCTCGAATTCCTGGACAGTGATCTCCTTGTTCTGTAGTTTCTGTATCAGACCTCCGTAACCTATAGGAAGGATAGCCTGGGTATACTGGTTGCGGTCTTCGTACATCTCCTGCTGGAACTGCATCCATTCCTGGGAATTCATCATATCGTAAAGACCGTATGAAGGACGCTGGCTGACACTCACATTGCCGCTGTAATTGACGGAAAGTCCGCCGCCGGTCGCTCTTTTGGTCGTGATGACAATGACACCGTTGGCAGCCTGGGATCCATAGATGGCAGTCGATGCCGCATCTTTCAGCACCGTGATCGTCTCTATATCTGCCGGATTAAGCCATGATATGGCGTTGCCTGCAGTCTGGGCAAGATCTTCCATATCACCTGAAATCGGGCTGGCATCATTAGGGACAGGCGTCGGATTGGTCTGGATAACTCCATCTACGACCCACAACGGTTCCTGATTTCCAAGAATAGTGGATGTTCCCCTGATCCTGATCTTGGGGGTACCACCGACTTTACCTGTCGTATTGAGTACAGACATACCTGGAATGACTCCCTGCAGCATCTGGTCGATTGTCGCTTCTCCGGGGATGAGGATATCCTCGGCCTTGATCTGTGTGACAGCGCCCACATATTCGCTTCTGTTGTAATTGCCATAACCTGTCACAACAATCTCATCCAGAGCCTCCATATCATCCTGGAGGGTGACGTTAAGATGCGTCTGACCTTTGTAATTGATTTCCTGGACAGAGTAGCCCAGACAGGAGAAAACTATCACTCCGCTTGTCCTTCCTTGAAGATCAAGGTCATAATTTCCGACTGAATTGGTCTCTACACCGATGCCGGTTCCCTTGATCATTACCGCTACACCCGGCAAGGCTACACCGTTGCGGTCCTGCACCTTGCCGACAATGTGACCGCGTCTGGGGGTATTATCGTCCTGCCCCCCCTGGAATGCAATATCTGCCGTCGGGACACCACCTGCATATACAGGAACGGCTATGGCCAAGGCGGCAAAAAGCAATACAGTAAAGAATGCCTTCATAAACGATTTGGTTGTTAAGTTCTTAATATACTGAATGTTATTATTATAACACAGGGAAGTATCAGTCAGTGTGCGCTACAAATTTAAAAAAGTATTCTTATACCGCATTGGGTACATTTATATTTTTTCAAAAATTTTTGAAATATTTTCAATTATTATAGGTTATTTTTGTCCGATAAAAACAACAGAAATGCACATACGAGGAATACTGACGCTTGCAGCCGCGATGACAGCCGGCTTTCCCTCCATCGCCAGGGAGGTATGCACTGTTGAACCGGAATATTTCAGAGAAGGTGATACTGTCACAGTCACATATAATCCGGAAGAATCTTTTCTTGAAGGGAAGATAGAAGGTGTGTATTACTTCTGGAGGGATTACTGCTGGGAAGCAGAAGACATGGATCTTGAAAAACATAATGACGGCACACTCACCGCGACATTCAGGATTCCGGAAAAGACAGCCCTGACTGTGTGGAAATTCTATGACAGGGATACTGTGGATATAGGAGGGCCATCTTTCACGTATGCCAGATATGTCCTGGATAAAGATGGACGGAACTTG
>JADIMI010000011.1 GCA_017694845.1 Candidatus Cryptobacteroides intestinavium
CGTTTTGAGCTTTTGGGCAAAGCTAAAAACAACTTTTCAATTCAAATCGTCACGCTCCAAAAAGATACATAACTATGCGATTTTCAAAGATTTCAAAGAACAATGTTTAATTTAAAGTGCCCACTAGTGAAGGAATTCGATTATTGCAGGGGGGGCCGCGATGTCCCTCGCATTCGTCCTTGCGCTTACATCATGCGACAAGAATGAGATCAGCGGTTCCGAGGCTCCGGTGGTGACCCTCGAGACTGTAGAGGAAGGACTTTCTTCAGTGTCTTTCCGCATTACTGCGACAAACGCATCGGAAGTCGCATACGTAGAACAGGATGATCTTACATCCGTCCCTTCGGCAAGGGCAATCCTGACTGCCGGAACCAAGGTTTCCGCATCGGAGGCTCAGGAAATAGTAAGGGAGGGCTGTACTCCTGGTGAAACCTATTATTTTGCCGCTGCTGCGGTTTCAGAGTCCGGTGAATATTCGGAAGTGGCTACTATCGAACTTACGGCATCCGGGACAGACTGCTCGTTCGAGTTCACTATCAGTACCACTACTGATGAGGCTATTGCCTATATAGTGACTCCGTCGGATGAGAATGTGTCTTACGTTACTGCCGTGCTTTCTGCTGAGGATTACTCTGATGCATCAGATGATGAGATTTTCTCTGCGATAGCAGGACAGATTGCGGCAGATGCTGAGGAGGCCGGGCAGAGTCTTGCGGACTATATTGAAACCATCACCCACAAGGGAACATACGCCGGTACGACTCTCGGACTGACAGCGGAGACTGCCTACCTTCTTGTAGCGGTAGGAATAGAGAGTGACGGAACCCAGGGTTCTCCTCTTGCCAAGGAAAATGTTTCGACAACTGCTCCTAGGCCTGAGATGACATTCGAGATGAGTGCGACGGAAATATCTTCATATTCCGCTCATCTTATGGTATCGCCAAAGACTAATGACAATTACGTGTTCCTTTGCCAGCCGGCAAACAGTTATCCGGATGTAAATGTACCTGATCCGTCTGAAGTCGGAGTCGCTGTAAGGGTAGAGGACCAGGAAGAGGCCAATCTTGCTGCAGATACCTATATCCAAGGTGTAGGTCATCTGCTCAACCAGGGAATGGGACTTTCGCAAGGTGCTTACGATCTTGTAATGGATGACCTTGCTTCCGATACAAAATACTATTTCTTCGCATTTGCATACGAGCCGGGTCTCGGACGTCAGAGCGATTGCCAGATGTGGGTGTTTACAACCCTGCACGGATATACTCCTGAAGAATTCGATGCTGATATTCAGCTTAATACTATAGCATCGACTACAATTGAATTCGATGTCACTCCGAAAGAGGAAGGAATGTACGGTACATACTGGTATGCACTTGCTGTCCCTACTGCAGAATATGATCTGGAGAAGTGCCAGGATCAGGTGGTCCAGATGCTTGAAGATTATGTAAAACAGCAGCAGGAGGGTGGTAACGAGAACTACAGTATCTACGATGCTGTTTCATCTGTCCTGTTTAATGGAGCCCAGGAATTTATGCTTATAAGTGATCTTACTCCAGGTACGGATTATACACTGGTTCTCGTTCCTTTTGCGAATGATGGTACACCGGCAGATAACCACGTTGTGACAAAGGAATTCACTACAATGGCAGATGCTTCAGAAGGTCCGGCGACGACTGTAGAGCTTGTCGGTTATTACGACGCGGATGAGGCGTATGAATTGGGTATATTCGAAGGTATGACAAAGCCTAAGGCTGAGGATTCATATTATATAGCCGCATTCAAAGTGACACTTGATGACAGTGCTGTATTATGCCGTTATTATGACGATGCTATCGGTAATAACTATGAGAGCGAAGATGCGGCTATCAACGATTGGGATACTTATGTCGAAAAGTCAGACGATGAATATCTGACTTCATTGGGAGATGCATCCTGGAATGTGATTCCTGAAGGAAACTATGCAGATGCAAATACTGCATATATCTTCCTCCGCGAAGCGTATTATGACCGTTGGGATGTTGATATTCTAGGGGCTACAAGGCATACACTTATAGTTATGTCCCAGAATGAAGCCGGTGTCTGGGGTAAGTCAGGACGTAAGTTCTTCTACATTAATTCTCCGCTTGCTGAAGCTTCTAACAAGCCGGACAAGGGCCAGGTCCTCAGTGATATAAATGAACTCAAGTCTCTTGTGGAATCATTGGGACAGTAACAGGAGAACAAAGTCATAATAGATGGCATACAATAAATTTTAAATGATGAGAGAGAGGCAGAGAATGGTGTCGGAAGGCGTCTTCTCTGCCGATTCTCTGTCTGTCGAACAGTGATGGTTATGAATATAAGACGGATATCTCTGGCTTTAGCCGGACTTTTGTCTGCCGGTCTTTATGCCGGGGCGCAGATCAGGCTTGGCGAAGGTCAGGTCTCTGCCAGCCTGGAGTCGAACTCTGTGTATTATGTCGATGACAAGGCCATAGGACAGGGACCGGATGACAAGTTCGGCACCAACAATTATCTCAAGGTGGATTATTCGTTGGGCCGTTTCTCAGCCGGAATACAGCTGGAAGGCTATATGCCTGCCCTGTACGGCTATGAACTCGGGGAACAGCCGGATGTCCGCAAGTTTTTCCTCGCAGGCAAATATGTCCAGTGGACGGATGACAGTTTCGAGGTCAGGGCGGGGGATATCTATGACCAGTTCGGCAACGGACTCATTTTCCGCAGCTATGAGGACAGACAGCTTGGGCTGAACAATTCCCTTGAAGGTATCAGGGGGATCTACAGACTGTCGAATTATCTGACGGTCAAGGGCCTGTACGGACGTCCGAGACTTTATACCAATTATGCCGAGTCTTGGATCAGAGGTGCCGACCTCAGCGTCTCCCTTGCTGACATTTTCGGATGGAATGCGGTCTTCCTCAATCTCGAAGGCAGCTATATCAACCGCTATGAGGCTCTGGACAAGGATGAGACCATTGACTTCAAGACGTTCTACGGACTTGACACCCCATCCCTTAATATGGCATCCGGAAGGGTCAATTTCAACTGGAACACCTTGTCCCTGACCGGGGAATATGCCTGGAAGAGCAAGGATGTGATGATCGGGAATTCTGCTTCCGCCACAGAGGGCTCGGCCATTTATGCGGAAGCTCTCTACAGCTGGAAGACCCTGAGCGTGTCGGTCACGTACCGTATGCTGGACAATATGGGGACCAATCTTACCCTGTATGGCAGCGGTACGGCCAATATGATGAACTATCTGCCGTCCCTGACAAGGCAGTATACCTATCTGCTTGCCAACCTCAATCCGTATCAGGTCAACACTTTGGGTGAGAATGCAGGCCAGGTGGATCTGTTCTACTCTCTCCGAAGCTCCTCTTCGAGACAGAAGTACTGGAATTTCCACGTCAACTGGTCCGGGGCGTATACTCTCAGACCGGAGCAGACCCCGACCGGGAAGCCGGGGCTGATGTGGAGCGATGTCAATTTCGATATCGAGAGACAGTGGAGCAAGGCTTTCAAGACGATCTTCCTGTTCTCGAGACAGGAGATGAGTTCGGTTTACGGCTATGACCGCAAACCATATACCTCGGATATCTTTGTGGCGGATCTTACGTGGAAATTCCACAGGAACCTGTCACTGCGGGCGGAGCTGCAGTATCTCCTCTGCGAGAATGCGGAGTCGGAGTGGTCAAGCGGCCATTGTGAAGGAGACTGGGTGGCAGCCCTTGTCGAGTTCAGTGTGGCTCCGAGATGGAGCGTATACGTCAGTGATATGTATAATATCGGTATGACAAAGATCCATTATTACGATGGAGGAGTCAGCTATTCCAAGGGCCGCACGAGAGTGCAGCTGAGCTATGGCAGGCACCGTGCCGGCTATGTATGTTCCGGAGGCGTGTGCCGTTACTCGCCGGCCTATACAGGTGTGAACCTGCTGCTGACGACGGCATTTTGATGACAATAACAGAATTTAGGATATATGAAGAGTTTTTCAAGGTTTATGAAGATGTCCGCCCTCTCCGTATTGGCGGTGTGCGGGCTGGTATCCTGCAGCGAGGATGGGAAAGAGACAGTGTCGGCTGATCTCAGGCTCGTCCCGGACAAGACGGTGATCGAGCCGAACGGTTTCGATGCTGTCTCTTTCACTGTAGAGTACGATGGGATTGATGTCACGGACGAGTCTTCCGTGTATATGGAGGATGGCACTCCGGCCGGGTTTACATTCACGACGGATGCAGAAGGTTCTTACGGTTTCTATGCCGAGTATAAGGGAGAACGTTCCGAGACGGTGACAATAGTTGCAACCAGTACAATGCCGGAGATTCCGGAAGATCCGGAGCCTGAAAATACCGCTTTCTCCAGGAAAGTGCTTCTGCTCCAGTTTACAGGTACGGGCTGCAGTTTCTGCCCGTATGTGCTTAGCGCCCTCAAGGAACTTGAAGCATCTCCGGTGAGGACACAGTTTGTCAAGGTGGCGTGTCATTCGTATAATTCGGATGACAAGGCATACTATTCCGGTCCTCTTGCAGACGTCCTGAATGAAAAAAAACAGTATCCGTATGTCACATACGATCTTGACAAGGATTTGTACACAGAAAATAATTTAAGTTCGCAGTACCTTTTCTCTCAGTTCAGGTCAAATATAATATCGGAAACGACGAACAGACCTGCATTGGCGGGGATAGCTGCAAGTTCGGCGTTGATCGGCGGCAATGTGGTGGTCTCTATGTCTGTCAAGGTGTCCGAGACCGGAGAGTACAAGGTGGCAGCCTGGCTGGTTGAGGATGGCATATATGATGAGCAGGCCAATCCAAATCAGGTGCCCGGAGATTTCGATACCCACAACGACTGCCTGCGCTATGCACAGTACACGGGTTCAGGCAGGAATGCCGACTACACCGGCGTGTCCCTCGGGACTGTCAATGCAGGCGAGGAGGCTGGCTATACATTTTCGATCCCTGTAGAGGAAGGCTGGAATGTCGAGAACTGCCATCTGGTGCTCCTTGTCACTGCAGAGGATGGCGATGCCTTCTATGTCAACAATGTAGCAGCCTGCGAGATAGGCGGGACTGTAGAATACGAATATGAATGATAATACGTAATCTTATGAAGTTTATTTATCGCGAAACAGCACTGGCCGTACTGGCCGCAGGTGCAATGTTTTTTACCGGCTGCCAGGAGGAGAATTCTGCAGTCGCGGACCGCGACAGCCTGTCTTTCGATGTCAGGATAGAGACGGTGGGGTCGAATGATGTCACGGCCGCAGTCGCCCATAACGGGACTGAGGATGTCACTTATTATGCATTCTGCTACAGGGATTTCACTATGGGAGAGACCGCAGCCATAGAGAATGCTGTGGCAGCGCTGAAAGAATCGGGTGCAGCTCCGTCCGAAGTGCTGACTTCCGGTTCCTCCGCCTCTGTCAAATGTACAGGCCTGCAGTCATCGACCACTTACAGGCTTGTGGTATGCGGGCTTGACGAGGACTATAATGTCTACGGAACTCCGACATCGGTATATTTCGATACAATAGAGGGCACTGTAATCTATGAGCTCAATCCTGACTGGATCGTGACTTATCAGGGCAAGCAGGCTGCGACCGACAATTCCGGATACGGGGATGCGATCCAGGTGACTACCTACGGCACTGAAGATGGTTACTTCGCCGTGGTTGTCCCTGCCGCCGATTATGAGGCAAAAGGCATTACCGCCTGTGCAGAGGAGGCGATAGCTGAGAAGGAGGCATATTTCGCAGAACAGGAAGAGGCCGGATGGCTTGTCGACCGTTCAGAGTATGTATATTATTCTACAGCTGCATATATTCTTGACACTGAGGAAGGGACAGAGTATGTGGGACTTGCCATAGGCGTTGATGAGAATTTCAAGCCGACGGGACTGTATGCCGCATCCGATCCGTTCACTCCTGAAGAGGTCGTCTACAGCGATGGTTACGGCAGATGGCTCGGAGACTGGACTGTTTCCGGAACATACGAGGATGAAGACGGTGTCGACCAGCCTATCTCGTATGACATTACGGTCAACTATCTTGTACCGGACCAGACGTATACCATTTCCGGCTACCAGGCATATGAAGGCATCCCTCTGCCTAATGTCGTAGCTTCATTCGATGCATCCTCCGGAAATATGGTCTTCACTTCATCCTATGTGCAGGATATGTATGTGGGCAATGATCTCTACAGCCTGTATTTCTATGCGACCAGGACTTCCGGTGACAATCTTACTTTCCTGGAAGGTGACTATACTGTCGCTACAGCGGCTATGTCTGCCAGCCAGACTTCAGCTGTCGTAGATGTGAATTCAGGTCTGACACAGGAAGGCGGCACGCCGTTCGAGGCGACCGAAATGCAGTTTATGGCCCAGGTGAACGGAGGCGGATGGACAGCGTTCTCTCAGGTGCCTCAGTTCCCGTTCACTATTACAAAGAAGAACTAACAGAAAAATAGAACAGATATGATGAAAACATACAGGATCATATTATCCGCAGCCTTTGCATCGATGCTCTGGGCGTGCAGCGTGGATGAGCAGATGGCGCCGCAGACAGATGGACTGACAGGGCAGACGGCCTCCGATGAAGGCGTTGTCCCTGGGGTTATGACACTCAAGGTGTCGGAGGATCTCGCTGACAGACTTCTGGAATACGCAGATGGCCAGGGTGTGCTGAATGAGGATGGAATAGCTCTGCTCCAGATTCCAGGTGTCAATGTGACCGAGGCGGAATCAGCCTTTCTGATCGGGGGCAGGTTCGAGAAACGTCAGCGCGCAGCCGGACTGCACAGGTGGTTCAAGGTCCGCTACGACAGCAATGTCCCTGTGTCCAAGGCATCCGGTGATGCAGCATCTGTCCCGGGGATAGAATTCGCAGAGCCGGTGATGAAAGTGGAGCCGATGGCGGTGGAGATGAACGACCCGTACTATGTCGAAGGCTATCAGTGGCATTACAACAATACCGGTCAGCACGGATTCACCGCAGGTATCGACATTAGGCTTCAGGAAGCCTGGGATACTTACGGAGTGTTCGGAGACCCGTCTGTCATAGTGGGAGTGGTGGACCGCGGTGTCCAGTTTGCCCATCCTGATCTTGCCGACAATATGTGGGTCAACGAGGCCGAGCTCAACGGAGAGCCGGGCGTGGATGATGATGGCAACGGTTTTGTGGATGATGTGTACGGATACAATTTTGTCTATGACAATGCGACCATCCATCCGCAGAATCACGGAACCCATGTCGCAGGAACGATAGCGGCTGTGAACAACAACGGTGTCGGGCTGTGCGGAGTTGCAGGAGGTTACTATCCGGATCAGAAAGGAGTCCGCGTAATGTCCCTCCAGTTGCTTGAAGAAGGGGAAACCCAGGGAGGGGATACCCAGAAGGCATTCCAGTATGCTGCGGAGAACGGTGCCTGCATAGTGAACAACAGTTGGGGCTATGCGGCTGAAGCGACCTCGATTTCCGCTGCTGACAAGGCTGCAATCGACTATTTTGTGGAGAATGCAGGTCTGGACGAGAATGGCAACCAGGTAGGACCTATGAAGGGCGGTCTCGTGATTTTCGCTGCCGGAAACTATCAGATGGAGACAGGATATCCTGCCCAGTACGATAAGACCCTTGCCGTAGCGGCAGTCGGTCCGACAGGAAGGTATGCCTATTACACCAACTATGGCGACTGGGTTGACATCTGTGCTCCGGGAGGAGACGATGCCGTCAACCATGATTTCGGCGGCGTGTTCAGTACCATTACAGGCGGGGTATGGGGATCCGACAGAGGAACATCCATGGCTGCTCCTCATGTAGCCGGAGTGGCTGCACTCATCCTTTCCACCAAGACTCCCGAGGACGGCTTCACTGCCGACAACCTTTACAAACTGCTTGTCAACACTGCGGATCCGTCCATTTATGAATATAACATGAACCGCTCCGGAATGCTCGGAAGCGGAATGCTGGATGCTGTGGCAGCTCTCGGGGCAGCTCTCGGGACTCCGGATGCATCTCCTGTGACTTCCTTCGATATGGAGTCGGATGGCAATTCGATCATATTCACCCTTGATGAGCCAGAGAATGCCAGCTATTTCTATGTCTATTATGACGATTCCGAATTCTCTGCAGACAATCTGGAGGATGCCAAGATGAAGGAGTTCAGAGTCGCTGATCTCGAATATGCTGCAGATGGAAGGCGGACGATGACTCTTTCCGGGCTCGATTTCAATACGAAGTACTGGTGCACGGTCGTGTCTGCCAATGTCATAGGTGACGAATCAGCCGCGATGGAGCCGAAAACGATAAGCACCAAGGAAAACAGGGCTCCGGTGATCACTCCTGACCAGGAGGGTGACATAGTACTGACTGCATCCGGCACTGTCGTAAGGACATATACCATTATCGAACCGGACGGTCAGAACTTCACAAGGGAATTCTCCGGAACTGTCGATGATGCAGTGGAGCTGGTATCCCTTACCACAAGGTCCGTACAGCTTACGATCAATGCCCTGTATCTCGAGCCGGGCGAGTATTCATGCTCTATCACGGCAAGGGACAATACCGGGGAGGAGACAGGCGTGGCTACGCTTGAGATACCGTTCACCGTGCTCGAGAACAACGCTCCGCGTTTCACCGGAAGCAAGGATATCGCAATCGGAGGTGCCGGTTCGACATATACGTTCAATCCGTATGACTGCTTCTACGACAAGGATGGAGACAGGCTCACCTTCAATTATAATTTCACCAGCCCGGATATCGTGTCATATACCGAACTGGAGAACGGCCTGGTTGAATTCACTGCGCTCAAGACCGGCAAGGTGAATGTGGCTATCACCGCCACTGACCCTCGCGGGGAAGGAGTTGCCGGCGGAATCTCCATATCCGTGCTTGACTCCGGGTCAGCTACAGGGGATGCCGGCCTGAGTGTCTATCCTAACCCGGCAAGGGATTATGTCAAGGTGAGGACTTCCGAGTCTGGAATATATGAAGTGACTGTCACTTCAGTCTCGGGAAGCACGGTATATTCTGCTTCAACCGCTATCTCCCCGTCCCAGCCGTATGAGATCGACCTTACGGATGTGGCTCCGGGAACATATAGTCTGGTTCTCCGCCAGGATGGGAAGGTCGTCGGATCATGCAGTTTTGTAAGAATCTAGAAAAGTTGAGAAATGAAAACAACAGGAAAGAACATATTGTTGCTTCTGGCTCTGCTCACCGCTCCGATGGTTGCAGCAGAGGCCCAGGAAAGCGTTGCCATGCCATTTGTAGACAACGCGCTGAATCCGAGGTCTGCTGCTATGGGAGGTATCTCCGCCGGCCTGTCATCTGATGCGTATGCACAGTTCGGGAACATTGCGGCCATACCGTTTTCTTCAGACAATCTCGCTGCGGGAGTCACCTACAACAGCTGGCAGCCGACAGCTGCCGGGATCAATGCCGGTGTCGCAGGCGCTGCATACAGGCTCGGCCGTTTCGGCATTTCTTTCGGTGCCTCGGCTGCCATCAACCAGTCATACGAAGGTGTCTCCGAGACAGGAGTGTCTCTCGGCAAGTTCACCCCGATAGACTGGCAGGTAGGCGCCGGAGTGTCATATCTCATTACGGATTCGTTCTCCGCCGGTATCGGTCTCAACTATGCATCGAGCGTCACATCCGCCTATTACAAGGATCTCAATACTTTCTATGCGGATATTCAGCTGATGTATGTGATACGTCAGTTCCGCATCTCACTGTCAGGGAACAACCTCGGTCTTCCGGTATCCTCAGCTTCCGGCACGAAGTTCAATCTCCCGATGAATGCGGCCCTTGCCGTGTCATACGGGAATGTCTGGGGAAGGCACGGACTTGAGGCAGGAGTGGAAGGCAAGGCCTATTTCGGAGGCCCTTCCGCCATGGGATGCACTGTCGGTGCAGAGTATGAATACGATTCGCTCATAGCGGTGCGTGCCGGCTATCACTACGGTTCAGAGAAGAACGGGCTTCCATCATTTGCCTCTGTCGGTCTTGGAGCGCATGTCTTCGGAGTGAATCTGGATGTAGCCTATCTGATCGCGGCAGGGAATTCTCCGCTCAGGAACACATTCTCTGTCGGAGTCGGCTATTCTTTCTGATGCAGGCCTGTGAAGGTCATTATGTTTAATCTTAGCAAGCGTGTAGCTTCCGAACAGAATGAAGATATATAAGATTTTTTTGATATTCGCTCTTGCGCTGTCATCAGTCCTGGCTTACGGTCAGGATGTGATGACGGTGACAGGAACGGTCACGGATTCTTCCAACGGCCTTCCGGTGCCGTTTGCCTCGATACAGCTCAAGGATACAATGACCGGAGCAAGTACGGACGGGGATGGAAAGTTCTCGCTGGATGTCCCTTCCGATGGAGTCCTGATATTTTCTTCGATTGGATATGTGACTGTAGAGATCCCGGTTTCGGGGATGGGGGTGCTGGATGTCCGGCTGGCCCCGGATACTGAGATGCTCGAGGAGACGATAGTGGTGGCATACGGTACGGCCACAAGGTCTTCCTTTACGGGATCTGCATCAGCGGTCGATTCCGACAAGCTGGCTGAGAGGGCCGTCGCGAATGTGACCGGAGCCCTTTCGGGACAGATGTCAGGTGTGCAGGTGATACAGTCGAGCGGAAAGCCGGGCTCCGGCGCGACCATCCGTATCCGTGGTATGGGATCCATATCGGCTTCCAACAATCCTCTCTATATACTTGACGGTGTGCCGTATGATGGCGCCATAGAGAATATCAATCCCGCCGACATCGAGTCGATGACCGTCCTCAAGGACGCGGCTGCAAATGCGATCTACGGAGCGAGGGGTGCCAACGGTGTGATCCTTATCACCACCAAGAAAGGCAAGACTGGCGAGGCGAAGGTAACCGTAGATGCCAAATGGGGTTCCAACAGGAGGATGGTGCCGAACTACAGGGTCATCGAGAGCCCGGGACAGTATTACGAACTGATGTACAGGTCTCTGTACAATTCGCAGGTCTATGCGGGAGCTACATCTTCTGATGCCTACAGGTATGCAGACAACACCCTGCTCAATACTTCCAACGGCGGACTGGGCTACCAGGTGTTCACCGTTCCGGCCGGAGAGAAGCTCATAGGAACCAACTTCAGGCTCAATCCGAATGCGACCCTCGGATATACGGACGGTGAGTATTACTATACTCCGGATAACTGGTATGATGAGATTTTCGGGAAGGGCAACCTCCGTCAGGAGTACAATGCCACAGTATCCGGAAGTACGGAGAAACTGAACTATTATGCCAGCTTCGGATATCTTGATGACAACGGTATCATCAGCAATTCGGGATTCACCCGCTACAGCGGAAGGGGAAAGGTGGACTACCAGGCGAAGAAATGGCTCCGCGTCGGTACGAATATGAGCTATAGCCAGGCTACATATTACGGTGATGCCGATGAATCCGCCAATTCGACTCTGAACCTTTTCTATGCAGCCAATATGGTGGCGCCTATCTACCCTATGTTCGTACGTGATGCCGACGGCAATATCCTGTACGAGTCGGCCACCGGCACGCGTCTGTATGACAACGGAGCCAACTCCACCAATGCACAGAGGCCGTTTATGGGCAACTCCCGTGCAGGTGCGGTGATCGAGAATGACCGGTCCACGGACATCAACTCGACATTCAACGGACAGTGGTATGCGCATATCACCCCGATAGAGGGACTTACGCTGAGCGTGAACTACTCCCTCACGGAGTCCAACGACAGGGTGAACTATCTTGCAAGCCGCTGGGGCAGCAGCAACGAGGAATTCGATGGAGTGGCTACTGTCACCCACCAGAGGATTTCCGGTATCAACTGCCAGTATCTTGCAACTTACAAGACCCAGATCAAGAACCACAATATCGAGGCTCTGGTGGGATATGAGCAGTACAGGCTCAAGATACAGATGATGAACGGCACCAACGACCATCTCTATAATCCGTTTATCGGGGAGCTTGGCAATGCCGGCGGTGTCACCAACAGGAACGTCTCTTCATATACCAACAACTATATGACAGAAGGTATCCTCTCCAGGGTGCAGTACAGCTATGGTGACAAGTATTTCCTGAGTGCATCCTATAGAAGGGATGGATCATCGAGGTTCGCGCCGGGTCACAGGTGGGGAGATTTCGGAAGTATCGGCGGTGCGTGGCTGATCTCCGATGAGAACTTCATGGCAGGGACGAGAGACTGGCTGGATATGCTCAAGTTCAAGGCCAGCTGGGGTGTGCAGGGAAATGACAACCTGCTGTATTCAAGCGGAGCTTCCAACTACCAGCCGTATACAGACCAGTATACAGTATCGTATTCGGAGACGACAGGCGAATACTCCAAGACCATGAGCTACAAGGGTAACGTGGACATTACATGGGAGACATCCTATGCTTTCAACACCGGTTTCGATTTCTCTTTCTTCGGTGACAGGCTGGGCGGTACTGTGGAGTATTTCAACCGTACGACTGTCGACCTGCTCTATAACAAGAGTGTGCCGAGCTCTTCGGGAATCACTGCAGGATATATCCCTACCAATGTGGGCAGTATCCTGAACCAGGGTCTGGAACTGGATCTGTACGGCACCCTCATTTCCACGAGCAATTTCAACTGGACAGTCAATTTCAACCTTACCCACGTGGACAACAGGATACTTGAACTGGATGATGATGTCAAGGATACGGGCATAAGGAGCTCTTCCTCTATCCTCAAGATAGGCGGTTCCATGTATCAGGCATATTACAGGAAATATGCAGGCGTGGATCCGGACACAGGCCAGGCTCTGTACTATATGGATCCGGACAACGGTGACTGGAGCACTACAACGGACTACAACCTCGCAGCGCTTGCAGACTGCGGCGACACAATGGCAAAGGTCTACGGAGGATTCGGGACCACGCTGAATTTCTACGGATTCGATGTCTCCGCCCAGTTCTCCTACCAGCTCGGGGGCCGTCTGTATGATGGTACATATCAGAACCTGATGCATTCAGGCTGCTCGCAGATGGCTGGTACCAACTGGCACGAGGATATCCTGAATTCCTGGTCTCCGTCCAATCCTGATACGAATATTCCACGTCTCGATGCTTCCGACAATACATACGAAAGCGACAGCGACAGGTTCCTTACAAGTTCGAACTATCTGAGCATCAATAATGTCACTGTCGGCTATACCTTCCCTGAAAACTGGGTGAAGAAGCTTCATATAGCAAGTGTCAGGGTCTATGCAACCGGGGACAACCTCTGGGTGTTCTCTGCCCGCAGGGGTCTTGACCCGAGGATGAGTTTCGGTGCGACAGGCGGGTCCAACGGCAACGGTAACTTTACCTATTCCGCTATGCGCAGCATATCAGGAGGTATAACTATCACTTTTTAAAGAATGGAGAAAATGAAAATAAGCAAGATATCTCTGGTGGCAGCCGTCCTGGCGACAGTTTCCTGTTCCAAGATGAATGAAATGGATCCGGAAGGCTTTGCCATCACGACTGATCAGGTTACGGATGCCGTGACGGCGATTCCGGACAGGGCGGATGCCGATCTCGCTGGTGTGTATTCCTTTACGGCAAAGGCTATGAGTACATACAACAACGGAACCATCCATAATGACTTCGGTTATCCGGCGGTATGTATGTTCCAGGACTGCAACGGTCCCGATATGGTCTGCGACAACAGCAACTACAACTGGTTTACAAGCAGCTACGACTATTCGGACAGAAACGATAACTATATCGTATGCTATATCCGCTATTCATTCTTCTACAATCAGATCGCGCTCTGCAATTCAGTGCTGTCAGGATTCGAAGGGGTGGATATGGACAATGCCTCCGCCGAACAGCGTCATTCCGTAGGCCAGGCTCTGGCTGTCAGGGCGTTCGACTATCTCGGACTGGCACCGTACTATGCTTTCAGGTATCAGGACAACCAAGATGCACTGTGCGTCCCTATCCTGGATATCAATACAGATTATATGAATAACCCGAGGGCTACGGTGCGGGACATATACGACATTATCATAGGTGACCTTACAAAGGCGATAGACTATCTCGCCGATTACAGCCGTCCTGACAAGACAAGGGTGGACCAGAATGTGGCATACGGTCTCAGGGCGAGGGCGTATCTCAATATGGGAATGTTCGAGGAGGCAGCTGCGGATGCAGAGAAGGCTCTCGAAGGCTATACTCCATATACGAGGGATGAGGTCGGCACGCCGGCGTTCTGCAATATCAATGACCACAGCTGGATATGGGGGTCTCTGATAGAGTCCGATGATGCGGCCGGATACGCAAGCTGGCCATCGCATCTGAGTTCTTTTACAGGTGCAGGATATACAGCCATATCCGGTATGTACAAGCGTATCAGCACTATGCTCTATGACCTGATCCCGTCTACTGATGTCCGCAAGGGCTGGTGGGTGAACGAGTCCCTGGACTCTCCTCTGCTCTCCACGATAGAGTGGAACGGCAGGACCGGCCGTGCGATATCGACGATGACTATCCCGAATGTCAAGGTGGCGTTCAAGGAGTACACGACAGTGAAGTTCGGCCAGAAGCAGGGTATAGGAAGTACCGACAATGCAAGCGACTGGTGCATAATGAGGGCCGAGGAGATGATCCTCATCCGTGCCGAGGGTCTGGCTATGAGCGGGAACGAGGGCCAGGCAAAGACGCTTCTCGAGGAGTTTGTCAAGACCTACCGTGACCCTTCGTATGTATGCGAGGCATCTTCCGCCGAGGATCTCCAGGATGAGATATGGAAGCAGCGCAGGATCGAGCTCTGGGGCGAGGGCTTCTCTATGTCGGATATAATGAGGCTCGCCAAACCGATGGTGAGGACACATGGCAGCTCCACAGTCACCAACTGGCCGGCGGCATTCGCTTTCAATATCGATTCGGATGACCCTTATCTCCTTCTCCGGTTCCCTCAGAGAGAGACGAACTCCAACAAGGCCATTCCTGCCTCAGCCAACAAATCAGGGGAACCTCCTGTATCGGGAGACAACCCTGACCTCAGGGATGGAGTCACAGACTGACGTAAATTGAAGACAGACAATGAAGAAGATGAATTTCAACAGATATATTCTTTATCTGGGCATGGCAGCCCTTCTTCCCGTATCGTGCAATGACGGGAAGTACAGCCCCGGGGATGAGTCCAACTATCTGGGGGTGAATGTCTATTTCGAGGAGGCGGAGCCGTATCAGTCTCTCCCTCTCGATGCAAACGAGATCACTTTCATCCTTGAACGGGATGATGCTCCCAGGGAGGATGAGAATGTGCCGCTGCATTTCGACTGCGCATTCCCGGACGCGTTTGAAGTCCCTGAGTCGGCCTTTTTCCCGCGCGGTGTGCTGACATCGGAAGTGACGGTGTATTTCACCGAGAGCATGCAGGACTTCAAGGAGTACAGGCTCTCTCTGTATGTGGATGAAGCCTATACCCAGCAGTATATAGAGCAGACAACCTATCCGAGGGTGGATGTGACGATAGTCAGGGAGGACTATGAGGTGCAGCGTACCGGAAGGTATACATGCGGAGGTCCGATGATGGATCTGATCGACTGGGGTGTCGATGGCTCAGGGGAACCTGTCACCTCCCGTACAGTGGAACTGGAGTATTCCCGTACTCTGGATGCATACAGGATAGATCCGTGGGGACACGGTAAATACATCGGCTTCACCCTTGATGAAGACAACGAGAAGAACGGGATCATCCCGCTTGTGCTGGATGCAAGGATCTATGTGACCGGGGATATGTATTATTCCACGGAAGATGGAGCAGAGGTCGAGGTGCTGGCTACGGTATCAGGCGAGCCTACGTTCAACAGCAACAGAAGGACCTATACCTTCCCGTTCACTTACGGCTATTCAGGCAAGGATGCCGGAGACAACAATGATACATTCACTTACTAATTTGCGACTGGTATGAGGAGTTACAGAATGATATCCGCTGCAATGTCAGGAATGCTTGTCCTGGCTGTATCCTGCAGCATAGATCCTATAGGCGGATCTGCCGGGGTGGATGTTCCGGAGGTCCCATCCAAGATAATCAACAGACAGAATGACCCTGTCCAGGGTTCCCTGATAGTGCGTCTGGCCGATCTTTCACAGTATTTCAGCCTTGAGCAGAGACTCGGCGAGTCCGGGATAGAGATGAAGCCGGTATTCAAGGGGCTTGAAGCTCCGGCGACCAAGGCCGGCACTCCGGAGGCTGAGCTTGCCTGCTGGTATGAACTGAAATTCAGCGAATCGGCGGATCTCGACAGCCTTGCGTCCGTGGTCGCAGGGTACGAGGAAGTCGGCAGGGTACAGTTCAACAACAGGTTGAAGATAGCATCCGACGGACGGTCCTATCCTGTCGTGAAGCCGTTGACTAAGGTCGGGGCTTCCGGTCCGTTCAACGATCCGGAGCTGGCCAGACAGTGGCATTACAAGAACGATGGCAGCGAGGACTATGCCCCAACGGCGGTCCGCGGTGCGGACATAAACGTCGAGGATGCCTGGAGACTCGAGACAGGACGTCCGGAAGTGGTTGTCGCGATAATCGACCTTGGTGTCCAGTACGACCATCCTGACCTCGCCCAGAATATGTGGGTCAACACCGCAGAACTGAACGGGACTCCAGGAGTGGATGATGATGGCAACGGATATACAGATGACATTTACGGATTTAACTTCGTTAATTATACCGGCGAGATAGACTGGGGATCGGATGGCAATAACGGCCACGGTACGCATGTGGCGGGGACGGTCGCTGCAGTGAATAACAACGGTATCGGTGTCTGCGGCGTGGCAGGAGGAGACGGTTCACCGGAGAGCGGTGTGAGGATGATGTCTCTTCAGATATTCAACCAGGGCGGGTCAGCTCCGGAGACATTATGCGCTGAAGCCATACGATATGCTGCAGACAACGGAGCCTGCATTATCCAGTGCTCCTGGGGTAACCAGAACAACTCCATCACAAGCGACGATGCCTTTGCTGCAGTAAATGTAGAGGCTGCGGCCATTCAATATTTCATTAACGGAGGTGAGAACGAACGGGGCAACTGCTCTGCCATGCCGGATGGCAATATCGCCATTTTCGCTGCCGGAAACGACAGCTGGGACAGGGCTTCCTATCCAGGAGCCAGCAGGGACTGCATCTCTGTGACTTCTATCGCATCCGACAATCTGCCGGCCTACTACACCAACTATGGCCCTGGCTCCAATATAGCCGCACCGGGTGGTGAACTCTATACCGGAGGAGTGTTCGACAGCGAGACAGGCTGTGTCCTTTCCACTATGCCGACCGAGCCGATCAACTATACCGAAGGCGGAGAGACCATACAGACCGTGACCGACTACGGCTATATGCAGGGTACATCGATGGCCTGTCCGCATGTGTCCGGAGTCGCGGCTCTCGGACTCTCGTACGCCCTCGATCTCGGTGTCACTTTGACCAGAGACCAGTTTACGGCGATGCTGCTTACTTCAGTGAACGATATCGACAGCCGCCTTTTCGGTACGAAAGAGACTCTGGTGACATCGGCGAGCGGGACAGCATCTATGGGAGACCTTCTGCTCTCTCCGTATATGGGGAATATGGGAACGGGAACCATTGATGCCTGGAGGCTTCTGATGCAGATAGAAGGCACTCCTTGTCTCGTGGCGGAAGTCGGCCGTTCGCAGAGGATCAACCTCGACACTGTTTTCGGAGGCGGATCCGAGAATCTCACTTATTATGAGGATGTGACCATATCCGATGAGGACTATGAGGCTCTGGGGCTCCTTACCAAGCCAGTCATCAAAGGCGGCGCCCTCCTTATCCAGCCGGAGAAGGCGGGCTGTGCGAAGCTCACCATCAGGGCTATAGCCGGAGGTGATGTCGCCGGCGGCGGATCATCGATGGGCGGAATGCCTATATCCAAGCAGGTGTCCGTGATCGCAAGAGGAATAGGAAACGGTAACGGAGGATGGCTGTGATCCTGTAACTGATTTATAGTTAGAAGAAAATGAAAAGAATTATTTATATATTGGCAGCAGTGTTCCTTGCAGCAGGCTTTTCTTCCTGTTCTGGAACGAAAGATGCAGGAGTGGACATTTCGGGCCAGTGGCATCTTGTAGAGACAGGAGACCTGATAGAAGGGCAGGGACTTGACATCGATGTGTATGCATCTTTCTCTTCCGGGACTTTTGCCCTGTATCAGAAAGTAGGTTCTGGTCTGGTACGTTATTGGTATTATGAAGGAAGCTATTCCGTGTCCGGTGACAATGTGCTTACCGGACGCTATTCGGATGGCACCAGGCTCGGCGGGACAAGAGGTCTCGGGTATGCAGTGGATCTGTCCGGAAGCCAGCTCACCCTTACTTCTCTGGCATCAGGGGAGGTCAGTGTATATGAGCAGGCGGAGATCCCGGCTGATGTGATCGGGAATGCTGTCCCTCCGGTAAGGAGCGGGGATGCCGTTGCACTCCCGGTACTGTAATCCGGTCGGAGAAAATGGATGATTGATAATTTTAGTATAAAAGACGATGAAGACAAGAAAATTTTTATGGTTCGTAGCGGCTCTGCCTCTGGTTATTGCAGGGCTGTCTTCCTGCGATAAGACTGAGTCCAATGAGGATGGCGGCGAGCAGACAGGCAACACCCGTTTCAGGGTTTCAGTCAATGATGAGACTCTTACAGCAGAATCCGTTACAGTCAGTGTGACCTGCACAGGAGGTTCCGATACATGGTACTGCTTCGTTACAGATGATGTCGAGTCCGATATAGACGAAGTGATCGCAGAGGAACTGGCCGGAATCACCGATTACCAGTCGGTCCTGAAGGTCGGCAACCAGTCCGTTGAATTCGATAATCTCACCGAACGTACGACATACAGGGCCGTTGTCACCGGGCTTCTCGCCGATGGCACCGTCGTGGGCACTCCGGATGATGATGAGTTCACCACTCCTCTTACAGAAGGCAAATGGATAGTCAACGAGAACTGGTCCTGCAAATATGATGGCCGTGGAGATATGAATCTCGATGAGTCCCAGGGAACTTCAATGTATGCTGATGTCCTTACTTTCACTGTGAATGGCGGATACGACTACTATCTTCCAGCTGTTGTCTCAGTGGATGAGTTCACGAATGACTATAACAGCGACATCGCTGCATTCGCAGCCGATGAGATAGCCGTAGTCCAGGCGGAGATCGATGCAAGGAATGATATGGGGCAGAATGCGATGTGGATCGACTATCTGATGGATTATACTATGACGGGATCTCTCGGAATTCTCGATTCCGACCAGAAGTGGTATGCCGTCATGCTCGGAGTCGATCTCGATGGCAAGGGGACTGGACTGTATGCAATGTCTGACCCTATCACTCCTGCTGAAGAGCCGGCTACGGAAGAATACAACAGATGGCTCGGCACCTGGAGAATCGTCGATATTGCCTCACCGGCATATTATTATATCGTAGAGATTACTGCGGATGAGAACAACTACCAGTATCTTGTAAGCGGCTGGGAAGGCGAGAACGGCAACCAGGCCAATACCGACATTGATTTCCCTCCGTTCCACGCCCAGTATGACAAGACTACCTACAGCCTGTCCTTTATGTCCGAGGATGCTCTTCAGAGAGTGAATATGAAGGATCTTGATGTACCCATAGAGAACCAGGCTCTGGGAAGGGCTGACATAGGATTCAATGCGTTCTATCTGGCCCATCCTTCTGACCAGTATTTCAGTACAATTACCGGAACATATCCTATTGCGACAGCTTCAATGGATGCGGAAGGCAATGTGACAGTGGAGACAGAACCGATGGAGATAACTGACAGCCAGAACAATTCATACACTGTCGATCTGGTGGGAATGTGGTATTCGGCCGCACTTATCGACTACAAGGATGAAGCCGGCAGGGGTGGATATTCCCTCAGCTTCGACTACAGGGTTCCGCGTTTCCCTTATAATATGGTGAGGGTAGATGATGCATCGCAGTCGGCTGTCTCTCCGGCATCCGTTCCTGCTTCTGCACCGGTATCTACAAAGATTGTGAAGTCATCAAGGAACTGGTCGCTGCCGAGATTCGCGAAGTAAGCCGGTTCCTCCTTTAAAGACAAGTATTATGAGAAGATTTATTCTGGCGGTCGCCGTACTATTCTTTGGTGCAGCCTTTCTTTCGGCCCAGACTCTTCCTGATGTGAAGGTGGAGAATATGGCAGGGGAACAGGTCGGCATAAGGACAGTCGTCACTGGCAAGCCGGTCATAATCTCCTTCTGGGGAGTGACCTGCAAGCCGTGCATAACTGAGCTTAACACTCTCAATACTTTAATGGATGAATGGCTTGAGCTTGTGGATTTCGACATTATCGCTGTTTCGGTGGATGACAACAGGTTCCTTGCCAGGGCCAGGTCCATGGTCCAGGGATACGGATGGCAGTTCAACTGTGTGTTCGACAGGAACCAGGATCTGAAGAGGGCTATGAACGTGTCGCTCACCCCGCAGACATTCATTGTCGATTCCGAGGGCAGGATTGTCTATTCACATTCCGGATACACTCCGGGAAGCGAACAGGAGCTTCTTGACAAGCTCCTGGAGATATCAGGAAAGTGATATTTCCTATATTATTGCTATATTTGAAGCCGGTTTGGATAGATCCCAGACCGGCTTTATATTTTCATTATGATAGAAGCGAAGGGAATAGAGAAGTCTTTCGGCAGCCTCAAGGTGCTGAAGGGTATAGATTTTTCGGCAGCGAAGTCTGAGGTGGTGTCTATTATGGGGGCATCCGGAGCCGGCAAATCCACGTTGCTGCATATACTCGGAACCCTTTCTTCACCAGATGCCGGCTCTCTGTCCATCGATGGCACCGATGTGCTGCATCTCGGAAGCAGGGAACTGTCAGCGTTCAGGAACAGGAAGATAGGCTTTGTCTTCCAGTTCCATCACCTTCTTCCTGAATTCACATCGCTCGAGAATGTGATGATTCCGGCCCTGATCGCCGGCCGTACTGCAAGGGATGCCAGATCCGCCGCTCTCAGGCTTCTCGGTGACCTCGGGCTTGCTGAAAGGACGGGGCACAAGCCATCCGAGCTCTCCGGCGGCGAGCAGCAGAGGGTAGCCATAGCAAGGGCGCTTGTCAACAACCCTGCCGTGCTGTATGCGGATGAACCGTCCGGCAATCTCGACAGCCGGACCAAGGCGGAGCTTCACAGGCTGTTCTTCTCCTTGAGGGATATGTATGGGCAGACGATAGTGATAGTCACCCACGATCCTGAACTGGCTGCTATGTGCGACAGATCGCTGTCTATGAAGGATGGACTGTTTGTCAGTGAGTGACCTCGGTAAGATATCAGTATAATCCAGCTGTCCCAGCAATGCCGGTATTCAGGTTCAAGCATTTTACTGTGAGCAATTCACGGTCCGCAATGAAGGTCAACACGGATGGTGTCCTTCTCGGGGCGTTGATGACTGTGACCGGCGGGGAGAGGCATCTGCTTGATATAGGGACAGGGACGGGTTCGGTCGCGCTGATGGCGGCCCAGAGGGTGTCGGAAGCATCCGGAGGATATGAAATGTCAGTGGAGGCTGTCGATATCGATCAGGCATCCGCAGATGAGGCTTCGGAGAATTTCTCCGCTTCACAGTGGGGCGGTTCAATGACTGCCCATCACCGTTCTCTGTCAGAGTTCGACTGTATGTTGCGGTCATCCCGTCCGGAGGAAAGATATGATCTGATATTCTCCAATCCTCCGTATTTTGAAAGTTCTCTCAAGGCTCCGGACCAGAGAAGAAGGACAGCGAGGCATACGGATACATTGTCCTACAGGGATGTGATATGCTTCGCCTCGGACTGGCTTTCTGCCGATGGGAGGCTTTCGATGGTCCTTCCTGCGGATCAGGAGAGGGAAGTAAGGCGCTATGCCGTATCAATGGGGCTTTATCCGTTCCGTCTGGTCAGAGTCAGGACTTCGCCTCGACGTCCGTTCTCGCGGATGGTTATTGAATTCTCGCGCGGAGGGGCTGCAGCGGGGCCGGGAATCATTCCGTCAGAGTCTGTCCTGACAATAATGGAAGAGGGAACGTATTCTGCAGAATACCGTTCCCTCGTCTCCGATTTCCTGTTTATCTGATATCATCGGCACTTCGGCTTTTCCGGTGCCGGCCTTCTGTGTGCGTCTCTGTCAGGGCCGTGATGCAGCCGGTGTATCTGCTGCATCCGGAATTTCTCCTCGGCGATGTACAGCCTGGCTATCTTCTCTGCAGGGAGCACTTTCCGGTATTCCTTGAGCGCCTGTGTCTCTATCCCTGCCTTGGCATCGAGAGCCTCTACATAGTCGCTGATGCATTTATCAGTCGCATTACCCTCGCGGACTGCCTCATCAAGCGCACGGTATGCGTCTCTGATGGCTTTCTGAGCCTCTGCCTTGCGGTCTCTGAATGTATTGTATACGGGCCAGAATTTCTCTGCCTCCTTTGATGTGAGGGAGAGTTCCTCCGTTATGAATGCGATCCTTTCGCTGCGGATCCTGTCTCTCCAGCCGGAGTCCCTGTCCTGCGAGAAAAGTGCCGGCATAGCCATCGCCGCTGCCAGCGCAAATGTCAAGATTCTTTTCATTTCACGTCGTTTTATTTATAGTCAAACTCTTCCGGCTCAATCCCTATGTAGACAAGATAGTTGATGATGTCTTCCGATGAGAGGGTGTCCGGATCGTTGATGCCGGATGAGAGGAAGATGGATTCAGGGTCAGTGACAGGAATGATGTCTACGTCCTGGTACAGTGCATATTCGTCTGCTCCGTAATCAGGATTCCGGTCTCCTGATATAAGGAGCATAATGCCCCCTGCAGCTATGACCGCGAGTACGGCGGCCGCTGAAAGAACTGCGGCGAGAGAAAAGAGCCTGCCCTGGAGCGGCCGTCTTCCGGGTTTCTTCCCCTGATCCGCTATCCTTGCGCTGATCTTTGCATCAAGGCTGTCCAGATAGCCATCAGGGATGCGGAAAGGCATCTCTTTCAGTCCCTCGTAACCGGCCAGTATGTCTTTTTCATCTGTCCTCATCAGTTATTTAGACACATAAACCGGGGAAAGTTAAAAATATTTTTCAAGTTCTTCCTTTATTTTTGTACAGGCATGGTGGTATGATGCCTTCAGTGCGCCGGCTGATACTCCGAGGATTCCGGCAATGTCGTTGTAGCCCATATCATCGAAATATCTCATATTGAATACCGCCTTCTGTCTCGGTGGCAGTTTCCGGATGGCGTTGTGCAGGACTTTCTGGACTTCCGTGCCGTTGAAATACGGGTCGTCATCGATTTTCTTCCCTATTATATTCTCGACAGGTTCAGTATCCGCCAGTCCGTGCGTCTTCTGTCTGCGGATGAAATTGAGGGTCTCGTTTGTCGCTATCCTGTATATCCAGGTGAACAGCCTGGAGTCCTCCCTGAATCCGGGGAGGCCGGACCATACTTTCACGAAAGTCTCCTGAAGCAGGTCGTCCGTGTCTTCATGGGAATATACGAATCTTCTGATATGCCAGTAGAGCCGTTCCTTGTAACTGTCTACAAGAGCCTTGAATGCCCTCTCCCTGTCTCCGGAACGGTAGAGGGACAATATCTCTCTGTCATCGAGCATGGAGACGGGATGGCTTATTTCCTGGCGACTGCCCTGACTGCCGCTTCTGCTATGTGGGCGGCATCGAGCCCGTATGCTGCCATCAGTTCAGCCGGTGAGCCGCTCTGCCCGAACCTGTCTCCTCCGGAAATGATCTCTACAGGGGCTGGATGACCTGCCGCCAGGGCCGTGCATATAAGTTCACCGAGCCCTCCTGCCGTATTGTGCTCCTCCGCTGTCACGGCAGCTCCTGTCTTTGCGACAGATGCGAGCACAGCTTCGGTATCGAGAGGCTTGATGGTGGCGATATCTATGATTTCAGCGGATATCCCTCTGCTTTCGAGGATCGCGCAGGCCTGGAGAGCTTCCCATACCAGATGGCCGGTGGCGAAGATGGAGACATCCGTACCTTCGTTCATTATTATGGCCTTGCCTATCTCGAATTTCCGGTCTTCCGGGGTGAAGTTAGGGACCGCCGGCCTTCCGAAACGGAGATATACAGGTCCGACGTATTCCGCCGCCGCTATTGTCGCAGCCTTTGTCTGGTTGTAGTCGCACGGATTGATCACCACCATCCCCGGGAGCGCCCTCATCAGGGCTATGTCTTCCATTGTCTGATGGGTGGCTCCATCCTCGCCGAGCGTTATACCGGCGTGCGATGCACAGATCTTTACATTGGTGTTGCCGTATGCCACCTCCTGCCGTATCTGGTCATAGACGCGTCCTGTCACGAATTCCGCGAATGATCCGGCGAACACGGTCTTCCCGCTTATGGCCATACCGGCCGCAACTCCTATCATATTGGCCTCCGCGATCCCGCACTGGAAGAACCTGTCGGGGAATTCTTTTGCAAAGGCCGACATCTTGACCGACCCTGCAAGGTCAGCCGCCATTGCCACTATAGAACTGTCTTTTCTTCCGGCTTCGAGAAGTCCTGCACCGAAACCGCTTCTTGTATCCTTGCTGCCAGTATTGGTATATTCTTTCATTGTCTTCTGTTTTCAGGGTAATGGATCTGGTTATTGCCTTTTCCCGGCGGGGATCAATAGTCTCCGAGCGTCTCTTCAAGCTGGGACAGGGCCTTCTCGCACTGTTCTGCGTTGGTCGCTTTCCCGTGCCACTCGTTGGTCCCGGCCATGAAGTCGACTCCGCGGCCCATGTCGGTCCGCATAAGTATCACCACCGGTCTTCCTTTGCCGAGCATTTCCTTTGCCTTGCCGTATGCCGGGAGTATCTCGTTGAAGTCGTGTCCGTCGCATTCGAGTACATCCCAGCCGAACGCCTTCCATTTGGAGGCGAGGTCTCCGACACCTGCGATATCGTCTATCCGGCCATCGATCTGCTGTCCGTTCCAGTCCACTATCGCGATCATATTGTCTGTCCTGTGGTGGGCGCAGAACATCGCGGCTTCCCAGATCTGCCCTTCTTCGCATTCTCCATCACCGATGAGTACGTACACCGTGTGCCCATCCCCGTCCATCTTCTTGCCGAGCGCGAATCCTGCGGCTGCGGACAGACCCTGCCCGAGTGATCCGGAAGTCTGGAATATGCCCGGGACTCCGGTCTCCACCGAAGGATGCCCCTGCAGCCGTGACCCGAACTGCCTCAGTGTGGCAAGCTCCTTTACAGGGAAATATCCGCTTCTGGCAAGCAGCGAGTAATACACCGGAGCAAGATGTCCTGCGGAAAGTATGAACACATCCTGCCCTCTGCCATCCCTGGTCCAGGTGGCCGGATCGTGGTCCATAACACCAAAATAAAGAGCAGTGAGTAAATCTGCGCTGCTCATCGATCCTCCGGGATGTCCGGATTTTGCCGCCGTGACCATCCTTATGATGTCCCGTCTCACCTGGGAGGCGGTCCTTTTAAGTTCTTCGATACTTGCCATTGCGATAGATTGGGTTATACATAGTGCAGATTTTCCTGCATCAAGACAAAAGTACAAAAAATTTCATTATTTGGTGTATCTTTGCAACTATATTTCCGGCGCCGGCCGGAGAGCATGGTATTCTGGATATGAACAACACAAGGAATTTTTGCATCATTGCCCATATAGATCACGGAAAGAGCACTCTCGCTGACAGAATGCTCGAGATAACGAATACACTGAGCAGCCGTGAGATGGAGGCCCAGGTCCTGGATTCCATGGACCTCGAGAAGGAGAAAGGGATCACGATAAAGAGCCACGCCATACAGATGGAGTACGCATACAAGGGGGAGAAATACGTACTTAACCTTATCGATACTCCGGGCCACGTCGACTTTTCGTATGAAGTGTCCAGGGCGATCGCGTCCTGCGAGGGTGCGCTTCTGGTAGTGGATGCGACCCAGGGGATACAGGCGCAGACCATATCCAACCTCTATCTTGCGATCGAGCACGACCTCGAGATAATCCCTGTGCTCAACAAGATCGATATGGATGCGGCGATGGTGGATGTGGTCACGGACCAGGTGGTCAACCTGCTCGGCTGCAAGCCGGAGGAGGTGCTCCTCGCTTCAGGCAAGACCGGGGAGGGAGTGCGTGACATACTTGATGCGATAGTGGAGCGCGTCCCTGCACCGACAGGAGATCCGGACGCTCCTCTCCAGGCTCTCATATTCGATTCTGTATTCAATTCATTCAGGGGAATCATTGCATATTTCAAGGTAAAGAACGGGTCCATCAGGACAGGGGACAAGGTGAAGTTCTTCAATACGGGCAAGGAGTACGAGGCGGATGAGGTCGGCGTGCTGAAGATGAAGCTCTGTCCGAAGGATGAGATCCCTTGCGGAAGTGTCGGATATATCATCTCCGGGATCAAGACCGCCGCTGAAGTCAAGGTGGGTGACACTATCACGCACGTGGACAGCCCGTGTGCGGAGGCTATCGCCGGATTCGAGGAGGTGAAGCCGATGCTTTTCGCCGGTATGTATCCGGTGGAGACTGACCAGTACGAGGAGCTGCGTTCGTCGCTGGAGAAATTCCAGCTCAATGATGCCTCCCTGGTGTTCGAGCCGGAGTCATCCCTGGCCCTCGGGTTCGGCTTCAGGTGCGGTTTCCTCGGCCTGCTCCATCTGGAGATCGTGCAGGAGAGACTTTTCAGGGAATTCGGGATGGATGTCATAACCACTGTGCCGAATGTCTCGTACAAGGTCTACACGACCCAGGGGGATGTGGTGGATGTGCATAACCCTTCCGGGCTGCCGGCGCCTACGCTCATAGACAGGATAGAGGAGCCTTATATCAAGGCCCAGGTGATATCCAAGTCGGAGTTCTATGGTCCGATAATGAAGCTCTGCCTCGACAAGAGGGGAGTCCTGGTCAACCAGCACTATATCACGGCAGACCGGCTGGAGCTCACATATGAGATGCCTCTTTCCGAGATAGTGTTCGACTTCTATGACAAGCTCAAGTCCATATCGAAAGGCTACGCTTCGTTCGACTATCACCTGACAGGATTCCGGCCGGCAAGGCTTGTGAAGCTCGACATCCTGCTGAACGGAGAGCCGGCGGATGCCCTGTCTACGCTGATCCACGCAGACCACGCCTATGATTTCGGACGCAAGATATGCGAGAAGCTGAAAGAGCTCATCCCCCGCCAGCAGTTCGACATAGCGATCCAGGCCGCCATAGGGGCGAAGATAATAGCCAGGGAGACGGTCAAGGCGGTCAGGAAGGATGTGACGGCCAAATGCTATGGAGGGGATATCACCAGGAAGAGGAAACTGCTCGAGAAACAGAAGCAGGGAAAGAAGAGGATGCGTCAGATAGGGACTGTCGAGGTCCCTCAGAGCGCATTCATGGCTGTACTCAAGCTCGACTGATATGATGACTGTCGCTGTATTGCTCACCGTGTTCAACCGCAGGCAGAAGACCCTGGAGTGCCTGAAGAGCTGCTACGGGCAGATGGATGCCTTCCGTGCGGATGGCAGATATTCGTTCTCGGTCTATATGACCGATGATGGAAGCACCGATGGCACATCCGAGGCAGTGGCGGAACTCTTCCCTGATGTACATATCATCCGCGGGAACGGAACGCTTTTCTGGAACAGGGGAATGTGTGCCGCGTGGAACGAGGCGGCAAAGGAGGATCCCGATTTCTATATCTGGCTGAACGATGATATGCTACTGAAACCCGGTGCGTTCTCGGTCCTTCTGGAGAATTCCTCATACCTTAAGCACAGGGCCATTGTCGTGGGTACCGCGGTGGACTCGAAAGGGGAGTACAGCTATGGAGGGCGTACTGTATACGGCAGGATCATCCCTCCTGATCCGGTGATTCCGGTCGTGTGCGATATATTCAACGGAAACCTTGTGCTTGTCCCGAAATCCGTATATGAAGCTGTGGGGACAATGGATCAGTTCTACAGCCACGGCTTCGGGGATTTCGACTATGGCGTGAGGGCGGACAAGGCAGGGATAACATCTGTCGTCGCTCCGGGGGTGCTCGCTGTCTGCGACAGAAATCCCGGTATCCCGAAATGGAGAAATGCCGCCTTTCCGCTCAAGGAACGGTTCTCCGCCCTGTCTGACCCGAAGGGCAGGCCTCTGAAGGAGCAGTTTGTCTATGACTCTCGACGCTCCAATGTCTTCGTCGCTGCTGGACATATATGCTCCATCCTGCTCAAGGTGCTTTTCCCGAAGAGAGAAAAATAAAGAGGTCACCTTCACGGCGACCTCTTTACTCTTTCCTCTTTCAGGAGGAAATCCTTATGTCGACAGAAAGAAAAATTGCACACAGATCCTGTCGACATCAAGAGACGAATAAGATTCTTAACCGAGACAAAGGTCGCAATTAACCCCGGTCTCTGTGTTGTATTTAGTGTTGTTTGTGCGTTGTTTTATGTGTTGTTTTACGTGTTGTTGATGGAAAAAATCAGGTATTATGTGGCCGCGATGAGGCTCCGGACACTTCCCCTTTCATTGGCCGGAGTGAGCCTCGGCCTTATGCTGGCGGCAGCCGACTACAGAGTCAGCTGGCCGGTCGCTCTTTTCACTGTCATTACAACTGTCTGTCTCCAGATCCTGAGCAATGTCTCGAACGAACTCGGGGATTTTCTGAACGGCACTGATACCCCGGACCGCCAGGGACCGGTGTACTCCCTTTCGGAGGGCTGTCTGCAGAAGGGGGATTTCAAGGCGATGATAGCGGTATATGTCATCATATGCATTGCGTCCGGGCTGGCTATGATATGGTTTTCCTTCGGGACATTCTTCGCGATAGAGCCACTGCTGCTGATGGTGCTGGGAGCTGCGGCCATAATAGCGGCGATGAGATATACTCTCGGCCGTAATCCTTACGGGTACAGGGGTATGGGGGATCTGTACGTGTTCATCTTTTTCGGTCTGGTGGCGGTGCTCGGGTCATATTTCATTGCGACCCATACAATGTTCTGGAGAATGCTCCTTCCTGCCGCATCCATAGGGGCGTTCAGTGTCGCGGTCCTGAATGTGAACAATATAAGGGATATGTCGACCGATGCCGGGAAAAGGGTCACCGTGCCGTTGAAGATAGGCGGGAGATGGGCCAGGGTATACCAGACCCTGCTGGTGGTGGCAGGCTGGATATCTATGCTGGCATATTCCTTCCTCAGGATGCAGGATCCGTGGCATTATCTGTTCGTGCTGACTATGCCGCTATATGCCATACATCTTTCCGGAGTGTGGAAGAGGACAGGGAAGGCTCTGGATCCGATGCTTCCGCTGCTTGTCATGTCGACATTCATATTCGCCCTGCTGGGAGGTCTGGGGTATCTGGTATATCTGTTCTAAGACCTTTCGTTGTCATTCTGAGCCCCCTTTCGTTGTCATTCTGAGCGACAGCGAAGAATCTGGAGCAGAAGGCCGGGACAACGGACTACTGTTTCTCTCCGGTGTACATCCTGCAGATGCCGAATGTAAAGGCTCTGTGACGGACAGATGTGAAACCGGCACGTTCCATCATTGATCTGAACTTTGCGGGGCCGGGGAATTCAAGTACTGATGCAGGAAGATATTCGTATGCGTGCATATCTCCTGACACCCTGCCGCCTATGACCGGAAGAACTTTTGTGAAATACAGGCTGTAGAGCCAGCGTATGACCCTGTTCTGCGGTACCGACAGCTCCAGGACCACGAGTCTGCCCCCTTTCTTGAGCACTCTGAACATTTCTTTCAACCCCTTGTCTATATGCTCGAAGTTCCTTACTCCGAACGCGACTGACACGCGGTCGAAACAGCCTTCCCCGTACGGGATGTCTTCGGAGTCCCCCTGCTCCAGGCTGACAGTCGAGGCAAGCCCTGCCTTGAATATCTTCTCCCTGCCGATGGCAAGCATCCCTTCAGACAGGTCCAGCCCTGTTATATGGCTTCCGGCTGCCGCCTTTCTTGCTATGGCTACCGCGAAGTCGCCCGTGCCGCAGGCTACATCGAGTATGTTCAGGGGAGATGATGTGTCCGCTATCTTTCTGACGGCTCTTCTTCTCCATATCCTGTCGATGTCGAGAGACAGGATGTGGTTGAGTCTGTCATATTCAGGGGCGATATTGTCGAACATCTGACGTATTCCTTCTTTTCTGGGCATAGCTGGATCTTTTATGGTTGTCTGTCAATGAAGTTTCAGATGGCTCTACGGTACGGGATCATAGCCGCTGCCTCCCCACGGATGGCATCTTAGAAGTCTGCGGACAGTCAGATACAGCCCTCTGACCGGACCGTGCCTGCGGAATGCCTCGAGGGCGTACTGCGAGCATGTGGGGGTGAATCTGCATGATGGAGGTTTCAGCGGACTGATGCACACCTGGTAGAATCTTATGAGAAAGATGAAAGGAGAGATGGCTATCTTCCTGATGATTCTGCCCGGTCTGTCTGTGTGCATTTGTTTATCTTCTGGATTGCCGCCCCTATCGAGGCGAATATATCGCTGTATGACATTATCTCCCTGCCGCTGTAGATGAACAGGATGTCGGTTCCCGTTCCGTCAATGGCGTGTTTCTGTTTCCTGTAGCTCTCCCGTATCCTCCGTTTGAGCAGGTTGCGCCTTACCGCCCTCTTGAAATTCTTCTTTGGCACCGAGACCATTATTCTGTTGAGCCCGCTTCCTGTACCTTTCCGGTAGCAGAACCTCAGACAGCCCGGTGCATCGCAGAAAGTCCCTCCCGCAAGAAGGTCAGAAATGTCTTTCCTGTTGCAGAGCCTCTCTTCTTTAGGCAGCGTATTGTCCGGAGTGTCCATCCCGGGCTATTTGTTCTGCTCGAGATAGAGCTCGACAGCCCTCGCTACGGATGGAGCTTCAGCGGATGGGGCGGAAATGGATATCGCGAGACCTGCATCCTCCATCGCTTTCACTACCGATTTACCGTACGACACGAACTTGATGTCACCCTGGACAAAGTCCGGGTAGTTCTCGAACAGAGACTTTACGTCTGCCTTGTTGTACAGGACTATCATGTCATAGGACTTGATGTCCACATTCCTGAGGTCCTGTGACACGGACTTGACGAAAATCGCGCTCCTGTAGTCGAACCCTGTCTCCTCGAATTTGCGGGTTATGTCGTTGCTCGGGGAGTCTGAGGTCGTTATCAGGAACTTCTCTCCCTTGTGCTTCGACCCTATCAGGGATATGACAGAGTCCGGAGTCCCGTCTCCGAAGAAAATCTTTCGCTTGCGGTAGACGATATGCTTCTGCAGGTACATGGCGACAGCCTCGGTGGTGCAGAAATATTTCATAGTCTCCGGGATCTTGACCCTCAGCTCTTCACACAGGTGGAAGAATGCATCGATGGTGGATCTTGCGGAGAATACGATCGCTGTATAGTCAAGAATGTTGATCCTCTGGGATCTGAATTCGCGTGAAGACACTGGTTCAATCAGGAAGAACGGTATGAAGTCGAAAGAGACTCCGAATCTTTCTGATATCGCTTCATAAGGTGTGGCAGCCTTCGGGGGCTGTTGGGATACCAATATGCGTCTAATCATCTTCTATAAAAAAATTGCCGAGGCCACCAGAAGCCCGGTCGGTAAAATTTCAAGGGTGCAAAGGTACAAAATTGTTGATAAAACCGAACAATAGTGGCTAAAAATTTGACTTTTACGGAAAACGAGAAGCAGATAGAAGAAAGAAAGGGTATATGTCAGGACCAGACGTACAGTGTTGTCTGATATGGAAGTATATGACAATATCCCCGCGAGTGCCAGACAGCACAGAACGGCGGTGCTGAAAAATGTGAGAAACAGCCTCTTTGCGGCGGTGTATGCAGTGCTGTCGATGTCATCCGACCGGAATATCAGTCCCAGGACTCTTCTGATCAGGAGATAAATGACGAATATCCCTGCAAAAAAGACGAGCCTGACCGCGTTGCCTGTCCCCGTCTCCGTCATAAATTCGGGGGAGTAGATACCGTATCTGGTGACGAGCAGGCAGAACGGCAGGAGGAGGATGTAGAATATGATGTTCCTGTCCCTGCAGAGCTTGATGTTATATTCGAGGTTGAAGGCTTCTTTCCATCTGAACAGGCAGCTCAGCATGGATGGCAGTACATTGACCAGCCTCCTTATCGACAGGATGAAAGCCAGTACGCAGACTGCCGTAAGAATCTCCGTCACTCCGTCTGCCGCAAAGACGGTCGATTCGACCGGCATCCCGGCCGGCAGTTCTTCCGGGAGATGCAGGAGTCCGCCCCTGAATGCGCTGTCAACCGGTTCTGTCATATTTAGTTACCCCGTTTCGCCCTGTATCCCATCGTGCAGAGGATCTCTGTCACCTTTTCCCGGAAGTCACCCTGGATGGTTATCTCTCCGTCCTTGGCAGTGCCTCCGACTCCGCATTTTATCTTCAGTGTCCTCCCGAGTTCGGCCAGATCTTCATCCGAACCGACAAAACCGGTCACGAGAGTCACCTGCTTGCCGCCTCTGTTCCGTCTGTCGATTGTCACGGTGAGCTTCTGCGCGGATGGCTCGGGCGTCTCGATGCGCTCTTCTTCCTGTTCGGTGAAACTGAAGTCCGGATTGGTGGAATAGACCACTCCGAGCCTCTTCTTCCAGTCGTTGTCTGCCATATCCTGAAATAATTTTTTGCAAATATAAGTATTCTGTATGTATATTTGTAAGTTTGTTGGCTTCCGCGCCGGCATTTTTATGTATATGTCAATATGGATAACAGAAAATTCAATCTCTGGAACAGGATTTCGGCTGCAGCGGTCTTTGTGACGGCGGCCATCACCTATCTGATGACCATCGAGCCGTCGGCCTCATTCTGGGACTGCGGAGAGTTCATCGCATCTTCATACAAACTGGAAGTGGGACATCCTCCGGGAAACCCGGTGTTCCAGCTCGTCGCCAGGTTCTTCACTATGTTCACTGACAATATGCACGCGGCTGTGGCGGTGAATGCAATGAGTGCGGTCTGCTCTGCGCTGACGGTGTTCTTCCTCTATCTTACCATTGTCTTTCTTGCAAAGCGGCTTGTCAGGCCGGATGCTGACGGGAAATGGTCCGTCGGCCAGGCGATAGCGATATACGGTTCAGGGATCGTCGGCTCGCTGATATATTGTTTTTCCGATACATTCTGGTTCTCCGCCGTAGAGGGGGAGGTGTATGCGATGTCATCCCTTGTCACGGCCCTCGTGTTCTGGGCGATGACGAAGTGGTATGAGCAGGCCGACTCTCCTTATGCCAACCGGTGGATAGTGCTGATTTCTTTCCTTATGGGGCTTTCCATAGGAATCCATCTGCTGAATTTGTTGGCCATCCCGGCTCTTGTGTTCCTCTATTATTACAGGAAAAGGGAGGATGGTCACTACACTTTCTGGGAATATGTCAAGATATTCGCTGTCGGCTGTGTCATATTGGCGGTGATACTGTTCATCATTATACCGTTCCTGCCGAAGACCGCGGCATACGTCGACCTTTTCTTCGTGAATGTCCTCGGGCTTCCGTTCAATACGGGGGCTGCGTTCTTTATGGTGGCGCTGCTGGCTCTCTGCTTCTGGGGGCTCTTTATGACCATGAAGAAAGAAAAGGTGCTCGCGAATACGGTCCTGCTGTGCTTCACGACAATAATCATCGGGTTCTCCATATTCTCGATCATTATCATCCGGTCGTCTGTCAAGACCCCGACGAACGAGTACCAGCCTGACAATCCGTTCACTCTGGTGAGATATCTCGGACGTGAGCAGTACGGCAGCAACCCGCTGATATACGGGCAGTATTTTGATGCCCCTTATGATATTGAAGTCCCTGAATACTGGGCTCCTCTGGGGGACAGGTATATAAAGACAGATGGCCAGATCACTCCGGTCTACAAGTCTGAAGGGAAGATGTTCTTCCCACGTATGTGGGCGACCAGTCCTGACGGAAGGTACGAGGATTTCTATTCTGCGTATATGGACGGGAAGGGCAAGGCCATACCGGGCCAGACATACAGGAAACCAACCTTCGGGGCCAATCTCAAATTCTTCTTCGACTACCAGATCAACTGGATGTACTGGAGATATTTCATGTGGAACTTTGCCGGAAGGCAGAACGATATCCACAGTCCTGTGCCCGGAGAGCTGTTCACCGGCAACTGGGAGAGCGGTATAGGGTTCATTGACAAGGCCAGGCTCGGGGACCAGAGCGATGCCCCGGCATATCTCAAGGACAACAAGGCCAAGAATCATTATTATATGCTCCCGCTGCTGTTCGGGATAATCGGTATCTTCTTCCAGTTTGCGCGGGACAGACGCGGTTCATGGGTGACTTTCCTGATGTTCTTTATGACAGGCATAGCGATAGTCATCTATCTCAACCAGCCTCCGTATCAGGTGAGGGAAAGGGACTATGCGTACGCAGGATCTTTCTATGCGTTCTCTATATGGGCCGGATTCGCGGTGCTGGCTCTTTATACGGCCGTTTCCAGGGCGGTGTCCAACAGCAGGGCAGCCAGAACGGCCGTGGCTGCAGCCGTGTCCATCGCCTGTCTCGGTGTGCCGGTGCTGATGGCGCAGCAGAACTGGGATGACCACGACAGGAGCAACAGGGCGACTGCCGTGGAGATGGCGAGGAACTATCTCAATTCTGTCGGGCCGCAGGGCATACTGATCACGCACGGGGATAACGACACCTTCCCTCTGTGGTATGCCCAGGAGGTGGAGGACGTCAGGACGGATGTCCGTATCTGCAATACCTCCCTGCTCGGGACGGACTGGCATATCGACCAGATGAAGTATGCATGCAACGAGTCGAAGCCGCTGCCTCTGACGGTGGAGCCGGATCAGTATCTGTACGGAACAAATGAGTTCATATATATATATGATACACGTGACACCATCATCCCGATATCGACCGTAATGGATGTATTCAAGCATCCCAAGGCAAAGATCGAGCTTACGAGCGGCAGGATGGTGGACTACATAATGTCAAGACGCATTTCAGTCCCTGTCAACAAGGAGAATGTCATCAAGTACGGTATCCTCGAGGAGAAGTACGCAGACCTTATCCCGGATGAGATCGTGCTCGCTATGCCTGCCGACAAGGACTATATCACCAAGCCTGAGCTCTTTATGCTCGACCTTCTGTCCAATTACCAGTGGGACCGTCCTATAAATCTGCTGAATATGGGCGGGGACATCAATATGGGCATCAAGGACTACCTGATGTATGAGGGCTTCTCGTACAAGTTCGTGCCTGTGAAGAACAGGATGAAGCAGACGGATATAGGCTTCGCCGATGCGGATGACCTGTATCAGAAGATGAATTCAGTATTCTGCTGGGATGCCCTCAAGAGGACGGACTATTTCGCCGATTACCAGAACTTCTATACTTTCTGCGGTGTGATGTCCCAGAGAGGGGTGTTCCTGAATGTGGCGAAGGAGCAGCTGAAGGCCGATCATCCGGAGAGGGCCGTGGAACTGCTCGACAGGTGTCAGGAATGCGTGCCGGAGTCGGTCTACCCTCTGGATATGTCATATCTCGGGTTCATCAACGAGAGGAATGTCCTGGAGATGATAGCCCTGTATTACGATGCGGGGGCTCCGGAGAAAGGCCTCGACCTGGCGAAGCGGTTCGTGGATGAACTGCTGGTGTCAGCGAAGTTCTATATGGAGTTCTACGACTATGCCAGAAGCAATTTCGAGGAGACATGCCATTATATCTTCTATGTGGCGGATATCCTGAAGCAGAACGGTGACACGGAAGAAGGCGAGGCTATGGAGAAGTCTCTGGATGACCTTGTCTCTTCCGTGGCTGAATGACATGCCTACCGGCTGAGACGGACGAAAATGCTGAGAGGCAGATTTTTCCCGAAACTGTCATTCAGCACCAGCTCACCGCATTCAATCTCCTTGAATGCGGTGCCGCGGCAGAATGCCTGTCTCACCAGAGTCTCCCCGAGGACAGCTGAATAGCCGTTGGAATAGAGGTTGAGGACCATAAAGCTGTCGGATGGAGCGAGAATCTCGTTTACACATTTCAGCAGTTCGTTCAGGCATTCGTCCAGTTTCCATTTCTCCCCGTCTGGCCCGTGTCCGTATGCCGGGGGATCGAGAATGATGCCCTGGTATACATTGCCTCTGCGAGCTTCCCTTCTTGCGAATTTCATAGCGTCCTCGATGACCCATCTGATGTTGTCATAGCCGCTTATCTCCATATTGTTGCGGGCCCATGTGACAACCTGTCTGACCGAGTCGAGATGTGTGACGTCCGCTCCGGCTGCCCTGGCCGCCAGGGATGCGGCTCCGGTATAGGCGAACAGGTTCAGCACCCTTGGCCTTCCGGCTGCTCCGCACATATTTGCTGCATTCCTGTCCGGGTCTGTCCCTGCTGACTTGCCGGCGAGCTCTCTGGTCTGCCTGTAGATGTATTCCCAGTTAGGTGCCTGTTCGGGAAAGACTCCGACGTGCTTGAATGATGTAAGCCCGAGCCTGAGGGAGAACTCCGGCCCGGACTGTTTTCCTCCGTATCGGATCACCCACTGGTCATCCATTTTCTTCAGCCGCTCCCACGTGCCGCTGTCTTCTTTCCCTGCTCTCGCGAATCCTGCCCCCGGCTTGAAACGGGTGTGGGTCAGTCTCTTCCACTCATCGTCTGACAGTGTCTTGTCCCACAGCGCCTTCGGCTCGGGTCTGGAAAGATAATACCTTCCGAACCTCTCCAGTTTCTCGAAATTGCCGGAATCCACCAGCTCGTAATCTTTCCAGAATTCTCCGGGTGATTCTATCGTCATATCAGATATACACTATTATATAATACATCATTACTCCGCAGGCGATCAGTTTCATACCGGTTCCTGCAAGGAATCCTATGAAGGCTCCCAGTGCGGACTTGAGCGCAGTGCCGGTGCTTTTGCCGGCGAAGATCAGTTCGGCAATGAATGCTCCGAGAAGCGAGCCGAGTATCATTCCTACAGGAGGGATGAACAGCCCGGCCACCAGCCCTACCGTGGCTCCTATTGAAGCATATTTGCTGCCTCCGGTGACCTTTGTGAAATATGCCGGTACGACATAGTCAAGGATGGAGACGACAATGACTATCCCGAGCCATACGAGAAGTATGGTCAGAGACATTGTTTCTCCTGCCCCGTCAGTCCCTCCCCAGAAATACAGAAGGAGCATCCCGACCCAGCTTATCGGCGGGCCCGGCAGTGCAGGAGCAATGCTGCCTATGATACCTGTGATGCCGCAAAGTACAGCGACTATGGCTATGAAAATCTCCATTGATGACGGATTTAGGAAGTTTATTCCTGTGACATTATATCTTCGATTTCAGATGATGCCACCGGCAGTCTTCGGGATCCGAGTCTCCTTGCCCCATCTTCTGTGACAAGGATGTCATCTTCTATCCTGATGCCCCCGAAGGTGTAGTAGTCCTCGAGTGCGGAGAAATTGACGAATCCCTTGTCTGTCCCTTCCTCTTTCCATTTCCGGATGAGCGCGGGGATGAAATATATTCCCGGTTCATCTGTGACAACGTGTCCCGGACGCAGGCGGCGGGCCATCCTGAGGTTGCCCAGACCGAGCTGTGACGCCCTCTTCTGGTCATCATCGTATCCTACATAGTCTTCCCCTATGTCTTCCATATCGTGCACGTCCAGTCCCATATTGTGGCCGAGACCGTGGGGCATGAACAGGCCTGATATTCCGGCTGCCACCATTTCATCCGTGTCTCCCCTGACCAGGCCGAGTCCGGAAAGTCCTTCAAGAATGTGCCTGGCTACGGCAAGGTGGATCTGACGGTATGTGATGCCGGGCTTTGCGAGACTGAACGCCAGGCCGTTGGCTGACTCGACAATGTCGTAGATCTCCTTCTGCTGCTGTGTGAACTTCCCGCTGCAAGGATATGTACGGGTGAAGTCAGAGGCATAGTGCGTGTTGCTTTCAGCTCCGGCATCTATCAGCAGCAGTCTGCCCGGGGTGATGATCTGGTGGTGTGAATGGTTGTGCATCGTCTCTCCGTTCTGTGAGAGGATGGTCGTGAAGGATACTCCCCACCCTTTCGATATGGTGATGCCCTCCATCCGGCCGGTTATGTCCTGTTCCCTAGCTCCGGGCTTGCATCCCCTGCGGGCTTCGGTATGCATCAGATATCCTATGTCGCAGGCCTTGTCGATCTCTTCGATCTCGCACTCTTCCTTTATCAGGCGCATTGAGACAACGGCCTTGACAAGCTCCTCGGATGCAGTGACCGCCTTGCCGCAGCAGCCGTGACCTCCGGCGACAGGAGCCACCTTGCGTACACATTCGGCCGGGACTTCCAGCAGCGAGGACAGCTTCAGCGTATTGTAGTATCGGGATGTAGGCAGGAAGTGCACGGTCCTTCCATTCGCCCTGGCCGCCAGCACCGCCTTGTCGAAATCGGCATAGGGGGCGGACTTCAGTACACCGATGCGTTCCGCCTTGCTCGCCACGCTGGGCTGCGGCCCCATCCAGATGATATCATCTATGTCCACATCGTTTCCGTAGACATATTCCTCGCCGCTGTCCAGATCAAGGACCGCTGCGAATCCGGGGTCATCTATCCCCCAGAAATACAGGAAAGAACTTTCCTGACGGAACTTGTAGTCGTTGCCCCTGTAGTTCTGCGGGGCCTCCACGTTTCCAAGGAAGGCGGCTATCCCCCGTCTTCCTTCAGGGATGGAGGACATTCTCTCCAGCAGTGTCCTTCTCCTTCTTACATATACATCTTTATCGAACATATCTGTCTGTTTAGTTTCATGTTGTTGCGCTCCGGGCCCTGCGGCTTCCTGTCATTCTGAGCATCAGCGAAGAATCTGGTGCTCCAGATCCTTCACTCCGCCTGCGGCTCCGTCTATGGTGACAAAAACCGGCACCGTCTATGGTGACAAAGAATGACGGCCGTGACATATCGCTACAAAAGACGAAGATAATGAAAAAATCGGATAAAAAACGGGATGGCGGTGCAAGATTTGGTCTATGCTTTGTTTTATATGTACGCGGCCCTTATACCGGGCGGTATGAAAAATTATATTATATGAGACGTTTTATTATTTTTATCGCCCTGCTGCTGTCGGTATGTATGACAGCGGGGGCACAGGACAAGACGACCTCAAAGCAGCGGATAGACCAGTGGAAAGACTATATGAAAGAGTTTCAGCAGAGACAGGAGCCTGTCAGGGAGGCTGCCAGAATCCTTGACACCCTGCAATGGAACCAGGCCGGGAATTCCGTGGCGAAGAGGTCTTTTGTAATAGAGGCGGATGCCGTTACATTCAGGAACGGTGCGCGTGTCCTTGTCAATTCCATGACGAACTTTATCGCCGTGGATGGCGACAGGGGAGTGGTGCAGATTTCACCGAGCAATTTTGCATTCGGCCCTAACGGGGTCGGAGGGATCACTGTGGATGGGACAGTCTCCAACTACACGGTGACCACGGACAGGAAGGGAGCGCTGCATATATCGATGAACATTACAGGTGCTGTGATCAACGCCACGGTCGATATCTCCATATATCCGGGGACCGGCAATGCGTATGCCACGGTATCGCCGAATTTCAATTCACAGAATGTCAGGCTCGAGGGCACTGTGGTGCCTTACAGCTCGTCCAGAATCGTGGAAGGGATGTCTATCTGAAACGGCATCCGATATTGTAAACATTTAAAGTCAATGGAATATGAAAAAGATTATGATACTGGCCATACTTGTGGCAGCGGCTGTCTCCTGCCGCAAGGAGCCATCCTCTTCGCAGTTCGATGGGGAATTCCTTGTGTATACGGCCCGCAGCGACAAGGCTGATTTTTCAGGATACAGTACCTTTACCGTTGCGGACAGTCTCCTGTATGTCGAGGGAAACAAAGGCCGGATGGCCCTGGATTCCTGGTGCAGGAATGTGCGCGAGCAGTATATAAGCGCTATGGAGGATCTCGGATATACATATGTGGATACCGGTAAGCTTGACAGCGACCAGACAACGGATGCTCCGGAAGAGAATTCCGCGGATCTCGGTATCCAGATATCGTATGTGGTCTCTACAGACTATTTCACCGCGCATATGCCGTACGATCCGTACTGGTGGTACGGCTATCCTGGGTACTGGTATCCTGGGTACTGGGGCAACTGGGGCGGATGGTATTATTCCTTCCCTGTCACATACAGCTATTCGACCCAGTCCCTGCTTACGGAGATGGTCGACCTTACGGCTGAAGAGGGGGCTGACAAGAACCTGCCGGTCGTATGGAACAGCTACATTGATGGACATATCGGCAATTCTCGCAATGATATGGCGCGTTTCAGCAGAGGAATCGCCCAGTCGTTTGCGCAGTCTGAATATCTCAGGAAATAGAGGAGGAGAGTGCAATGAAAACATTCATAAAGACAATGGTATTGGCAGCGTTGCTGTCCGTATTTGCAGCTGCATCTGCTGATGCACAGCCGGGAAGGCGTTTCTATGTTGATGCCGGATGGCAGTTCAACGGGACTGTCGGAAATGATTTCGCGGCGAGCGGAAATGGATGGGGAGCCTATCTTGAGGGAGGATATTATGTGCTTCCACGTATCGCGGTAGGGCTTTTCGGCAGTTTCAACACCAACAATGAATACATCCCGCGTCATACATATACCGCAGCGGATGGAGCGGCCCTGACAACTGACAAGGTCAATTCAATATATCAGATACCTTTCGGTGCTACGTTGAGGTACAGGTTCAGCTACAAGATCTTCCAGCCGTATATACAGGCAAAGCTCGGGGCGAACTATGCCGAAGAGTATTCATATATGTCGACTATGGCCGCTGTGGATGACCAGTGGGGATTCTATGTGTCACCGGAGATCGGTTTCACGTGGCATCCGTTCCGCAGGAGTAATTTCGGATTCCAGTTTGCCGCATATTACAGCTATGCCACAAACCGGAGCGAGGCTTTCGGGGTGAACGGCATCAACAATGCAGGGTTCAAGCTCGGAGTGTCATTCTGAGCGTCAGCGAAGAATCTGTTCTGAAGACCGTCCGAAACTGCATCCGGCCAGACAGAGGATGAGGGTCGACGGAAGATATGCACCGCTGACCCTCAATATACGCTCCCTGCGGCATCATCGGGGAGCATATCTCTATACAAATGTCGAGATATGCGCGGCCGACCCTCGGTATATGCTTTCTACGGCATCATCCCTGTGCATATCTCCTTTGGATTCCCCGGCGGCTGTCCGATTTGCGGACCGCGAACACGAGATTTTTGTATCTTTCTGAATGACAGGATGTTATGAAAAATGAATGTTCGCGGTCCCTGCTTTTTTGAGGGGACCGCGAACAAGGGAATTTTGTATTGTGTTGTGCCTCAATGAATTATGAAAAGTTGATGTTCGCGGTCCCCCTGCTGGTACACTGTCATTCGTCAGCGGAGAATCTGGAGAGGAAGATGAAAAGGGTACTTCAGATCCTTCACTTCGTTCAGGATGACAGGCTCGTTCAGGATGACAGTGATCGTTCAGGATGACAGGCTCGTTCAGGATGACAGAAACCGGCTGTGTCTATGGTGACAGAAAATGAATCTGTATAGAGAAGGGTGACCCGAAGTCAAAGACTTTAAGGGCCACCCTCATCTTCAATATGATCTGATTATGTTTCCGGTGCTATCTGGCTGTGGAGAAGGAGTACGGTCTGTCCGCCTTCTTCTTGCCTCTGCCGGTGTCCGGGGTGTCTGACATCGAGAAGCTGATTTCTGCCCCTTCTGTCAGGTCGTTGTGCTCCAGATAGGTCTTTCCGTATTTTCTGCCGTTGACTTCAATGCCTTCTATATAGATGTTCTCGTCCGAATTGCCCGGAGCATCTATCCTTATCTTCTTCCCATCCGGGAGGTTGATTGTCGCGGTATTGAACAGAGGCGATCCTATGATATATTCATCGGTCCCGGGACATACCGGATAGAATCCGAGGGCGGAGAATACATACCAGGCTGATGTCTGGCCGTTGTCTTCGTCTCCGCAGTATCCGTCAGGCGTGGCGCTGTACAGCCTGTCCATAATCTCTCTGACACGCATCTGGGTCTTCCACGGCTGTCCGCTCCAGTTGTACATATATACCATATGCTGTATCGGCTGGTTGCCATGGGCGTACTGTCCCATATCCATTACCTGCATCTCCCTCATCTCGTGTATCATACCGCGGCTTTCCATTCCCATATAGCTCGGGATTACAAATGTGGAGTCCATCATTTCGTTGAAGGAATCCTCTCCTCCCATAAGGTCTATGAGCCCGGCAGGATCGTGGAATACACAGAAGCTCCAGTGCCAGCTGTTCCCCTCGCAGAAGTCCCAGCTCCAGTCGGTGCCCTTGAAGTCAGGCCTGAAACCGCCCTTGTCATCCCTGCCGCACATAAGCCGGAATTCCGGATTGTATACATTCCTGTAGTTCATCGCGTTCTTCCTGTACTGCTCCAGTTCGGACTCCGGCTTGCCGAGCTTTTTACCGAGTGCATAGATGCACCAGTCATTGTATGCATATTCAAGGGTGCGTGCCACATTCTTCTCTATCCCTGTATTGTAAGGGATGTATCCGAGGCGGTTGTATTCTTCGAAACCTCTTCTTCCTGCATCTGTCCCTGCAAGTTCTGCATTCGCACCGTGAGTGACGGCCTTCCACAGGGTTTCGATGTCATAGCCCTCGAGCCCCTTGATGTATGCATCCGCCACGACGGATGCGGAGTTGTTGCCTATCATACAGCTCCTGTGTCCTGGACTTGCCCATTCCGGCAGGAACCCGCTTTCAAGATAGGCGTTGACGAGCCCCTCCTGCATTTTTTCGTTCATATCCGGATATACGAGGTTCAGCAGAGGGAACAGGCAGCGGAATGTATCCCAGAATCCTGTATCCGTGAACATATATCCGGGAAGCACCTTCCCGTTGTACGGGCTGTAGTGCACACGCTTCCCTGAAGCATCGATTTCGGACAGGTCGCGCGGGAACAGTACGGATCTGTAGAGACATGAGTAGAATGTCCTGATATCGTCGATACTGCCTCCGTCTACCTCTATCCTGCCCAGCACTTCGTTCCATCTGTCACGCCCTTCCCTGCACAGCCTGTCGAAGTCTCCGTCTCCGAGTTCTTTCAGGTTGAGGACAGCCTGGTCTGCACTGATGAACGAGGATGCCACTTCAATCCCTACGGTCAGGCCATCGGAGGTGTCGAAGCCGATGACCGCTCCTGCGTGTCCGGCCTTTGCTTCCACTGTCCCGCCTGCATTCTGTTCTGTCATCTTCCCGTCAGCGACAGTGGCGACGTAGTTGATTTTTGCATCAGGACGGATGACAAACCAGTTCCTGAAATTGTCCGGGACTCCTCCGGTATTCTTTGTCGTATATCCGATGACAAGATTCTCTTCAGGGATGACCTTGACATACGATCCGTTGTCGAAGGCATCGATGACCAGATATGCCTTGCCAGGTTCGGAATATGTGATCCTGAATCCGGCAGCCCTTTCTGTAGGGGTCAGCTCGACAGATATGTCGTGGTCTGCAAGATACACGCTGTAATAGTACGGAGTGGCGGTCTCGGCCTTGTGGGAGAACCAGCTCGCGCGGCTGTCCTGGTCGAATACAGGGGAGCCGACAGGCATAATGGCAAACTGTCCGTAGTCGTTCATCCACGGGCTTGGCTGATGTGTCTGCTTGAAGCCTCTTATCTTGTCGGCAGTGTATGTATACGTCCAGCCATCCCCCATCGTGCCGGTCTGGGGAGTCCAGAAATTCATACCCCACGGGCGTGCGATGGCGGGATACGTGTTGCCTGTGGAGAGTTCGAATTTCGACATTGTGCCCATGAGCACATTCACATAGTCGACATAGCTCTGCTGCCCCATCGAGGAGATGGAACACAGCGCCAGAGCCATAAGTAATGTAAGGATTCTTTTCATTTTGGTAACAATGATGATGTGTTCGGTTATATGTTATTCAATGCATTCCCATATATGATCGATGGTGTATATTTCCAATGACCTGACAGCATGCCCCCAGTGCATATTGTCCCATTCCTTTTCAAAAGGATTGTGCTGATAGAAAAGATGATATTCCCCGTTGCCGCCTTTGTTTTCACAGCTGCATATGCAGAGTCCCGTAATGCATACCGTGACTGCGGATGCAAGGAATATTGTTATCTTTTTCATAATGTCATTTTTCATTGAGTCTGTCTTCCAGCATCTTGATCCAGTAGCCTCCGACTACTGAACGGGCCTTGAATCCTCTGTGGTGAGGCTTGTCTGTCCATATCCAGTCGGACATCGGGACACGGTCGGCGGTCTCGTCATAGAATCTGTACAGCGGATCTATGAATGCGTCGAATGTGTCCTGGTCGTCTGCTGTCATAGTGGCTGTCCACATTATCCAGTCGCTCTTGGTATATGTCTCCCTGCAGTCAAGCGGCAGTCCGTATTCATTCTGCCGGCCGAGGTAGTATGCAAGTTCGGTGTCATATACTTCTTTCGGGAACAGCCCGAATCCCAGCAGTCTGTCCCATACCAGGTTGTACTTCTGGCTCCATGTCCCCGGCCTGTCGAATGTAAGCCTGTAATGGTCTCCATCTGCTGCCATCTCCATCCAGCTGGAGGCATAGTCTTCCGCGATGGCATTGTATTTTTCCGCCACATCGGGCTTCCCGAGCATGTCAGCCATCAGAGCGTATGATGCAATGGCCATTATCGCCTTGGCGGAAAGGTTTACATTGTGGGCGAAATGACCGGCGAAGTCATCCGTACAGAGCTGTTCAGCAGGATCCAGACCGTATTCGACAAGGTAGTCTGTCCAGGTTGTCAGCGTCTCCCAGTGTCTGGCGGCATAGGCCGTGTCTCCGGACAGGACTGCAGCGGCAGCGGTGATGATTATCATATTGCCTCCTTCCTCTACAGGCATGTCCCCTCCGTATGTCTGGCCGTTGGCTATAGGGTATGTTCCCACATCATGTGCGGGGAACGGTTTCGTCCATCTGCCGCTTTCGGAATAATAGTAGATATGGTTCATCAGCGCCTCTGCCAGACCGGTATTGTAATACAGGAAGAACGGGGCGGACGGATATGTGATGTCCACTGTCCCTATGGAGCCGTTGCTGTTGTTCTCTTTCGAAAGCATCATCAGTTCTCCTTCCGGGGACTTCACAAGCTTGTGGGCTGCGATTATCTGCCTGTATGCGAGAGCGCAGAGTTCTGCGTATTTCCTCCCTCCTGCCTCTGTGGCCTCTTTCATAAGCTGCCTGTCGAAGGCGGAGCATTTTTTTATCAGTTCCGCGTACTGGTCATCGGCTTCGTGGAATATGTCTATGATATCGGTGCTGCCGTCAGAGTTCCAGTATGGCCTGAGTCTCTGTCCGAAATATTCTATAGAATAGATGTCGTCATATCCTATCAGCAGTTTCCCTTCTTTCTTTGCTACAGTCCCGAGATCCTGGATGAATGCCATCCGTCCGTCGCTGTTTTCCCCGGTGCTGCATTCAGGAAGACTGTCTCCGGAGGCGAAAGCCTGACGCAGAGTCTCTGCCTCTCCGACAGCGGCCTGGGTGCCTGCCTTGTCGGCTGCAAGGTAGAAGTATCCCCAGTCGATCCTCAGATCATCTCCCTTCTTGGCGAGGATGTCCTGCTCCTTGCTGCCCGATCTGAAGAAGACGAGATCTCCATCTGTGAATGTCTCGCTGACGGATGCCTGGTACGGCTGGTCGAGAGCCCATCTCGGTGATGCCTCGAAATACAGGCGTACGTTGTGGGCCTTCCCGTCCTTGGATTCGACCTTGTAGGAGATATAGTTGACAGGACGGCTCAGAAGGTATATGTCATCCATAAGCAGAGGAGCAGTGAATGTCAGTGCGAGGCTGACAGGGCCGCAGTCGAACGTGTAGTATGTCTGTGTCGCCTGGACATTGACCGAAGTCTGTACCGCGGTCTGCTCCAGGGCGGTGTGCAGGTCTTTCTGCATCAGTATTCCGAAATCCAGGAGTCCGTTGGCTACAGGGTTCGTGCACTCTGCCGCGATGACGTTCCTGCCGGGCTTCAGTGCGGCTGCCGCCTCATCCGGAATTCTCACGATCTCGTTCTTGTGGCATACGGAACCGGTATTGTGCATCTCGACTCCGTTTATATAGAATATCGCATCGTCATCGTTGCAGAACTCGAGGTAGAGGGGCCTTCCTCCGATGTCCTCTTTCAGGTCGAACTCCCTTCTTACAAAGATATTGAGTTCAGACCAGTCTGTCCGTGCCGTAGGCTCGTTGACCGTGGTGCCGAATGCACCGATGCCGGAAGTCCATCCGGAATCATCATAGTCCGGAGACTGCCAGCTTCCGGCCGGCCTGGAGGTGACATATCTGCCTTCCCAGCCTCCCTGCTGTGAAGTCGGGACTATCGGGAGCATCTCCACATCTTCCGTCCCCATGAATCTGTATGTCTGCCCATCCACTTCGATCGCTCCGATCAGCGGGAAGTCTTTCCCCGTCCAGTGTCTGATGCTGCCATCGTATAGGTTGTCGTACATCGACCAGGCGCTGGTGTACGGGTCGATTGTCACTAACGGATATGCCGGAGCCCTCAGTTCGTTTATCTCCGGCTGTACGGTGCCCTGTCCGCAGCCGGAGATCAGAGCACCGGCCAGAGGAAGGGCAGCTTTTAGTATAGGTTTTGTAATCATTATGTTTGGTTTTTGTTGTCGTGTTTTTTGTCGCAGATCCTTCACTTCGCCTTCGGCTCAGTTCAGGACGGTCCCTCCCTGCCGGTGCGTGGCATCAATCCGTCAGCGGCAACAAAGTTAAAAACACTTGCTTTTCCAGGTGAAGTTGTATATGGAATACACAAAAGCGGACCCTGAAAAGGCCCGCTTTTGTGTATACTGCATATCAGATTATTTATCTTCTGAAGTGAGTCTTGTGATGGTTTCGCTGAGCCTCTCGCTGAGGGAGTCGAGCTTGTCGAACATTTCCTGGCGGATGGCGTTGTAGTAGGACCTTTTCGTTCCTTCCGGGTGATTGATCTTGTTCTTGAGATCATTGTAGAGGTCGACTGCTTCATCGATTATCTTGTTGATTTCGTCTGAATTCTTTTCAGGATTGAGACCGATGAAGAGTGCGCAGTCATCAAGAAATTCCTCAATGAAGAATTCGATGTCTTTTTTGATATCTCTAAGGTTCATAGTATAAATAAGATTTGTTTGTTTTCGTTGCCTTGCAGCGTGCCTGTCACGGCAGTCGGGTGTGCCATAAGGGCATTTGCGCTGCAAAGATAGTAATTTTCTGCAAAACAGGGACAGTCAGTCGGCCTTCAGTATCCTTCTTGCCCTGAGGAGCCTGTCTGCGCCATCGTAATAGTCCGGCCGGCCCGGTATCAGGGAGTTTATCCTGACAAGGTGTGAGGAATGGATCATTCTCCCGTCACCTATATATATACCGACGTGGGAGATCCTGTCCTTGGAGCCATCCTGGCCGCGGGTCCCGAAAAAGAGCAGGTCTCCCGGGAGGAGCGCCTCTGTCAGGCCGGCTGCGTCATCGCTGTCTCCCGGAGCGTCAGGTGCCAGGTAGAGCCACGGGCTCTCGGGAATCTCCACTTCGGATCCGGACAGGGCCTGCTGCGAGGCATTGCGGGGCAGGAGTATCCCGTTCATCCGATATACGTGGCGTACCAGTCCGCTGCAGTCGACCCCGTCCGGGGATGTCCCTCCCCATAGGTAAGGCACCCCGACAAATTTCATAGCTTCCGCGATAATGTTCTCGGAGGAAGGGTCGCGTCCGGCTTCCCATCTGCCGTAGTCCGTGACATCCTTCCGGGGAACATAGCCTGTCCTGCCATCCGGTATGATTATCTCGGCGAATCCGCGTCTTGTCACAGGGCGGAGGTGTCGCCGTGTCTTTATGGACTGCCGCATGATATCCCCCTCGACAAGATCGCATATTTTCATCGATCCGGCTGACGGGGAGGAATATACGGTGCTTTTCCAGGCTGTGCATATATATTTGGGGGCTGCCCGGTATTCTTCCAGCTCCGATGCATCCAGTTCGACAAGTCCCAGGTCCGTGCACCAGGCTGTATAAGGCTCTTCCGTGATGACCTGCCTCCAGTATCCATCTTCTCCAATAATTCTGACGACATCTCCCATAAGGGCCTGTGTCCCGAGCTCTGCGGTGTAGTCCGGACCTTCCCTCAGGAAGTTGACGGAAAGGTTGACTATCGCGTACCGGTGCCTGCCGTCATCTGTCTGACGTGCGTATATGGAGGGGATTGCGGCTGTCAGTAAGAGGGCCGCGACCATAATGTTCTGCAGTTTCATATACATAAAGCAGCTTCTGTTACCGGGAGACAAAAATATTCAAATATTCCGTAATTTTGCACAGCAGTCACAGAAATTACCGGGTCTATGCAGAGATACAGCAGCTTTACAGGATATTACAGGGGGAAATACGGGGAGCGTCTCCAGAAAGTGGTGATAGATGCAGGGTTCACCTGTCCCAACAGGGATGGGACTGTCGGGCGCGGAGGCTGTACCTACTGTGACAACGCCGCCTTCCACCCGTCCTACAGCACAGCCGGAAAGCCTCTGCATCTCCAGATTGATGAAGGGATAGAGTTTCACCGTGTCAGATATCGCAATACAAGGTCGTATCTTGCTTATTTCCAGTCATATTCCAATACGTACGCACCGCTGGACAGGCTGAAGCGGGTCTATGAGGAGGCTCTTTCCCACCCGTCCATAGTGGGGATCGTCATAGGGACGAGGCCGGACTGCGTGGACGGAGAGAAGCTGGATTATCTGGCGGCTCTGAAGGGCGGGATGGTGCTGGATGGCTGGGAGCGCTATGTGGGAGGCTGCAGATGGACAGCCCCTCTGGTGACGGTTGAATACGGCATAGAATCATGCTATGACACGACACTGGAAAGGATAAACAGGGGGCACGGTTTTGCAGTGGCGCGAAAGGCCGTGGAGGAGACGGCGTCCAGGGGACTTGATACCGGGGCGCATTTCATTCTCGGCCTTCCGAGTGAGACAAGGGAGATGATGCTTGATGAATGCGCGGCTATCAACAGCCTGCCGCTGCTTTCTGCAAAATTCCATCAGCTGCAGATAGTCAGGGGTACGGCGATGGAACGTGAGTTCGCGGCCCGGCCCGGGGATTTCGTCTCGTTCGCTCTGGATGAGTATGTCGATTTCTTTGTGGATATGCTTGAAAGGCTGAGACCGGACCTTTATATAGAAAGGTTTGCCGGGGAGGTCCCTCCGCGCTTTGTAGACAGCACGCCCTGGGGGCTTGTCCGCAATGTGGAGCTGCTCCGCATGCTGGAGAGGCGTCTTGAGGAAAGGGACACTTTCCAGGGAGCTCTCATTGATCCTGTCACAAAACATTAACGTGTCTTATGACGGTTGATGCCGATTTTTTGAAAAAAAGTTTGTATTTTTGGAAAATATTAATGGTCCGCTTATAGAACTGCCGATTTTACCGCTTTTATCTCAATATTATTAACATTACTAAATCATGAGACTGAAGATTTTCATTATGTGCTTTATCCTGTCTCTGGTCTCTCTGTGCGCTTTCGCGCAGGACAGCGGCAGGACCATTACCGGAACCGTGCAGGATGCCAAGGGCAATCCTCTGGTCGGTGCAGTCGTTATGCAGCCTGGTTCCAGCAACGGAGCCGTGACAGATGCTGACGGTGCTTTCTCCATCGAAGTTTCAGGGGGGGGTACAGTCACACTGGAAGTCTCTATTCTCGGCTATGTAACAAAGTCTTTCTCCCTGCCTGAAAAGCAGGATGTATTGAAGGCATTTCTTTCTGAGGATGCCCTCCTTATGGATGAAGCCGTAGTCGTCGGATACGGTACTCAGAAAAAAGTCAATCTCACGGGAGCCATTTCTACAGTCGAGGCTTCCGAACTTGCCAACAGGGCGACATCCACCCTCGGGCATATGCTTCAGGGAAGCGTACCCGGCCTCAATGTCACGATGTCATCCGGACGCCCGGGCAACTCTCCGTCAGTGAATATCCGAGGCATGAACTCCATCAACGGGGGTAGCCCCCTTATTCTCATTGATGGTGTGGAAGGCTCTCTCGACAGGGTGAACCCGAACGATGTGGAGTCCATTTCCGTCATCAAGGATGCCTCTTCTTCAGCGGTCTACGGTGCGCGTGCCTCCTTCGGTGTCATCCTTGTCACCACCAAGACAGGAAACAATACGGATGGCAAGGCGAAGCTCAGCTACAGCGGAAAGTTCGGTTTCACGGCGCCGACCACCTCCACCGATTACGAGACGAGGGGTTATTATTCCGTATATGTCAACGACCTGTTCATGTACAATTTCAACGGGTCGAAATATTCCCATTATACGGATGCCGATATGGAACAGCTCTGGGCCAGACGCAACGACAAGGTCGAGGACCCTTCCAGACCTTGGGTGATCATCGACCAGAGGAACGGCAGGGACGAATATGTCTATTATGCCAACACCGACTGGTACCACTATCTTTTCCAGGACATAAAGCCTACCCAGACCCACAATATCTCTTTCAGCGGCGGTAATGACAGAGTGAAATACTATGTGTCCGGGAGCTATTATGATGAGGAAGGCCAGTTCCGGGAAAATACGGACAAGTTCACAAGGATAGATTTCCGTTCCAAGATATCTTTCGATGTGACAGACTGGCTCAACGTCAGCAACAACACCAGCTATTTTAAGTCGTGGTACAGCTATCCGGGTTCTTCTGGAGTTGATACGGCGTTCAGCCTTATGACGGTGCATGCCCTTGCAAGCTACCCTACCCGCAACCCTGACGGCTCGAGCCTGTACATTACTTCCGGGTCCTCTTCCGGAAATGTAATGGACGGTATGCTCACCGCCCTGGACAAGGGACTTCACAAGAACAATGATGACCGTGACCAGATATCGACCACTACCGAGGTGACTGTCACTCCTTTCAAAGGGCTTGAGATAAAGGGCAATTTCACGTACACATTCTATGACTACAGGGCGTACAACAGGTTCGTGAATACTACGTATTCGACTTATCCTGGTGTCATAGAGGAACTTACAACCGGATCCCGCTTCACTGACAAGCTGCAGGAGATATCCAATACCCATACCTTTATGCAGACCAATGTCTATGCTACCTATTCTAAGACATTTGCGGAGAAGCACAATCTCAAGGTCATGGCGGGATTCAACTGGGAGACCAAGCGGCTGAAAGATATCAGGTCGGAAGGATACTATCTCCTTTCGGAGACTCTGAACGACCTGAATCTTGTAGGTGTCGATGCTGAAGGCAACAAGAGGATGGAAGTGTCCGGAGGCCAGAACGAATATGCCATTGCAGGCGTATTCGCACGAGTGAACTATGACTATATGGGCAAGTATCTGTTCGAGGCCAGCGGCCGTTATGACGGCACATCGAGATTTGCCAGAGCAAGCCGCTGGGGATTCTTCCCTTCCGCATCCGTGGGCTGGAAAATCTCAGAGGAGAACTTCTTCTCTCCTGTCAAGGACTGGTTCAACTATCTGAAGCTCCGTTATTCGTTCGGACGTCTCGGCAACCAGCAGGTCGGCTATTACGACTATATCCGCGAGGTCAACATCTCTGACCAGACATACCTTTTCGGAGGGTCAAGTCTGCCTATCGTGGCCAATATCAGCGCCCCTGTGGCAGGTGACCTGACCTGGGAGGTGGCGCAGCACCAGAATGTAGGTGTCGATATGGCATTCTTCAACAACAGGCTGGCATTCACCGCCGAGGCCTATATCAGGGATACCAAGGATATGCTTACGGATGGAATCGCTCTTCCTTCAGTCTACGGGGCATCTTCTCCTAAGATGAACACCGCGGACCTCAGGACTTCAGGATATGAACTTTCTCTCTCGTGGAAGGATATGTTCATGCTGGCAGGAAGGCCGTTCCAGTATAATGTGGGCTTCAATTTCTCGGATTACACCACAGTTATCACCAAATATGACAATCCGGAGTATTCATTCGCGATGGATTACTATGAGGGGATGAGGGTCGGTGAGATATGGGGATACAGGACCGGGGGCCTGTTCGCATCGGATGCCGAGGCGGCTGCGTATGATGTAGACCAGTCCAGTGTAAACGGAGGACAGAAGGACGGACCTCTCGGAGGTGACCTGAAATTCCTGGATCTTGATGGAAACAAGATCATCTCCATTGGATCGAATTCGGTCGATGATCCCGGAGACAGGGAGATCATAGGAAACAGCGAACCGAGATTCAACTACGGTATCAACCTCGGGTTCTCGTGGTGCAATTTCGATGTCAGCATCTTCATCCAGGGAATCGGAAGGATGGACTGGTATCCGCCTTCAAACTGTATGGCTTTCTGGGGTCCTTACGCAAGGCCGTATGCCTCCCTGATACCGAAGGATTTCCATACAATGTACTGGACCGAGGACAATCCGGACGCATACTATCCGAGACCGAGAGGATATATCGCCCTCGGCGACAACAGGGCGCTCACGGTCGCGAATGACAGATATCTCCAGAATATCGGCTACTGCCGTCTGAAGAATGTGACGATCGGCTATTCGCTTCCTCAGAAATGGATGAAGAAGATCAAGGCTGATGGTATCAGGATATATTTCACGGGAGAGAATCTTGCCTATCTTTCCGGGCTCAAGTCTGACTATATAGATCCGGAGCTTGCAATGACAGGAGGAGAGCTTCGCGTATATCCTTGGCAGAAGACATTCATTTTCGGTATAGACATCAATTTCTAACGGACGGGATAATCTCTTAAACCAGTATTATGATGAAAAAATCATTGATATATTATATGCTTTCGGTGATTTGTCTGGCTTCTTGCAGCCTCGACAAATTCCCGCTGGACTCGATATCGCCGGAGTCGTTCTTCTCGAATGAAGAGGAGCTCCAGGCGTTCAGCAACGGGTTCTACACTATGCTGCCGGCATCGTCTCTGTATACGGACAATGCAGACACCTACACCCAGAACCAGCTTCCTGACGAGATCTCCGGACTGAGGGTGATTCCTGATGAGGGAGGCGGATGGACCTGGACAGACCTGAGGAAGGTGAATACCCTGATCGAGTATTCGGTTAACTGCGAGGATGAGGATGTAAGGATCAAGTATAACGCGCTTGCGAGATTCTTCAGGGCATATTTCTACTATGACAAAGTAAGAAGGTTCGGTGATGTGCCTTGGTATGACAAGCAGCTCGATTCCGATTCTCCCGAGCTCAAGAAGCCGCGTGACAGCAGGGAATACGTGATGCAGAAGATGATAGAGGACATCGACTATGCGATCGAAAACCTCGGTATCGGAAAGGAGCTTTACCGGATCACAAGATGGTCGGCCCTTGCCCTCAAGTCAAGATTCTGCCTTTTCGAGGGAACTTTCAGAAAATACCACGATATCAATCTTGAGGGACACGACTGGAAGTGGTATCTCGAGCAGGCCGCAGCCGCTTCCGAGACTCTGATGAACGAGAGCGGATACAGCCTCTATACGGCGGATGGCCCCGACAAGAGCTATCTCAACCTGTTCGCTGCAGAGAATGCCATTGATACCGAAGTCATCCTCGCCAGGGACTACAACCAGGCTCTCGGCGTGTTCCACAACAGCAACTATTTCGCCATAGGGCAGACGAACGGCCAGCCTGGTATGACCAGAAAGCTCGTGGCTTCATATCTGATGAGCGATGGAAGCAGGTTCACAGACAAGGAAGGATGGCAGGAGATGCAGTTCTACGATGAGTGCCAGGACAGGGACCCTCGTCTTGCGCAGTCCATCCGTACCCCTGGTTATATGAGGATAGGCGGTTCGACTCCTGTGCTGCCTGATTTTTCCGGCAGTGTGACAGGTTACCAGCAGATCAAATATGTGACCACGACTGACTGCGATTCGTACAATATATCCTACAACGACCTGATCATTTTCAGGATGGGAGAAGTGTATCTCAACTTTGCAGAGGCGAAGGCCGAGCTCGGCACTCTGACCCAGGATGATCTTGACCGGTCTGTAAACCTGCTCAGGGACCGTGTCGGGATGCCTCATCTTGATCTTGCCGAGGCCAACGCTGATCCGGATCCATATCTGATGAGCGAGGAGACCGGCTATCCGGGAGTCAGCGCCAAGAATTCCAGCAACGTGGGTGTCATCCTCGAGATCCGCCGTGAAAGGACTATAGAGCTTGCCCAGGAAGGCTTCAGGTACTATGACATCATCAGGTGGAAGGAAGGACAGGCGTTCAACAAGCAGTTCTACGGAATGTATTTCCCTGGACCGGGTGAATATGATCTGGATGGGGATGGAAACGCTGACATTTATCTGTGGTCAGGTACGAAGGGTGACTCTGATGCAGCCGTGCAGCTCGAGATAGGCGGAGCCATCGATCTTTCCGAAGGGACAAGCGGATATGTCACCCCTCATCCTGAGAAAGAGGAGAAATGGGTCGAGGAAAGGGACTATTATTATCCGATCCCTATCAATGACCGGTCGCTTACCGGCGGTGCTCTTACCCAGAACCCGGGATGGAATGACGGCCTTGATTTTGAAGAGGATTAGTTGTTGTCTGAGTTTTTAATTTGATTGTGATAAAATGAAAAAGGTTTTGTATCTACTGACTCTGCCTGTCTTTGCGCTGGCTCTGTCCTGTTCCTGTGACCGCAGTGCTGCTGCAGATGACGAACGGCTGCCTTCGATAACCGGCGAGGACAATGACAAGGAGGTCATATATGAAAAGGATGAGTCCTCCTACAGGATTGTTTCATACAATGTCGGGGCGTTCAGCAAATATATGACGAACAGCACTTCCACTGTGGCTGCAATGATGAAGGAGATAGAGGCGGATGCCATGGTCCTGAACGAACTGGACCGGAACAACGGCAGGCACGATACCGACCAGCTGGCCGACTTCGCCAAGGAAATGGACTGGGACTGCTATTATGCCAAGGCAATGGACTACAGGAACGGTGAATATGGCAACGGAGCGGCGTGGAGCAGGGATCTCGATGTCGTCAGCAAGTCTGTGATTGCATTGCCGAAGCAGACCGGTTCCGAGGACAGGTGCTGTGTGGTGATCGAGTTCAGCGACTTTGTCCTGGCCGGGACACATCTCGATGTCGGTACAGAAGATGACAGGGTCAGGGGTGTCCAGACCATTACCAGGGAGCTGATGGAGAAATACGGGGAAGGCGACAAGCCGGTGTTCGTGTGCGGTGATATGAATGCGGAGCCGTCCAGCGAGACGGTGAAGGAGTTCAAGAAGAACTGGACACAGCTGACCCCGGCCAAAAGCACCCATTCATCGCAGAATCCGACAAAGTGCATAGATTATGTCTTTGCTCTGAAGGATGTCGGCAGCTATGAAGTCACAGCATCCGATGTGCTCACAAGTTTCAAGTCAGGGAGTGTAAAGCAGGCATCTGACCACCTTCCTGTATATGTAGATGTAACAATAAAATAATGACGATATGAAATTCAGTTTATACAGATATGTGTTTCTCGCGGGAGTCGCGCTTATGCTTCTCTCTTGCGAAGAAAAGCAGCAGGTCACACAGCTGACCGAGCCTGCGCGTATCGCAATGCAGGATGCCGGAGGGGAGCCGAAGTCGATAGAGCTCTATGATTCCGGAACCACTTCCACTGCGACGGCGGAATTCAGGGTTGTAGCCGAGCTCATTTCCGGCAACACTATCAATGTCACCTTCAAGGCGGATCCGACAAAGGTGGATGAATACAACGCTGAGAACGGGACAGACTATGAAATGGCTCCGGCGGAGTGCTATGACCTTTCTGCCGCAACAGTGATGCTTCCACGCTACAACACTGTCTCATCCACGGCAAAGGTCACCGTCTCCACTGACGGTATCCCTGATGCACAGACATATCTTCTGCCGATCGTGATCGACCGGATCGAAGGAGATGATGCCGCGCGGATAGACGAGGAGAAGAATGTGGTGTACGTGCTGATCAAGAAGTATGTTCTCAAGGAGCCGGTGCTGCTGGACAGGAGCGACTGGGAGGTGATCTACTGCAATTCTGAGGCGAATGAGTCAATGTATAACGGATATCCGTACGGGCCGGTGGATCTTATGCTCGACAATGAGCCTAATACCTGGTGGAATTACGGAAGTGTATCTGCCCCGTTCTATATCGTGATCGACCTGAAAAAGCAGATGTATGTCAAGAAGATAATCTTCACGCCCAGACACGATACTGGAGAAAGCAGCCATCTGTCCAGAGGGGCTCCTAAGAATGTAGACTTCGCGTTTGCGACTACGGTGAACGGGACAGGAGAGGCGGCAATGGAAGGTGACTATTCCGACTTCGAGGTCTTCACCAACCTTGAGCAGTTCCGCAGCCGTCTGGTTTTCAGGGAGGAGATTACTCTTGGAGGTCTGTATAACTGCAGATATATCAAGATAAGGTATAATGGAGCCTGGACCAGGGACAATTCCGGAGCACCGGACTATCTCTCTACGAACGGTACGTATAATGTGGGGATGGTAGCCGAGTTCGAGGCGGCAGGATATACTGATTCTCCTTATGAATAGGATATTTATCGGATTGATGCTTATAATGCCGGTACTGTCGTGCAGCGACGGTACCGGCAATTCCAATGAGAGGGATCCCGGACAGACGGGCAATCCCGAGACTGTGTATGTCAAGGAGGAGGGATCGATAAGGCTTGTGGCGTATAATGTCGGGGCGTTCAGCAAGGAGATGACGGACAGCGCTCCGGTCATAGCCTCAATGATGAAGGAGATATATGCCGATGCTATGGTGCTGAACGAACTTGACAGGAACAACGAAAGACATGATTACGACCAGCTTGCAAGGTTTGCCGGCTATATGGACTGGGACTGCTGGTTCGGAAAGGCAATGGACTACCGAGGCGGGGAGTACGGTAACGGTGCCGCATACAGCAAGGACCTGAAGGTTGTCGACAGATTCGTGATCAGTATGCCTAAGGACACCGGCTCTGAAGACAGGAGCTGCGTGGTTGTGGAGTTTGAAGATTTTGTGTTTGCCGGGACTCATCTTGAGGTCAGGAGTGTGAATGACAGGATTCTCGGAGTGCAGAAGATCAGCCGGGAACTCAGGGAGCGTTATGCGGGCGGATCGAAGCCGGTGTTTCTGGGAGGGGATATGAATTCATTCCCGGACAGTGAAGTCATCTCCGAGATAAGGAAGGACTGGGATATGCTGACACCGAAATATCCTACCTATCCCTCAGAGTCTCCCGTCAACTGCGCGGATTACATATTCGCCCTGAAGGGTACCGGTTCCTACGAAGTGAGCTCCTCGGGAGTATGTTCGAAATTCTACGCGGGAAATGCAGCCGTCACTTCCGACCATCTCCCCGTCTATGCCGACATCCTCCTCGACCGGTGATGTCCGCCGCCCTGTCATTATGAGCGTTCTTTGTCATTCTGAGCCTCTCTCTGTCATTCTGAGCCTCTCTCTGTCATTCTGAGCGAAGCGAAGAATCTGATGCAGAAGTACTGTGTGGTACTCCAGATCCTTCACTCCGCCTGCGGCTCCGTTCAGGAAGACAATGAATGCCCTTCAGAACGTCCCTTCCTGTCATTCTGAGCGAAGCGAAGAATCTGATACAACAACTAAACAACAGTAAACTAAAACGATAAAAACTATGAAACAGATATTGATATGCCTTATAATGGCGGCAATGTGCCTGTCTTCCTGTAAGCCTGAAATAAAAGATGGCGGCTGTACATACGAAGGCGTCTATATAGAGACGGTCACGGGGCTGGTCAATGCGCATAACTATCAGATAACGCTTCCTGGGAGCGGCGGGGAGTTCGACTTCTATCTTGACTGTGTCCGGCCATTTTACGATTATTACTTTGAAGAAGGGGCACTGTCCATATACTTTGCAGATGAAGTCAGAATGACGGAAATCGAGGGGCGGACTGATGAAGGTTATTACAGGGCACGGCTCCATCTGTCGGTTCCGGAGAACCGGACTGGGGAGGAACGCTCGGACGTATTTAGACTCGACGATGTCGCGGCGCTTCATTGTGCGATAATAACAGTCCGGCAGGACATTATCCCTTATTGACGAAAAATCTATGTTGTTCGTTATCTTGACGGCATAGCATAATAAGGTATGCCACGACACCTTCGGACATATGCCTGTCCGGTGCTCCAGATCCTTCACTCAGCCTCCGGCTGCGTCTATGGTGACAACAGAAGACGTTCTGTTACAGATTCTTCACTTCGTTCAGAATGACAATGTGATACTGTTCAGAATGACAATGTAACACTGTTCAGGATGACAATGTAACACTGTTCAGGATGACAATGTACCGCGCTTCCGACACGTGTTGTCCCGATGATCCGGATCGTGGCAACCGGAATTTGCCGCCGGGCCATCATTCCTTGTTATGCGTATATTGCCGGCCGATAGCTACAAATCCGGACTGATATTATGCAGTTCGGATTTTTTGTTTAACTTTGCGGCGCTTTTCAGTCGGGTGCAGGGAATGTACGGATTAAAGAAGATAATATGTATAGTCGCTGCTGTTTTGCTTGTAGGGCTTGCAGCATTCATTCCATCTTATGATGGGATGGAGGAGTGTCCGTCTGCGGAGGCTGCCGCGGCCGTCTTCACCGTACCGTCTTTCAATGCGTCCTTCCCGGCTGTGGAGGGGTATATGGAACTGTCAACCTTCAGCAATGCGGTCTCTTCCGCATCCGCTGCCGGTTACAGGCCGGTTCAGGCTTGCCGTATATGGTGCTGCCCTGTGTCCGGTCAGCCGGACGGGGAGTCGGGACATATAAGTTTCAGTTGCCAGGATCCTGTCCCTTGCAGGATGGCTGACTATTTTGTCTTTGCACTGGAACGGATAATCATTTAGTCATCTCTGCCATCCGGGCGGTATATGTCCCGGAACGGTATGCCCCTGATAACCCTTCAGTTTCAGGGCATTGTCACCGGTCTGCCTGCAGGCCACTGACATGGTCATTTCCCATAACAGACAATAATTTTACTGATATGAATAATTTCGTATTACTGGTTGTCGTGATCATTATCGCCATCCTCATCGTGGCGGCCGCTATCGGGATTGCAAAACTGATTGCCCCGAGGTCATACAACCCTCAGAAAGGAGAGGCTTACGAGTGCGGTATCCCTACCAGGGGCAAGTCCTGGATGCAGTTCAAGGTGGGCTACTATCTTTTCGCCATCCTGTTCCTGATGTTTGATGTAGAGACCGTGTTTCTGTTCGCCTGGGCCGTGGTTGTCCAGGATCTCGGCATTTACGGCCTGCTGAGCGTGCTGTTCTTCCTGCTCATTCTTGTACTCGGGCTTGCGTACGCCTGGAGGAAGGGGGCGCTGGAATGGAAATAGTCTCTGCCTGTGAGGATACGTGGTTGAAAGAATAAATTAATTACGGCAAATATGAAGCGTAATGTCAATATAAAGTCGATGAAATACGAAGATTTCAACGACAACGAATATATAGAGCAGATGCTGAAGGAGCTCAATGACAACGGGGCGAATGTCATTGTAGGCTGTCTTGACAATGTGATCGAGTGGGGAAGGAGCAACAGCCTGTGGCCGCTTACCTTTGCAACCAGCTGCTGCGGAATTGAATTTATGGCCATCGGAGCCGCAAGATATGATTTTGCACGATTCGGCTTTGAAGTGGCGAGGGCTTCGCCTCGTCAGGCGGACTTCATAATGGTGGCCGGGACGATTACGTATAAGATGGCTCCTGTGCTGAAACGTCTCTATGATCAGATGGCGGATCCGAAATATGTCGTAGCCACGGGCGGATGCGCAATCAGCGGCGGGCCGTTCAAGAAATCCTATCACGTTGTGTGCGGGGTGGACAAGATCCTGCCGGTGGATGTGTATATCCCGGGATGTCCGCCGAGACCGGAGGCAATGCTCTACGGTCTGATGCAGCTTCAGCGCAAGGTGAAGGCGCAGCGTTTCCTCGGAGGTATCAACAAAGGTATCAGCGAGAAGGAATACGAGCGACGGATGACCGAGGACATCAACAAGGCAAAAGGCGGTGATGACTATGATGAATCGGGACTGGCTTAACAGAATGCATTATGGAGAACAATAACAGCATAAAAGACAAGATAACGGCTCTCGGGACAACGGTACTGTGTTCTGATGCCGGGGATGGGATGTTGACGGTCCCTGTGCAGTCGTTCAGGAAGGTGGCGGAAATGCTTGCGAAAGACGAGGGTTTCGATTTTCTCAGGAGCCTTACCGGTGCGGACTGGGGGGAAGAAGGGCTCGGATGTGTCTATCACCTCGAGAATACGTCCACCGGAGAGAATGTGGTGCTCCGGACTGTCGACCATAACAGGGACAATGCCGCAATCCCTTCCGTATGTGACATATGGAAGGCGGCCGACCTTAATGAACGTGAAGCGTATGACTATCTCGGCATCAAGTTCATCGGGCATCCTGACCTGCGCCGTCTCTATCTCAGGGATGACTGGAAAGGCTATCCGCTGAGGAAGGACTATGATCCGGCATTGAACGGGATTCCGGAGGACAACGAGGAGACAAACGATGATGCACCGAGCTATGAGGTGACAAAGGATGGAAGTTTCATCCTGAAACGCCATCCGTTGTTTGAGAACGATGAATATGTGATCAACATCGGCCCTCAGCATCCGGCGACGCACGGTGTGCTCAGGTTCCGTGTGTCCCTTGAAGGTGAGATCATCAGAAAACTCGATGTGCACTGCGGCTATATCCACAGGGGTATAGAGAAGATGTGCGAGTCGATGACCTATCCGCAGACCCTCGGCCTGACTGACAGGCTTGACTATCTCGGTGCGATGCAGAACCGTCACGCGCTCTGTATGTGCATAGAGAAGGCTATGGGCCTGGAGGTGTCCGACAGGATAAAATATATCAGGACAATAATGGATGAGCTGCAGAGGATCGATTCCCATCTTCTGTTCGCCTCATGTCTTGCACAGGATATGGGTGCGCTCGAGGTGTTCTTCCTCGGGTTCAGGGACAGGGAGAAGGTTCTCGATATACTCGAACAGACTACAGGAGGGAGGCTTATCCAGACCTACAATACAATAGGAGGTGTCCAGGCGGATATCCATCCCGATTTCGTCAGGAAGACAAAGGAGTTCATCGCCTATATGCGGCCGAAGCTCGAGGAATATCATGAGATATTCACCGGCAATGTGATAGCGCGGACGAGGCTGAAAGGCACCGGCGTGCTCTCGCGCGAGGACGCCATATCTTTCGGTGCGACCGGAGGTACAGGCAGGGCATCCGGCTGGGCGTGCGATGTCCGCAAGAGACATCCGTACGGGGTCTACGATAAAGTGGACTTCAAGGAGATAACCTTTACGGAAGGCGACTGCTTCGCCCGTTATATGGTCAGGATGAAGGAGATAGAGGAGAGTATGAACATTATAGAGCAGCTCATCGACAACATTCCGGAAGGGGATTATCAGATGAAGGTCCGTCCTGTCATCAAGCTCCCTGAAGGCAGCTGGTATTCCGCTGTCGAGGGCAGCAGGGGCGAGTTCGGGGTATATCTCGAGAGCAGGGGGGACAAGTCTCCGTACAGGCTGAAGTTCCGTTCCACCGGCCTTCCTCTCGTGTCCTGCATTGACACTATCACAAGAGGGGCGAAGATCGCCGACCTGATAGCGATAGGCGGTACCCTCGACTATGTTGTTCCTGACATTGACAGATAAAAGCAGAGAGATATGTTTGATTTCGGTGTAGTTACAAGCTGGATACATACGCAGCTGACATCGGTGATGCCGGAAGGCCTTGCCGTATTTCTCGAATGTGTAGTGATAGGAGTATGCCTCCTGCTGCTGTATGTAGTGATAGCAATCATTATGATATATATGGAGCGTAAGGTCTGCGCCGCGTTCCAGTGCCGTCTCGGACCGCAGAGGGTAGGCCCCTGGGGAACAGTGCAGGTCATCTGCGATGTGTTCAAGATGCTGACCAAGGAGATCATCATTATCAGGCATTCGGACAAGTTCCTGTATAATCTGGCGCCATATATTGTCATCCTTGCATCGGTTATGGCGTTTGCCTGTATCCCGATAAACAAAGGGATGGAGATACTGGACTTCAATGTCGGCATACTGTTCTTTATGGCCGCTTCATCCATCGGAGTGGTCGGGATTCTGCTTGCAGGCTGGAGCTCCAACAACAAGTTCTCCCTTATCGGGGCGATGCGAAGCGGTGCCCAGATGATAAGCTACGAACTTTCCATAGGCCTGTCCATTCTTACCATTGTAGTGCTGACTGATACGATGCAGTTCTCCGAGATCGTGATGAGGCAGGCGGATGGGTGGTTTATTTTCAAGGGACATATTCCTGCCCTGATAGCGTTTGTCATCTATCTCATAGCCGGTAATGCCGAAGTCAACAGGGGGCCGTTCGATCTTCCTGAAGCGGAGTCTGAGCTGACGGCCGGATACCATACCGAGTATTCGGGTATGCATTTCGGACTTTTCTATGTGGCCGAGTTCGTCAACCTTTTCATTGTCTCCAGTATAGCGGCTACCGTATTCCTCGGTGGCTGGATGCCTCTGCATATTCCTGGTCTGGACGGGTTCAATGCGGTGATGGATGCTATTCCGGGATTCATATGGTTCTTCGCCAAGGCATTTTTCGTGGTGTGGCTGCTGATGTGGATCAAATGGACTTTCCCGAGGCTGAGGATTGACCAGATTCTGACCCTTGAATGGAAGTATCTGGTGCCTATAGGGCTTCTCAATCTGCTGCTGATGGTCATTGTGGTCGTATTCGGGCTGCATTTCTGATTCCGGATAATGGAGTGGAAAGATTTAATTTCATCAGATAAATTGTATTCATAGATATGGCTGGATATATAAAAGGAATCTTTACGGGTCTGGGCTCTCTTATGACGGGGCTGAAGGTGACCTTCAAGGAATTCTTTACAAAGAAGATAACCGAGCAGTACCCGGAGAACAGGGCCGTGCTCAAGATGAACGACCGGTTCTGCGGAGAACTGGTCATGCCGGTGGATGAAAACGGGAATAACAGGTGTATTGCCTGCGGACTATGCCAGATTGCGTGCCCTAACGGAACAATACATATCACTTCCGAGATGGTCACCGATCCGGAGACTGGCAGACCGAAGAAGAAGCTGGTGAAATATGAGTACGACCTCGGGTCCTGTATGTTCTGCCACCTGTGCGTGAATGCCTGTCCCCATGATGCCATCAGATTTTCTACGGCATTCGAACACGCTGTGTTCACAAGGGAGAAACTTGTAAAAACTCTGAACAAACAATAGTATGGAAATAACTCTCGATCTCATTGTCTTTATCGTTCTCGCCATCTTCATTGTGGTGAGTGCGGTCCTTGCCGTGACGACAAAGCGTATACTGAGGGCTGCGACATATCTGCTTTTTGTACTTTTCGGGACGGCAGGGATATATTTCCTGCTCAATTATTCGTTCCTCGGGGCGGTGCAGCTGCTGGTCTATGCCGGAGGTATGACGGTGCTCTATGTATTCTCCATCCTGCTCACATCGAGCGAAGGAGACCAGGCCGAGAAACTCAAGCCCGGCAAGATGGTGGCAGGTCTTGTGACGGCTCTTGCCGCTCTGGGAATCTGTCTGGCGGTGATGCTCAGGCATCAGTTCCTGCCATCCAGCTTCGAGCACGGGGAGCTGGCAATGCGGACAATCGGCCACGCGCTGATGTCGACGGGCAAGGATGGTTATGTCCTTCCTTTCGAGGTGATAAGCATTCTGCTGCTCGCCTGCATCGTGGGAGGTCTTATGATAGCGAGGAAACGATAGTAAAAAAAGGAGCTGATATGATACCGATGGAATATTATCTCATAGTCTCGACGATAATGATGTTTGTAGGAGTCTACGGATTCCTGACACGCCGCAACCTGCTGGCGATGCTTATATCCGTCGAGCTGATTCTCAATTCTGTGGACATCAACTTTGTCGTGTTCAACCGCTTCCTCTTCCCCGGACAGCTGGAGGGATTCTTCTTCTCTCTCTTCGCGATAGGGATCAGTGCTGCCGAGACGGCGGTGGCTATTGCCATTATCATAAACATCTACCGCAATATCAGGAATATCCAGGTGAAGAACCTGGACAAGATGAAGTGGTAAAACATTAAGGAAAACAGGAAATTTATGGAATATACGATTCTCATACTCTTGCTTCCGTTCCTGAGCTTCATACTTATCGGTCTGCTCGGGACAAGGCTGCGTCCGGTAGTGGCGGGAGCGGCCGGGACAGCGGTGACAGGACTGGTGGCTGTACTGAGCTACTGGACAGCGTTCTCCTATTTCGGCGCCGGCAGGGATGCCTCCGGAGTGTTCCCGGCACAGATGCCATGGAACTTCGAATGGCTTCCGTTCGGCGGCAGCCTCCAGATTGACATAGGGATATTGCTGGACCCTATCTCCGTGATGATGCTTGTCGTCATCTCTACAGTCTCCTTTATGGTCCATATATATTCGTTCGGATATATGAAAGGGGAGAGAGGTTTCCAGAGGTACTACTCTTTCCTTTCTCTCTTCACTATGAGCATGCTCGGACTGGTGGTGGCGACCAATATCTTCCAGATGTACATTTTCTGGGAGCTCGTGGGTGTCAGCTCATACCTCCTGATAGGGTTCTACTATACGAAGCCTGAGGCGGTAGCGGCATCGAAGAAGGCATTTATCGTTACCAGGTTCGCTGATCTGGGATTCCTTATAGGCATACTTATATACGGCTTCTACACGGGTACGTTCTCGTTCAGCCCGGATGCGCCTGCACTCGGTGCTGCGAAGGCGATGCTTCCTCTGGCCCTTGGCCTGATGTTCATAGGCGGTGCCGGAAAAAGTGCAATGTTCCCTCTGCATATCTGGCTGCCGGATGCTATGGAGGGTCCGACGCCTGTGTCCGCCCTTATCCATGCCGCGACGATGGTGGTGGCAGGAGTCTATCTTGTGGCGCGGATGTTCCCGCTGTTTATCGGATATGCTCCGGGAGCGCTTCATATCATTGCATACGTCGGAGCCTTCACCGCCCTGTATGCAGCGACTGTGGCGTGTGTCCAGACTGATATCAAGAGGGTGCTGGCTTTCAGTACGATTTCCCAGATAGGGTTTATGATGGTGGCGCTCGGAGTCTGCACATCCGCAGACCCTCACAGCGGCGGGCTCGGATATATGGCCTCTATGTTCCATCTGTTCACCCACGCGATGTTCAAGGCCCTTCTTTTCCTGGGTGCCGGCTGTATTATCCATGCTGTCCATTCCAACGAGATGTCTGCCATGGGCGGACTGAGGAAGTATATGCCGGTCACGCATATCACCTTCCTTGTAGCCTGTCTTGCCATAGCCGGTATCTGGCCTCTGAGCGGATTCTTCTCCAAGGATGAGATTCTTGCCGCCTGCTTCGGCTTCAGCCCGGTCATGGGCTGGGTCATGACTGCAATAGCAGGACTGACGGCATTCTATATGTTCCGTCTCTACTATAATATATTCTGGGGCAGGGAGAACAAGAAACTCCACACGGAACATACTCCTCACGAGGCTCCTCTGACTATGACCGTCCCTCTGATATTCCTGGCTGCTGTCACCCTGTTCGCAGGCTGGATACCGTTCGGAGAGTTCATCAGCAGCAACGGTCAGGCATACCATATCCATATCGACTGGAGCGTGGCAGCGGTGAGCCTCTGTGTAGCCGTGGCCGGTATAGCCCTTGCCACCTGGATGTACCTCAGGGAGGACAGGAAAGTCGCTGACAGTCTTGCTGTGAGGTTCAGCGGCCTTCACAAGGCGGCTTACCACAGATTCTATATAGATGAGATATACCAGTTCATAACCCACAGGATAATATTTGCCTGCATATCCACTCCTGTCGCGTGGTTCGACAGGCACGTTGTCGACGGGTTTATGAACCTTCTTGCAAAGGGGACGGAAGCGTCTTCCCGGGCGATCAGGTATATGCAGAGCGGCAATGTCCAGAAATACTGTATATGGTTCCTTGGAGGAGCCCTCTGCCTTGCTGCAGTGCTTCTGCTGGCGTAATGTTGAATTATTGAATTTTAGAAACTGACATTAAATTATGAATATTCTGTCACTTTTTCCGGCCATTCCGCTGCTGATGATGCTCGGACTGTGGATCTCCAGGAACACTAGGCAGATACATGCTGTCATGGTGGCCGGATCCTCAGCCCTGCTGGCACTGTCGGTATATCTTGTCTTCGCCTTCCTCGGGATGAGGGCGGCGGGGAATACGGCCGAGATGCTCTTTACAGACAGCCTTGTATGGTATGCCCCTCTGAATATCCATTATTCGGTCGGGGTGGATGGCATCTCCGTGGCGATGCTGCTCCTGTCATCCATTATAGTGTTCACCGGTACATTCGCTTCCTGGCAGATGAAGAATGATGTAAAGGAGTTCTTTATGTGGTTCTGTCTGCTGAGCGTCGGGGTCTTCGGATTCTTCATATCTGTCGACCTGTTTACAATGTTTATGTTCTACGAGGTCGCGCTCATACCGATGTACCTTCTTATCGGAGTATGGGGGACGGGCCGCAAGGAATATTCGGCGATGAAGCTGACTCTGATGCTGATGGGCGGTTCGGCCTTGATACTCATAGGTATCCTCGGCATTTATTTCGGGTCAGGAGCGACCACGATGAATATTCTCGAGATTGCACAGCTGCACAATATCCCTGTCGAGATGCAGAGGGTATGGTTCCCTATAGTGTTTGTCGGGTTCGGAGTGCTCGGCGCCCTGTTCCCGTTCCATACGTGGAGCCCGGATGGCCACGCATCCGCCCCTACCGCCGTATCGATGCTGCACGCCGGTGTACTTATGAAGCTCGGCGGCTACGGCTGCTTCAGGATAGCGATGTTCCTCCTTCCGGATGCGGCCCAGGAGCTCAGCTGGATATTCATTGTCCTCACGACCATATCGGTTGTCTACGGAGCCTTCTCCGCCTGCGTCCAGACAGACCTTAAATATATCAATGCCTATTCTTCCGTCTCGCACTGCGGACTTGTGCTCTTCGCCATACTGATGATGAATGTCACGGCGGCTACGGGAGCTGTCCTCCAGATGCTCAGCCACGGCCTTATGACAGCGCTTTTCTTCGCCCTTATCGGTATGATATACGGAAGGACCCATACCAGGGACATCAGGGAGCTCAGCGGCCTTATGAAGATAATGCCTTTCCTTTCTGTCTGCTATGTCATTGCCGGACTTGCCAACCTCGGTCTTCCGGGACTGAGCGGCTTTGTGGCAGAGATGACGATATTCAACGGCGCCTTTATGGACAATGACACCTTCCACCGCGTCGTCACCATTGTGGCCTGTACCTCGATAGTGATCACGGCTGTGTATATACTGCGTCTTGTCGGGAAGATTCTCTACGGTACCTGCACCAATCCTGAACATCTCAAGCTAACGGATGCGACCTGGGATGAAAAACTGGCCGTAGTCGTGCTCATAGTCGCCATTGCAGGTCTCGGACTGGCTCCTATGTGGGTCAGCGATATGATAAGCGACAGCGTGTTACCTATAATATCACACATTTTGAACTAAACGGATATGGAAATCGATTTTTCTGGAGTATTCACTTATATGCACACCGAGATATCGCTGGTGGCGGTCATTGTGATAGCTTTCCTCTATGACCTGGCGGCAGGCAGCAGGGGCAGGCAGATTTTCCATCCGCTTATGTGCATACTGATGCTGCTGTTCATAGCGGCCAACATTGTCCCTTTCCCTGAGGAGGAGGGTGAGATTTTCGGAGGAATGTTCATCTATTCTCCTGTCTACGGCATAGTGAAGAGCATACTTGCCATAGGGACGCTGATAGTCTTCCTGCAGTCAGACAGCTGGCTGAGCCGGGCTGACACCTCGTTCAAGAGAGGGGAGTTCTATGTCCTGACCCTGTCGACCCTTCTCGGAATGTATTTTATGATAAGTGCAGGGCATTTCCTGATGTTCTTCATAGGAATGGAGCTTGCCACTGTCCCGATGGCCTGCCTGGTGGCTCTGGACAAGTACAGGAACAATGCTGCCGAGGCGGGAGCCAAGTTTATTCTGAGCGCCCTGTTCTCGAGCGGACTGATGCTGTATGGAATATCGTTCTTCTACGGTACGACAGGTACGCTTTATTTCAATGATATGGCTTCAAGGATCGATGGAAGCGCTCTTCAGATTCTGTCTCTGGTGTTCTTCTTCGCCGGCCTCGGGTTCAAGATCTCTCTGGTGCCGTTCCACCTCTGGACTGCAGATACATATCAGGGGGCCCCTACAAATGTGACATCCTATCTGTCGGTCATATCCAAGGGCGCGGCTGCCTTCACTCTTATGGTCGTCCTGTTCAAGGTGTTCGCAGAGATAGCCGAGCAGTGGCAGCTCCTGCTGTACATCATTATCATATTGAGTATCACTGTGGCGAACCTGTTTGCCATCAGGCAGAAGGATATCAAGCGCTTCTTCGCGTTCTCATCCATCTCCCAGGCAGGCTACATAATGCTGGCTGTGATCAGCGGTACTCAGTACGGAATGACCTCCCTTATCTTCTATGTGCTGATATATATGGCGGCCAATCTTGCCGCTTTCGGAGTCATATCCTCAATCGAGCAGCATAGCGGAGGAAAGGTCGGGATAGATGACTACAACGGACTTTACAGGACGAACCCGAAGCTGGCCATAACAATGACCCTCGCCCTGTTCTCCCTTGGAGGCATACCTCCTTTTGCGGGTTTCTTCTCCAAGTTCTTCATCTTCGCCTCCGCATTCGAGGCCGGATTCCACGTGCTGGTGCTCATAGCATTGCTCAACACGATTATAGCCCTCTACTACTATCTGCTTATCGTCAAGGCGATGTTCATCATCCCTAACGATACACCGATAGCCGCATTCAGAAGCGATACCGGTACACGTATCAGCCTGGTGCTGTGCCTCGCCGGAGTGCTTGTCATCGGACTGGTAAGCTCGGTGTTCGACAGCATCAACCTGTTCACCTTCGGAATGTAGTCCGGGTCCTGTCGAAACTCCGTCTCTCTGTCATTCCGAGCTCCCTTTCGTTGTCATTCCGAGCGCAGCGAGGAATCTGGAGAAGAAGGACGAGACAACGGACCACAAACAAGCGAAATTTGTATCTTCTTGAATAGCAGCACGATATGAAAAGTCGTTGTTCGTGGTCCGTACTTTTTTGAGGGGACCGCGAACAAGGTTATTTTGCATTGTGCTGTATCTCAGTGGATTACAAAAAGTTGATGTTCGCGGTCCGTAGAGCGTCTCTGCGTACGGGGCATCAATCCGTCCGAGGCAACAAAGTCAAGAACACATACTTTTCCCGGTGATCCCGAAGAATCTGATGCTCCAGATCCTTCACTTCGCCTTCGGCTCCGTTCAGGATGACAAAATCGGCTCCGTTCAGGATGACACAGGATGACAAAATCGGCTTCGTTCAGGATGACGATGTAATAAGGATATACAAAAAAACATCACAGAAGATTCTGTGATGTCGTTTTCTTGTAGCGGGTCGCAGGATTGAACTGCGGACCTCATGATTATGAATCATGCGCTCTAACCAGCTGAGCTAACCCGCCATCGAGTTGTCGTTAGACTTCCCGCCGATATGACGGTGCTGTCTGGATTTGTTGAGATAGAAGGACTCGAACCCTCACTGACAGAGCCAGAATCTGTAGTGCTACCATTACACCATATCTCAATATCTGTCCCTCTTTATTTTTGGGACTGCAAATGTACGAAGGTTTTTTGAAAAAACAATGCGTTTTTCAAAAAATCATTGAAATCAGCTGATTTTGTATAGCAGGGCGACTGCATAGACCTCACATCCCTCCCCTCGTCCCACAAAGCCAAGACGTTCGGTGGTGGTCGCCTTGACTGAGATGGATGACACGGGCACTTCCATAATTCCTGCAAGAGTCTCCCTCATCTGCATTATGTACGGTGCCAGTTTCGGTGACTGCATTGCTATTGTGATATCTGCATTCCCGACAGCATAGCCATGGCCTTTTACCAGTTCCATTGTCCTTGACAGCAGGATCTTGCTGTCGATGCCCTTGAATTCTTCCGAACTGTCCGGGAAATGCTTCCCGATATCCCCGAGGGCAAGTGCCCCGAGCAGGGCATCGCACAGGGCGTGTATCGCCACATCTCCGTCCGAATGGGCCACGCAGCCTACCGGGCTGTCGATTCTGACTCCTCCAAGCATCAATGGCAGTCCCGCGGCGAGGGCGTGGACATCATATCCGTTGCCTATCCTGAAATTTTCCATACGGTAAAAATAGCAAAAAATTAGTAAATTTGCAGATTGACACTAAAAGTAGGTGAATTCTATGGGATTTAATTTCGGATTCTTCGGTACGCCCGAACACAGGGTTTTCCGTTACAGGCCGCGCTACTATGATGAGGAGAAGGAGGCGCTGAAGGAGAAGTTCGGTCACGTTGATGGTTCAAGGAAGGATGAGACATACGTGCCAGGCAGCTATATCAAGGGCAGTCTGCGCAACGGCAACTATCAGCGTACCCGTGCGACAGGAAAGGCACAGAAGATTATCAGTATAGTCGGGCTTGTGCTGTTCTTTGTCGTGCTCATTATGATAGCGAAATATTTCTCACTGCTTTGATGTGCGCTGAAAGATGGATATAAGGATATTACCGTCAAGTATAGCAAATGTCATCGCTGCAGGGGAGGTGGTCGAGAGACCATCTTCTGTTGTCAAGGAGCTTATGGAGAATGCCGTCGATGCCGGAGCGGACAATATAGCTGTCGTCATATCCGATGCCGGCCGTACGCTGGTGCAGGTGATAGATAACGGCTGCGGGATGTCGCCGGACGAGGCCGTGCTGTGTTTCGAGCGGCACGCTACCTCCAAGATAGCGACAGCCGAGGATCTTATGGATATCCATACTTTCGGGTTCAGGGGGGAGGCCCTGGCGGCCATTGCAGCTGTATCGGAGGTCACCCTCAGGACAAGGAGGGAGGAGGATGAGGCAGGGTGCGAGGTGTTCTTCTCTGACTCGGTGCACCGGTCTACCGAGATGGTCTCTTCTCCGAAAGGGACAAATGTGGCTGTGCGCAACTTGTTCTACAATGTCCCGGCCAGGCGCAAGTTTCTCAAGTCGGACAATGTGGAACTGAAGCATATCATATCCGAATTCACCAGAATAGCCCTCACGAGACCTGAAATCGGGCTCTCTCTCACTCACAACGGGAAGGACCTGTTTGTCCTGAAACCGGCTATGTCCTTGAAGTTCAGGATACAGGATGTTCTGGGAACAGGGGTGACAAATGCAGTGGTCGACATAAAGGCGGAGACATCCGTCGTGAAGCTGTCAGGCTTCATCTGCCGTCCGGACCTTGCAAGGAAGGGCAAGGGAAACCAGTATTTCTTTGTCAACGGCCGTTATTTCTACAGCAGATATCTGCATCAGGCTGTGATGAAAGGGTATGACAACCTGATCACGGACGGGGTCATACCGTCATATTTCATATATCTGGAGATGGATCCCCGTTTCGTGGATGTGAATGTGAGCCCGCGGAAGACTGAAGTCAAGTTCGAGGATGACAGCGTCATATTCCAGATCATATATGCCTGCATCAGAGAGACTCTCGGCAGGAATTCGTTCGGGGACAGCATAGATTTCGACAGGGAGGGCGTGCCGGACATCCCTGTCATCGGAAAGCATTTTGATGAGTACAGGCCGGTAGCCGAGCCTGTCGTGTCTGTGGATCCGGGTTACAATCCGTTTGCGGTGGAGACCGGGACGGACGGACAGTATGCGCAGCCATTGTTCCTCCGCAGTGACGGGAATGACGGGCAGATGTCTGCCGGCAGGAGCGGAGGTGCGGGATGGAGCCAGCCGTTCCCCGGGCTGGTGGACAGGAACGAGAACTATGGCAGGCTGTTCGAGGAAAAGTCGATGCCGTCCCGTCCTGTGATAATACTGCAGAACAAGTATATCATAACGGCTGTAAAGTCGGGGCTTCTCGTGATCAATATAAGAAGGGCAAAGGAAAGGGTTCTGTATGAACGGTTTCTGAAAGCGATTTCCGCCAATGCCCATATTACGCAGACAGCTCTTTTCCCGGTATCCGTGGCCGTAGGCGTGGAGAACATGCCGCTTTTCGAGGAGTATTCATCTCTGCTGTCATCAATAGGGTTCGACATATCACCGTTCGGCAGGGACACGATAGTGGTGAACGGGGTTCCTGAAGGGTACTCTGTCGAGGAAGGCAAGGTCCGGACCGTCATATCAGACATAATCCTTGCTCTGTCGGACGGACATCCCGACCTTCCGGAAATGATGGCGTCCTCGATGGCGGAGAAATTTGCCAGGATAGGGGCCGCCGAGGGGGATGCGATGACATCTGCGATCGAGGCACAGAGATTGATAGACACGCTCTTCGCCTGTTCGAATGCGGAATTCACAAGTTCCGGGCACAGGACTATGACGATGCTTCCGGTGGAGGATCTGGACAGGAAGTTCTGATCCGCGGCCGTGACGGATAAGATTTGATCATTAAACAGAATTTATCGATGAATTACAGTTACAACAGGGGAGGAGGCTTCCTGAGTTCATGGCCTCCTGCGACCAAGAGTATCATAATAATAAATGTCCTGATATTCATCATGACGGAGCTGAACCGGGAGTTCATGATTGCCAATTTCGCGCTTTTCTACCCGGCATCTCCGCTGTTCAGACCGTGGCAGGTGGTCACGCATATGTTCATGCACGGCGGGTTCTGGCATATCTTCTTCAATATGTACACCCTGTTCATTTTCGGAAGTGTTCTGGAAAGGGTATGGGGAACGAAGAAGTATCTGCTTTTCTATTTTGTCACCGGACTGGGTGCAGCGGCCCTGCATACCGGAGTCCAGTGGATCGAGGCGCAGCATTATATGGCGCAGCTGGCAGGAGGTGACAATGCGGCTGCAGCGGCCTTACACGCGTTGAAAGTCACTCCTACGGTAGGGGCATCCGGTGCGATCTACGGACTTCTGCTGGGGTACGGAATGCTTTTCCCGGATGCCGTGCTTGCCCTGATATTCCCTCCGGTGGCGTTGAAGGCCAAATGGTTCGTGATAATATTCGCTGTCATTGAACTCCTGACCGGTATAACTGGAACCGGTGGAAGTGTCGCTCATTTCGCTCATCTTGGCGGCATGCTGTTCGGCTGGCTGCTCATAGTATACTGGAAGAGACGTAACAGACTGTATCAGAGATACGACTGATATGCGTAAGCGCAGAAGGAAAAACAGAAGAAGACCGTCCCTGCTTGCGGCCTGGAAGAGACCGGTGACATTCGGGGGAGTCTCGGCGCGCATAGTGATGACTGTGCTGGCAGGGCTTCAGGTGCTGTCGTTCCTGTCGATGGTGGTGAATCCTGCAAAGGCGTGGATCTTCAATGTCTTCGGGCTTATGTTCCTTCCTCTGTTCACAGTCAATCTGCTGCTGTTCCTGTGGGCGTTGAAGCGCAGATCCCGCTCCTGTCTGATACCTCTCGTCGCCCTGTTCCCGTCTGTATTCTTTATCGGAGGCTATTTCCAGATCCCTTCAGGGAACAGGCCGGCCGTGCCGGATCCGGATGACAGCACTGTCAAGGTGGTCTCGTACAATGTAGGCCGCTTCCTGCAGGCCAGTCCGAAGAAGGTCACCGGCGGCAGGCGCGCCTGCACTGATTCCGTAAGGAACTTCCTCGCGGTTCAGGATGCTGACATAATATGTCTGCAGGAGTTCTATACCACTGATGTGGGCAGGGTGAAGTCATTCCTGTCCAGATGGCTGCCTGGATACAAGGCGGAATATTATTTCTACAGGAGCAGATACGGGTATTACGGCAATGTCACGCTCAGCCGTATGAAGGCGAAGGACAAGGGCGTGATCAAGTTCGACAACAGCGCAAATCTCGCCCTGTATACTGATTATTCGGCAGGAGGCGAATCGTTCAGGGTCTATAACTGCCATTTCGAGAGTTACAACATATCCCTTTCCGGCCTGCTGAGGGCGGTCAGGGGAAAGGACAGGGATGCCTTCAGGGAGACGGAATATAAAATGCGCAGAGGGATCTCGCAGCGTCCGAGGCAGGTCAACCAGGTGCTCGGGCATATATCCGACAGTCCTGTCGAGGCATTCGTGTGCGGTGATTTCAACGACACTCCTATGTCCTATACATATTACAAACTGTCGCGGGGCAGGGATGACAGTTTCCGCAAGGCGGGAGAATGGTTCGGTGCCACATTCTCGTTTTTCTGGCCTCTTCTCAGGATCGACTATGTCCTATGTCCGGAAAAATTCAGGGCGCTTTCGCACCGTACTCCGCACAAGCCGTATTCGGACCATTATCCGGTAGTGACCGAGATATCCCTGACGGCGGCGGATGATGACGGTGACTGACTGTCACCGGGACAATGAGAACCGATAAAAACGAAACAGATATGATGAAGGAAAGTAAGACAGATATGAATGTCTATTCAGATGCCCTGGAGGCTCTCCGCAATGGCGGGGTGCTTCTGTATCCGACCGATACCGTGTGGGGGCTCGGGTGCGATGCCACCAATCCCGAGGCGGTGCGGAAAGTCTACGGGATCAAGAGACGCCCTGACAGCAAGTCGCTTGTGCTCCTTGCGAGCGATCTCGATATGGTGGCAAGATATATCAGGGAGATCCCGGAGATGGCAGTCCAGCTTGTAGAGGTGAATGACAGGCCGATGACCATCATCTATCCAGATGCTTTGACCGGACCGGACTGCAGGGGGCTGGCGGACAATGTCGTCGCCGAGGATGGCAGCGTAGGCATAAGGATTCCGATGGCGGATTTCTGCAGGGATCTCGTGCGCCGTTTCGGACGTCCGATAGTGTCCACTTCGGCGAACATATCGGGAGAGCCGACACCTAAGAGGTTCGCGGATATACCGCAGACGATAAAGGATTCCGTAGACTGCATACTTGACCCATCTCTGGAGAGGCAGTCCTCCGGGAAGGCATCATCGATAATAAAGGTAGGTATAGATGGCACTATAGACATTATCCGTAAATGACTTGTGCCGGAAAGGGCATCCGTCCTGATCTGCGTACAGCGTCCGGGGTCACATATACCGGAAATAGACTGCCTCTGCCGCAGTGACAGCCGCTGTCTCGGTGCGGAGACGTGATGGCCCGAGATGGACGGGAATGAAGCCGTGCTTGAATGCGAGTGCGGCTTCTTCCTTTGAGAAATCGCCTTCCGGGCCTATCATAACGTATATCTCCGGTATGGCTGTGTCTCCGGGGATATACCGTGACAGCGCTTCCTTGATCGACACTCTCGGGTGTGAATCGTCTTCAAAGCAGTATGCGATCAGCCTGAGCGCTGTATCCTCTTCCGGAGCGGTCCCGTGTTGGCCGTATCCTGTGATGAAATCCCGTACCGGTATCGGCGCGGTGACTGCAGGTACGGCACCTTTCAGAGACTGTTTCGCCGCAGAGACAAGAATCTTCTCGAGCCTGCCTGTCTTGAACACCTTCCTTTCAGAGTGCTCCCCGATTGTCGGTATTATCGTATCGACCCCGATTTCGCAGGCCTTCTCCGCAAACCATTCGTAACGGTCGATGTTCTTGGTCGGACATACGGCAAGGTGCAGCCTGTACGGGTGCCCTCCCCAGTCCGGGACAGTCTCCAGTATCTCGGCCTCGGCGCCTCTGGGAGAATCTGTCACCAGCCTGCATTCCATCATATTGCCTTTCCCGTCGATGACCGAGATCCTGTCCCCTCTGCGGTGTCTCAGCACTTTGATGCAGTGCGCGGATTCGGTCTCGTCCAGACGGCACAGTCTTCCATCTATATTCTGAGTGTAGAAAATTTCCATTGTCCCCGTAATGTTGGGTCCAAAGATACGTAAACTCGCCCACATACGGATGGATTTCGTTGAATCAGTTGAAGCGGCAGGCTGTTTCCCGGTTTGCGGCAGGACACGGAAGACCCCCGGAGTAAGGCAGAACATCCGGGGGTCAATGAGTCCGTATTCAGAGGTACGGCTCTGGATCTGCCGCATCACGCGTCAGATTGTATGTGCTATCTTGTCCGTGTCACGGTGTGAAGGATGTGCCCATCCTTGTCAAGCATATGCAGATCAAGCTCGTTCTCATCGGCGGTTATGAGGGAATATCCTGACTTGTTGCTGCAGAATACCGTCCCATCCACAGGCTGGACATCATCGCGGCTGAGAGAACCGGAAGAGTTCACTACATAGTCTATCCCGTTTTTCCGTATATGCTGGAAGGTATGGATGTGCCCGCAGAGGTACATATCCACGTTGCCGTATTTCCTGATGACAGTGTCGAGCCGTTCCTGAAGATCCGTCCTTTCGCTTTCGCTCTTGTCGGTATATGCATAGATAGGATGGTGTCCGACTACGAGCACCCAGTCCTCATCTGCTTCTGAAAGGACCTTGTCGAGCCATTCAAGCTGTTTCACGTAATCTTCTTTTGATGCATCTCCGTATTTTTCCGTGTCTTCACGGTACTTGTCGATTATCGGACAGGTATCCGTCATCACGATCCTGACGGTGACTCCATCCTCTTCCTTGACGAAAGTGTAGTATTTGGATGGCATATTCCACCTTGCACTGACCTTGCTGTAGTCGACAGGAGCCTGGGTATTCCCCCTGTACTCGTGGTTTCCGCAGATGGTGTACCAGGGAATCATCAGGTCAGGGTGTGAATATATGAGTTCATAGTTCGTCATCCACAGAGGGTCTGATACGCTGCGCACTCCTTCAAAATGGTGTATGTCACCTGCTCCTACAATGAATTCTATGTCGATGGTCTCGGCCATCTGCCCCATTGTCGCGGCGATGGGTTTCTGGTCGTAGTATCCGTTGCGTCCGGTATCGTTGACCAGATAGAAATTCAGCGGTTTCTCGAGTGCCGCCCACTCTGCCGTGAGGTCTTCTGTCTTCTGTACCCCATCCCCGCAGCAGGAGGCTGCAAGCAGAGGTGCGGCAAGAAACAGAAGGATTGTCTTTTTCAATGATATCATAATAATCCGAATGTTATCTTGTACCGAATGCACCGAACCGGTTCTGGACTGCAGGCGACCTGTATTCGATGCCGTTTACTGTAAGTCCGCTGGCAGCGAAGAACGGCTGTCTGTCCCCGGCAGAGTATGCTCCCGAGAGAACAGGGGAACCTGCATTCACGTGGAAATCCCAGCTGCTGTCGTACGCTGTGAGCGATGGGTCGGCATTGATGTCATAGTTGACGAAATCAGGATCAAGATCTGCAGCCTTGCTCTCGCTGTCGGCAATGATGCTGTTTACATCCACTACTCCTTCATAGTATTCCTCGTGGTCGAAGGAATAGCCCTGGTAAGGATACTTGACGCCTGAATACATCAGCATATCTCCGTCATCCTCGTATTCCCCTTCCCAGACAATGGAGCTTTCTACATTTCCGGATGCGTAGAAATTGTAGTCTATCATTGAATTCTGGGCATCGTATCCGCCGTCAGGGTTGCCGAGCTGGTCGAGTGCAGGTGTGATAGCCCTGAACTTGCAGTTGACGAGCAGGTTATTGAATACGCTCACGCGGGCGTTCTCCTCGACATAGATGCTGCCGCCTTTTTCTCCATCCCTTCTCCATCCTGAATTGATGATAGTGTTGTTGTAGGCCTGGATAAGTGCCTGGAGACGGACTTCGCTCTGGTCTGAACTTGAAAGCTTGAGACCGTTGGTGTTAGGGCTGAACATAATGTTCTGCGCGACATCTACCTTGCAGCCTGATTTCACGTTCACTGCTTCCGCGCCATCGAATCCGGTGCAGCTGAATGTGTTGTTGGCGATGATGGCGTTTCCTCCCATCATATAGATACCATCTGACCAGCCGTTGCGGATGATGCTGTTGGTGATGACATATTTCCCATCCACATTGTTTGTGGTGATCTGCGGGTAGGCATCATCACCGGCGGTGTAGTATCCGTTTTCTGCTGCAGGGGAGCCTTCGATCACCTGTCCGCCCGTATACTCGATGATGGTGTGGTCGATCAGCATTTCACCGCAGGTCGCACCTGCCACGATTCCTCCCCAGTATCCGTCCATCTTGTCCTCTTCACTGATGGTCTCCGCCCCATCGACGGTAAGTGTCACAGGGGAAGCTTCTGTCCCGAGACAGTAGAGGTTGCCATCCACGGAGAATTCAATGGCTACATGGTTGACACCTACACCGGCCCTGTTGAATATCACGGTTACGCCTTCTTCGATTGTCAGGCTTTTCCCTTCAGGTACGGTAATGTGTCCATCGACATAGACAGTCGAGTTGGCCTCCCAGACACCTTCTACTTCTCCGGAAATCCCTTCCGTAGGTTCAGTGTTGATTTCTTCACCGTTTTCCGTGCCGGTCTTGCTGCACGCCGCGATAGCGAATGTCGCAGCGATTGTCAGCATAATAAAGTTCTTGAGTTTCATAATAAGTTTATTGTTGGTATTTATTTCTCAGAGAATCTGTATCTGATGCCTATCATTACGGTCTGTGCATGCCATTCCCTCCTTTCGATAACTCCTCCGTTGTGCCTTTCGTATGATGTGAGTGTCCCTGTATGCGGTCCCGGGTTGATGAACCGTATTGTAGGAGTATCCAGCAGATTGGTCGCCTTGGCGAATATCGCTATCCCGTTTCTGAACCCTTTCTCTATGGATGCATCCAGCTGTACATATCCGGCCTCCCAGATGTCATCATTGAACCAAAGGGATACATCGCTGAGCCTCTTGCCGGTATATGAACCGGATACCTGGGCTTCCACTCCGGCCTTGGCGAACTTGAAGAGCAGTGACAGATTGGCCACGTGTGCGGCCTGTCCGTACAGAGGCCTTGTCTGTGAGACTGTCCTTACCTGTGAATCCTCCATAATGTTCTTGGTGGTCGTTATGGCTGAATGCGTGTATGTGTAGTTGGCCTTGATCCCGAACCAGTTGAAATATTTCATTATGTCGATTTCGACTCCAAGGTTCGTGGCATCTCCGAAATTCATAGGAGTGAGGAACGTGGCCTGCCCTTCCGTGATGAGTCCGTATTCTATAGGATCCTGCAGTTTCTTCCAGAAGAGACCGACCATGAACTGCTCTGACGATTTCGGGAAGAATTCGTATCTGAGGTCGATGTTGTCTGCCACCGTATGCTCGAGGTCAGGATTTCCCTGCTCGTCATAGTCTTCGTTAAGTATAGTATAAGGGACGATCTCGAAGAATCCGGGTCTGTTGATGGAGCGGCCGTATGAGAGCCTCAGGTTGGCGTCTTTGTGTATATTGTATTTCAGGTGGAGGCTCGGCAGTATGTCTGTGTATTTCTGATGCCCCTCCGAATCGGTCTTTCTCGGGAAATCAAGCACGTAGCCCTGGTCCGTATGTTCGGCTCGGACTCCGGCGATCACTTCCAGTTTGTCCCTCGTGTATTTTACCATTATGTATCCGGCCCCTACCTTTTCAGATGCATCGTAGTTGAGCGGGTCGCCGATGTTGCCGTATGGCCTCGGTTCCAGAAGCAGTTCGTCGAAATTCGTCCAGTCTTCCCCGTAATACTGGGGATCGCGTATTCCTGTCGTGGAGTCGAATGTATATTCATTGAAGAAACTGTCCCGGAACTTGTCCCTGTACATCCCTCCCGTCTGGAGCAGGAGGCTGGATCCGTTGCCTGTGATGTCGAATCTGTACGAAAGGTTGATGTACCCAGCGAAATCCCTGTCAGAGTTGTGCTCCCATCTCCTGTCGGCGGAATCGGTGTTGTAGAGGTGGTTGCCGTTGAGGTAGATATGGGCATTGTCCGGAGTGGTGCTGTATGCTTTAGAGAAGACCCCTGTCCAGTTGAGTTTCAGTCTGTTGTCTTCCAGGAACGAATGCTCTCCCTTCAACGTCGTGTTCAGGATGTACTGTCTGTTCCATTTCATCCTTACGGTCCTTTCCTTGTCATCTGCAGCATCCCTCACTTCGGTCTCCCTGAGATCCATATATCCTGCATAGAGCATCATCTTGTGTCTGCCGTTGAACCTGTAGTCGAGCTTGAGATGAGACCCCATCCGGTTCTGTTCCTCTGAATATGTTCTGACTTCTGTCCCGTTTACAGTGGATCCCGGCTTGTAGTACAGGTCGCTGTCCTTTCCTCTGAAAAGGTTCTGGTAGCTGAATGCCGCCATCAGCCCGAGCTTTCCTCCGAAATATCTGTCCCCGAATGAAAATCCTCCTGTGATATCAGGCCTCGGACGGCTCCATTTCATCCTCAGGTTGTCCATTGTGAAATCATCGGCTGTGACAGCATAGCTCTCTGGACGCCCCATCCTTTCGTACGGGGACTGTTTCTGTATGGCTTTGCGGTTGAATGACTGAAAATCCCTGCCGAGAAACAGTGCGTTGTAGCCGGTAGAGACGTTGGCGGTCACCTCCAACTTTTCAGGTGCATCTTTCATAACGAGGTTGACAGCCCCTCCTATGCCGTCCCCTTCCATATCAGCGGTAAGAGACTTGGTTACTTCCAGACGGTCCAGCATTTCTGACGGGAAGATGTCGAGAGGGACGAACCTGTTCTTGTTGTCGGGACTCGGGATCTTGACCCCGTTGACAAGAGTGTAGTTGTACCTCTTGTCCATTCCCCGCAGGATGGCGTACTGTCCTTCACCGCTGCTGTTCCTCTCTACGGTGACTCCGGACATCCTCTGGATCACATTGGCGACGGTCATATCGGGGGAAAGTTCTATAGCCTTGGCGCTCATAACGTTGACGACATTGAGCGATGCCCTCTCTATACCTCTTGCCCCTGCTTCTGTCTTGCCGTGGTTTTCGGCCATCACAGTGGCTCCATCCAGCATAATGCTGTCTTTTTCGAGTCTGATGATGCAGTCTTCTGCGGGTGCGGAGAAATTGAATTCAGCCTGTCTGTATCCGATTATCGAACAGACAAGGGTGCCGGTGCCGTCTGAAACATCCAATGTAACGGAGAAACTTCCATCGAGCCCTGAAACGGCCCATCTGTCAGGATTGTCCTTGACCATTACGGCAGCTCCAATGATTTCTTCGCCCGTCTGGGCGTCGAGTATCTTTCCCCGGACAGTCCAGGTCGTAGAACCGGCCGTCGCAACGGTCTCTTTGCCTTCTTCGTTGTCCGCTGCAGGCCTGTCTCCGGAAAGGAGAGATGCCGCAGAAAGAATTGCGGACAAGAGTAGTTCTATATACATATCTGCCTTATTCGAACTTACTTATGCGATCCGGGCCTTCCCCGGCCTCTGAAATCCGCGGCAAAAGTATTTCCAAAAGATTTACAGAAAATGTACAAATGATTAAGATTCTGTGAACGCGGTTACGGTATTGTTAAGCAGAAGCCTGCAGTATGCCGGAACAGCTGCCGTGGCCGGATGGCGTTCGGATCCCGCATATACATATTCATATAAGAATTTTTGAGAATATTCAAAACAACTTCGTATATTTGCAGACAAAATTTTAACTGATGCAGACTATTAATTCTCAGATTCCCGAAGGTCTCACCTTCGATGATGTATTGCTTGTTCCTGCACGCTCTGAGGTTCTGCCCAGAGATGTAGATGTCACTACGGAATTTTCAAGAAACATCAGACTTCACACTCCGATCGTGTCCGCTGCAATGGATACTGTCACCGAGTCTGAACTGGCCATCGCGATCGCCCGTTCCGGCGGTATCGGTGTCATTCACAAGAATATGACCATCGAGCAGCAGGTCGCCCAGGTGCGCAGGGTGAAGAGGGCTGAGAACGGGATGATATATGATCCTATCACGATCAGGCCGGATGCCACGGTGGGAGCGGCTCTCGGAATGATGGCCCAGCACCATATCGGAGGCATACCGGTAGTGGACAGCAACAACTATCTTATCGGTATAGTCACCAACAGGGATCTCCGGTTCCAGGACAATATGGGGCTGCCTGTATCGGAGGTAATGACTTCCGAGAACCTTGTGACCGCCCCTCAGGGAATCGGTCTCGAGGAGGCTACCGCCATAATAAAGAACCACAAGTTCGAGAAGCTGCCGGTGGTGGACAGGGATGGCAAGCTCGTCGGGCTGATCACCTACAAGGACCTTATGAAGATAAAGGACAACCCTATTGCATCCAAGGATTCAAAGGGCCGTCTGCTTGTGGCGGCTGCGGTAGGCGTGAAGTCAGACACTATAGAAAGGATCGAAATGCTGACTGCCGCAGGGGCGGATGCCGTAGTGGTCGATACGGCTCACGGGCATTCTGTCTATGTGCTTGAAGTCATCAAGAAGGCCTGCAAGGCATTGCCGGGCATCGAGATAGTTGCAGGAAACGTGGCTACCGGCGAGGCGGCCAAGGCTCTTGCGGATGCCGGTGTGAGCGGAGTCAAGGTCGGCATCGGACCAGGCTCGATCTGCACCACCAGGGTGATAGCCGGTGTGGGAATGCCTCAGCTCACTGCAGTGATGCTGGCGGCGGAGGCTCTGAAGGGCACCGGTATACCGATCATAGCGGATGGAGGTATAAGATATTCCGGAGATATTGTCAAGGCTCTTGCAGCCGGAGCTAGCACGGTGATGGCAGGCTCTCTCTTTGCAGGTGTCGAGGAGTCGCCGGGAGACACGATCATCCTCAACGGAAGGAAATTCAAGTCCTACCGCGGCATGGGCTCTCTCGAGGCTATGCAGCAGGGCTCCAAGGACAGGTATTTCCAGGATATGGAGGATGATGTCAAGAAACTTGTTCCGGAAGGCATAGTCGCCCAGGTTCCGTATAAGGGAACGCTTTCGGAGGTGGTATACCAGCTCGTCGGTGGTCTCCGCGCAGGTATGGGCTATGTCGGGGCGAAGGATATCAAGTCTCTGCGTTCAGCCAGGTTTGTACGTATCACCAATGCCGGATATATCGAGAGCCATCCGCACGATGTGACGATCACTCGTGAGTCTCCGAACTATTCAAGATAGTGATGGGGAGAACGGCGGCATCTGTTCTTGTTTCCCTGCTTTCTGTCATATGCTTCAGTTCGTGCAAACTGATAAATTCTATCCTGCACGATGAGGAGGTTGTGGCGAAGGCGGGGAACAGTATGTTGTACAAAAGCGATGTGACAAGGCTGATCCCTTCCGGAATATCGGCTGATGACAGTCTGAGACTTGCAATGCAGTACATCAATTCGTGGGCATCGGATATGATCTATCTCGATGTCGCGGAAAAGGAACTGTCGAAAGAGCAGAAGGATGTATCCAGGGAGCTTGAGACGTACCGCCGGTCTCTGCTCAAATACCGCTATGAACAGCTGTATGTCAACGAGAGACTGGATACGGCGGTGACTGCGGATGAGGTGGAGGAGTATTTCCGGGAACATCAGGAAGATTTCCGGCTCGAACGGCCAGTAGTCAAGGCGAGGATGATGAAGATCCTGCCTGAATCGCCTGATTTCCGGCAGCTCAAGGATATGCTTGCATCCGATGGGGAATGGCAGGTGGATATCCAGTCATACTCTTCGGCGGACAGGTTCAGGGACTGTTCCGGGTACTGGATAGATTCCCGGATGCTGGCCGATGAACTGGAGACGGATGTAGAGTCTGTCTTCCCTCTGAATGCCGGAGAGTTCAAGGAGACTGTCAGTTCGGATGGGAGGCACAATGTCGCATATATAATAGATGTGATAGATGCCGGGGAGATCCCGCCCGTCGAATTCTGCACGCAGAGGATAGAAGATATAATCATAAGTGCGAGGAAACATCGTCTCACCGCATCTCTGGAACAGGAATTGCTCAAGGATGCGCGCGACAGAGGAAAATTTGTAATATACTGATATAATGAAATATATTAAGACCGTTCTTGTAATGGCGCTTGCAGGCCTTTCATTTGCCGCATCTGCCCAGAGATATTCCAACGGACTCATAGACAAGTCTGTGGCTGTGGTAGGTAATGAGATGATAATGCTGTCGCAGATAGAGCAGGAAGTCCAGATGCTCAGGGCGCAGGGTATGGCATCCGACAGGAATGTAAGGTGCGAGATACTGGAGCAGATGCTGGAATCGAAACTGTTCCTGATGCAGGCGAGGGTAGACTCCCTCTCTGTGAACTATGATATGGTGGAGGGAGATCTCAGCAGCAGGATAGACCAGATCAGGACACAGCTCGGCGGAGATGAGGAAGTGGAGAAATATTTCGGCAAGCCGCTCTACAAGCTTCGTGATGAGTGGAGAAGATCGCTTGAGGATCAGAACCTGACGATGATGATGCAGCAGGAGATTGTCAAGAATGTATCTGATCTGACGCCTTACGATGTCGAGAAATATATAGAGAAGACGGATCCGGAGGATCTGCCTGTTGTCCCGATCAAGTATCAGCTCAGCCAGATATGCGTATATCCTGACAGGGAGGCGGCGAACAGCGCCGTAAAGGAGAGACTTCTTGCGTTGAGGGAACGTATTATCAACGGGGAGAAGTTCTCGACGCTGGCAAGGATCTACTCCCAGGATCCCGGTAGCGCGCGCAGAGGAGGTGAGCTCGGTATGGCTTCCAAGTCGATTTTCTGGCCGGCTTTCGCTGATGCGGCGATGGCCCTCAAGCCTGGTGTCGTGTCGCAGATAGTGGAGACCCCGGATGGTTTCCATATCATCGAGGTTCTCGAGAAGAAAGGCGATATGTTCAATGCAAGACATATTCTGCTCAAGCCTGAATATACTTCGGACGACAGGGAGAAGGCATTCAATGTGCTGGACAGCCTGAAAACCGAGATACAGGACAACAATATACCTTTTGAACTCGCTGCAAGGTTCTACTCCGAGGATGCGGCTACAAAGACCAACGGAGGGCAGATGGCAGACCCTAACACAGGTTCAGCATATTTCGAGATCGACCAGCTCAAGCCTCAGGACTACAACGCCATCAAGGACCTGAAGGAAGGCGAGATCTCCGCCCCGTTCGAGTCAAAGGACAATGAAGGCAGGGGAGCTTCCGATCCTGAGGGAGGAAGTACCGTGTACAAGATAATCAAGGTCGACAAGATCATCCCTGCTCACGCTGCATCTTTCGAGAATGACTATGACCTTCTTCTCTCCCAGGCGGAACAGGAGAAGCAGATGGAGGCGATAGATGATTTCATCGAATCCAAGATTGCAGTGACATATATCGTCATCGACCCGATGTTCAAGGACTGTCCTTTCGAGAGAGACGGATGGTACGGGAAGTTCCGTGAAGCAGAGTGATTCAGATTCAGATGCAGATACGCAGGATTCTCATAGCCCTGGCCTTTATACTGCCTGTCCTCAATCCTGGCAGCGTCCTTTATGCCCAGGAACAGCAGGAGGACAGCCTTGTGCGTCTTGACTATGGAGAATCAGCGGAACTGCTGGAAATCAACGGGCAGAATATAAGGAAGGTGATCGGCGAGGCCCGGTTTTTCCATAACAATACATATCTTCTGTGCGATACCGCAATGTGGAACATCGACACGAAGATTATAGATGCTGTCGGCAATGTGAGCATCATCCAGGATGGGACGGTGCTTACGAGCGACAGGCTGGTCTATAAGATCGATCTCAATCTCGCTGAATTCAGGGGAAATGTGGTGCAGCTGGAGGACAGTGATCACAATACGTTGAGGACCAGGCATCTGGATTATAACACAAAGGACAGTGTCGCGGTGTTTGACAACGGAGGCTCTATGCGGGACAAGGATGGCCAGATCATAGAGAGCCTGAAAGGGACGTATGATGCCAAGATCAAGACTTTCACGTTCCGTGAAGATGTGAATATGTTCACGGATTCCATATTTGTCAAGACGACTTCCCTGAAATATGAATCCGACCTCAGCCTTGCCACATTCGGGAAGGGGACGGATGCCTGGCAGGAGGACAATATGCTTTCGGCGGATGCAGGCTGGTATGACAGAGGCAGGGAGATATTCTTTTTCAGGAACAATGTGCACGTGATGACAGATACCCAGGAGGGCTGGAGCGATTCCCTGTATTTCTACCGGAATACGATGGATGTGGTGATGCTCGGCAGGGCGCAGGTATCTGACACGACGAGAAATGTGACGGGTCTGGCCGGCCGGATAGAATATATCGATTCATTGTCCCGGGTGACGATGACCAGAAAGCCGGCGGTGATTTCGGAAGTTGCGGAAGAAGACCAGGTCGATACAGTGTATTTCGGTGCGGATACGCTTGTCTATATGACAATACGCAAATGCGATATCGATTCTCTTGAACTGGCTGCATCGGCAGAAAGACTCGCGTATTTCGATGCGGATCCGGTGGGGAATTACAGGAAGAAGGCTGCGGAAGAAGCCGCCAAGGCTGCAGCGGAAGCAGCGAAGAATGACCCTAACCGTCCGCCGCAGCCTCCTAAATCTTCGCCATCGGCATCCTCGGAGCAGTCTGCTTCGGCTATGTCAGGAAAGCAGGACGAGGGAGTGGGAGTGGAGATTCCCGCTCAAAATTCCATATCTGATGTTCCCGGTCTGCGGAAAGCTGATGCGGATTCACTGGCTACCGGCCTGGATTCACTGTCCCCCGGTCTGGACTCCTTGTCTGTCGGTGCGGACTCACTGTCCACCGGACTGGATTCGCTTGCGGCCGGTGCCGATTCGCTGGCAGCGGCGGACACTGTGCTGGCTCCGGTACCGGATACCACGGATATCGGTTATGTCACGGCCCTTCGCAACGTCAAGGTCTACAGAAAGAATCTCCAGATAGTATGTGATTCCCTGGAATATACTGATCTCGACTCGCTTGCGAGACTGTTCAAGTCTCCTGTCATCTGGAACGAGGTGACACAGCAGTTTGCGGCCGACAGCATCACGGCTGTCATAAGGAACAACGCGATGGAGAAGGCTGCACTGATGTCCAATGCCTTCATTCATATCCAGGTCGAGGATACTCTGTACTATAACCAGATCAAGGCGACAGAGATGCTTGCATATTTCAGCAAGGAGGGCGAACTGTCGAGATTCGATGCTCTCGGAGGGGCTTCCGCCCTGTTCTTCCTCGAAGAGAATGATGCAATTGCCACAGTCAACAAGAAGGATTCAAAGATGCTTTCCGCCACATTCAAGGACGGGGATATCGAGAGAGTATACTATTATGATGAAGCCAAGAGCGATGCATATCCTGTGGTCCAGCTTGCAAAAGAGGACCAGATATTGAAAGGCTTCAACTGGCAGCCCGGTCTGAGGCCGGCTGACAGGACGGCGGTCACCCCTCTGACGCCCCGTCCTCCCGAGAGGTCTGAATATCTTTCCCATCCGAGGGCTGCATACAGGCAGACGGATATCTATTTCCCGGGTTATATCTCGGACATATACAGACAGATTGCAGTGAGAGACTCTCTTGACCGGCTTCGAGCAAGAGAGAGGCGTCTTGCCGAGGCTGAAGCTGAAAGGCTGGGGGAACAGGCAAGGCTCGACTCCCTGGCAAGGGTGGACTCTCTTGCTGTAGTTGACAGCATAGCCAGAGCCGACAGTATTGCTGTGGCTGATTCTGTCGCATCCGTGCTCAAGAAAATGGAGGCTGACAGTATTGCCAGGGCTGACAGCATCAGAGCTGCGCAGGAGGCTCTTTCTATGAGTGACAGGCAGTTGCAGAAACAGAAGGCGAAAGAGGAGCGTAAAGCCGCCAGAGAGCAGCGCAGAAAGGACAAGGAGGCAAGATGGGCCGAACTTGACAAGAGAGATGCCGAGAAAGCGGAAGCGAAAGAGGAGCGGAAAAAGGCGCGTCTGAGGGAGAAGAAACGAAAACTGCTTATAAAGCAGATCGAGCAGGAGAAAGAGGATGCCGCTGTGCTTGAAAGGTATATCCGACGTCTGGAAGAACGCCAGGCGAAAAAGATGGAGCGCCAGTCGAAAAAAGAAGGGCGGCAATCTGTGAAGAGCCGCCCGGTGAAGTAAGGGTGTTCACCATCCCTCGGGATGGTATCTATGCTCATTCTTCGGCAAACAATGATATGATATTGAGTATCACCTTGCTGGCCTTTTCCATACTTTCGAGCGGCACGAATTCCAGTTTTCCGTGGAAATTATGTCCGCCTGCGAATATGTTCGGACAAGGCATCCCCATAAATGAAAGATTCGCTCCGTCAGTGCCTCCCCGGATAGGCTGGATATGCGGTGTGATCCCTTCCATTTCCATAGCCTTTACAGCCTTTTCTATTATGTGATAATGAGGCTCTACCTCTTTTCTCATATTGTAGTATTGCTGACGGATCTCCACTGTGGCTGTCCCCTCTCCGTATTTCGCATTGATGAAACTGGCACATTTATGAAGCATATCCTGTTTCTGTCTGAACAGGTCCATATCGTGGTCCCTTATTATATATGAGAATGTGGACTCCTCTACTGTCCCGTTGAATCCTATGATGTGCAGGAAGCCTTCGTATCCTTCCGTATATTCCGGCCTCTGCTCGACAGGCAGCATTGCGTTCAGCTCCATCCCGATCAGAATTGAGTTGATCATTTTCCCTTTTGCGTATCCCGGATGGATGTTGCGTCCCTGGATGTGGACAGTGGCTGCAGCGGCGTTGAAATTCTCGTACTCAAGCTCCCCGATGGCGCCTCCATCCATTGTGTAACCGTATTCCGCCCCGAATTTCTTTACATCGAACTTCGCTGTCCCGCGACCGATTTCTTCGTCAGGAGTGAATGCGATCTTTATCTCTCCGTGTCTGAATTCAGGATGCTCCACCATATACTGGACGGCATCCATTATCTCCGCCACTCCTGCCTTGTCATCGGCTCCGAGAAGCGTGGTCCCATCAGTAGTGATTATTGTCTGCCTCTTATACTGCAGCAGTTCCGGGAACTCGCTCACCTTGAGGCTCAGCCTGTCATTGAGCCTGATGTCGTTGCCGTCGTAGTCGTGGATTATCTGAGGATGTATATCCTTTCCCGATGCATCGGGCGATGTATCCACGTGGGCGATGAATCCCACAGACGGTATGTCTTTCCCGCAATTTGACGGGATGGCAGCCATTACGTAACCGTATTCATCGAGCTCTGCCGCTATTCCCATTGCTTCAAGTTCATCCCGGAGGATCTTCAGCAGGTCCAGCTGCTTCGCTGTGCTCGGCTGGCTCCCTGAATCAGGATCGGACTGCGTATCCACAGCCACATATCTCAAAAATCTGTCAAGTATCTTTTCCATAGCTGTATATTACACTGATAATCAGTATATCATATTATTTCCTGGCTTTCATTGCAGATGCGGCTATAAATATGATGATAGCTGCATACGGTATTATCGCCACAGGCTCGGTCCAGGCGGATGGCTCCATATAGAGGTCTACCTTTGCGAATTTCAGTATGGCGCTGACCACTCCCATAAGTGCTCCTCCGGCGATGAATCCGGATGCTATCAGTGTGCCCTTTTCCTGCCGTGCACTGTTCAGCTCCTTATCCTTGCTGCGTGAGCCTACAAACCAGGATATCGCTCCTCCCACGAGAAGAGGCAGGTTCAGTTCAATAGGAATGAACATTCCCAGGGCGAATGCCAGTGCCGGGACCTTGAATACGGTCAGTATGATTGCAATGGCGGCACCTATGCCGTACAGCAGCCACGGAGCGCCTCCTCCGTTCATCATCGGCTCGATCACGGCGGCCATCGCATTGGCCTGAGGAGCCACGAGTGCGCCTTCCCCAGTGAATCCGTATGCCTCGTTGAGCACCATCATCACACCGCCCACAGTCGCCGCCGCGACAAGGGTGCCCAGGAATTTCCAGCTTTCCTGCTTCCTTGGCGTGCTCCCGATCCAGTATCCTATCTTGAGGTCTGTCACAAAGGCTCCGGCTACAGACAGTGCCGTGCAGACGACTCCTCCTATTATCAGGGCGGCGGTCATTCCGGCCGTGCCGTTCAGCCCGCAGGCTACCATCACTATCGATGCAAGAATGAGTGTCATAAGCGTCATCCCGCTGACAGGGTTGGTGCCTACTATGGCTATGGCATTGGCCGCCACTGTCGTGAACAGGAATGCAATTATGCCCACTACGAGAAGACCGATGACTGCGTGCCAGAGATTGTCCACGACACCGAAAAGGAAGAACAGGAATACGGCCACCAGTGTAATTGCGATCCCGACAACAACTATCTTCATAGATATGTCTTTCTGCGTCCTTACGGTCTCTGCCTCTTCAGAGCTTTTCTTTCTGCGGAATTCTCCGGCAGCAAGACCTACAGCAGACTTTATCACCCCGAATGATTTCACAATGCCGATGATTCCTGCTGTCGCTATTCCTCCGATGCCGATATGCCTTGCATATTCGGTGAATATCTGCTCAGGGGACATTTCCCCGATTGTCATGGTTATTCCCGTACCCATCATATCGATGACGCTGCCTCCCCATATTATGTTCATAAGAGGGATTATGACGAACCATACGAGGAAACTGCCGCAGCAGATGATGAAGGCATATTTCAGCCCCACGATATAGCCGAGCCCGAGGACGGCTGCTCCCGTGTTGAGCTTCACGACGAACTTCGCCTTGTCTGCGACGACGGCCCCCCAGTGCATGACTGTAGTGGAGATGGTCTCGCCCCACAGTCCGAACGTAGAGACTATGAAATCATATAGCCCGCCAATGAGTCCGCTGATCATCAGAGTTTTGGCTCCCTTGCCTCCGCTTTCTCCGCTCACCAGGACCTGAGTCGTGGCAGTCGCTTCAGGGAAAGGGTATTTCCCGTGCATGTCCTTTACGAAATATTTCCTGAACGGTATCAGGAACAGGATGCCGAGTATGCCTCCGAGGAGTGAGGAGAAGAATACCTGGGTAAAATTCACGGCCAGTTCCGGATATCTTGCCTGCAGGATGTACAGGGCCGGCAGGGTGAATATGGCGCCTGCCACGATAGCTCCCGAGCATGATCCGATAGACTGTATCATCACATTCTCTCCGAGGGAATTCTTCCTTCCGAGTGCGCTGCTCAGGCCGACGGCAAGTATCGCAATCGGGATGGCCGCTTCAAATACCTGTCCGACCTTCAGCCCGAGATAGGCTGCGGCAGCCGAGAATATTATGGTCATCAGAAGTCCGACGGCCACCGACCATGGCGTGACTTCCGGATAATTCTTTTCCGGAGACATTATCGGCCTGTACTCTTCTCCCGGCTGCAGCTCCCTGTGGGCATTCTCCGGCAGTGATGTCTGTCTTTTTTCTTCCATTGGCAAATCGTTTCAGTTGTTGATATACGGTGTCAGAAGCTGTATTGCTTCCGGGATTGTGCATAGCCGCACATAGGCAAAACAGATGCAAATATACGCAGAAGCCGAGAGCAGAACAAATTTATTTGTTATGCCGAGGCGTGAACCGTATATATGGCGCCAGCCAAATATCGCAGAAGCCGAGAGCAATGCAAGTTTACTTGTGATTGCCGGGGGCATCGGCGTCAAAATGCGAAAATATTGCTATTTTTGTCTCCGTTATGGATGACAGCGCACTCATATCACGGATGAAGGAAGGGGACAGAAAGGCATTCAACATCTTGTATGCCAGACATGTGGACGCATGCAGAGGATATGCCGGCCTGATGGTGGGCAATATGTTTTCCACAGACATCGTACAGGATGTATTTCTGAAGGTATGGGACAGACGGGCGACCATCTCAGTGTCGGATTCCCTTCGTCCGTACCTGCTTAGGGCAATATACAACAGGGCACTGAATTCCATCCGCGAGGCTTCGTACCGCCAGCAGTACCGGAATGAATACGCGGAGCGCATAGAAAGGCTTTCCGCTCAGACGTATGACCCTGATGCCAATGAAGTGATACGTAAACTGTATCTCAAGGATGACATGGCTGCTATAGAGGATGTCGTCAGGCTTCTGCCCGACCGCTGCTGTCAGATTTTCAGAATGAGCTATATAAACGGATTGTCACATAAGGAAATAGCCTTGAGACTGGGTATATCCGTGTCTACGGTGGACAATCATATCTATAAGGCGCTCAAAGTGTTGCGTGAAAATCTTTCCGACCCGCGCATCTACATGATGATACTCTTTTCATTGTTTTTAAGATAAATTCCCGTCAGGAGTAGGTAGTATGTCCCGGTCAAGTGTGTATATAGCATAAAATCCGGGAAAAGTGGAAAAAATAGACATGCTCATACTGTCCTGGCTTCGTGGCCGGACAACGGAAGAGGAAGACAGGGAACTCTGTGACTGGATCGAGTCGGATCCTGACAATCTCGAATATTTCTCGCAGGTCAGAGCCGTGGATTCTTTCCTGAAAAATCGTCAGGGGCGGGCAGCGTTAAATAAATCCGCAAAGCCGCATGCATGGAAAAGGCTTGTGTGGGTTTCAGCCGCCGCGGCTGCAGCCTTTTCCGGTATTTTCGCCGTTGCGAGGTATGTCGTCTGGCCGGATTCCGGTCGCGACATGGTCACATGCAGCAATGATTCCGAACCCTCGATTCTCATTGACCTGCCTGACGGCAGCCGGATATGGCTTGCCGAAAATTCTTCCGTATCATATGCCAGCGAAGGCTTTTCCGATGACAGGACCCTGTTACTTGAAGGCGAGGCCATGTTCGATGTCGCGTCGGATTCCCTGCATCCGTTTGTGGTACACGGCCCTGATATGGATGTGGAAGTACTCGGCACCGTGTTCAATGTGGTAGACTGCGCCGGTGACGGCACTGCTGAGACGACCCTTGCCGAGGGGAGAGTGCTCCTGCATGATCCTGACGGTCAGGAACTCATAGTATTGAGGCCGGGACAGAAGGCGGTATACCACTCCGATACGAAAAGGGTGGACATTTCCGATGTGCCGACTTCGGGGATGCTGATGTGGAGGGACGGGGTCATATTCATGGAGAATGTCACGATAAGACAGATAAAGGCACGTCTTGAAGAGGATTTCCGGACAAATCTCAGGATAGCGGGAGGCGGCCCGGAAGGAGGGCTTTTCACCCTGAGTTATGTCAGGACTGCGCGTCTGGATGATGTCCTTGACATGGTGGAGACCATATCGGGATATGTTCTGGTTCCGGATGACGGTCCCGTACCGCAGAACGGCATGAAATAATCCTTATTACACAATACCATAGGTTAATAATACTAAAATGACCGTTATGAACAACATGAGAAGATTATTGTACGGACTGCTCTGCGCCGTTCTCCTGCCTTCGGCCGTTTTCGTGTCGGAAGCGGATTCGGCAGCAGCGCAGAGTTATTCGTTGTCTTTGACTGTAGCCAAGGCTCCTGTACGGGATGTTGCGGCAGATGTTACCAGACAGACGGGTCTGGTGTTCTCTTACAGTGCATCCACCGGTGACAGGGAGATGTCAGGAGTGGATGTGTCTCTTGAAAATGTCTCGGCCGACCGGCTTCTCGATGCCGTCTTTTCTTCTGAAGGGCTGTCCTGGACCATACTGGAGAATATGGTCAGCCTGTATCCGTCGTCTCAGGATGGCGGTCCGGAAACGAGGACACTCATAGGTACGGTAACGGATGCCGTTACCGGAGAGCCGGTACCGGGTGTCGGAGTATATTATTCGGACAATCCTTCATTCGGCGTAGTGACGGATCTGGACGGAAAATACGAGATAGAAGTGCAGGAAAGGACGGAACTGGAATTCTATTCATTGGGTTACGGGATACAGCGACTTATGGTCGGCGACCTCGGTGTGCTGAATGTGCAGCTCTATCCCGATAACGAGACTCTTGATGAAGTCGTGGTCGTGGGTGCCGGTACACAGAGAAAGGTCTCGGTGACGGGAGCCATTTCAGCCGTGAAGGGCGATGCCCTCAAGGCTCCGGTGTCTTCCCTGACCAACAACCTTGCCGGCAAGCTCGCCGGAGTCATTTCCGTCACCAGCAGCGGAGAACCGGGGTCCTCTTCCCAGTTCTATATCCGCGGTATCAGTACGTTCGGAGGCAGGACGACTCCGCTGATTCTCCTTGACGGGGTGGAAATCTCGGTCGGAGACCTGAACAACCTTCCTGCGGAGTCCATCGAAGGTTTCTCCATACTCAAGGATGCGTCCGCAACTGCCATCTACGGTGCAAGGGGAGCCAACGGAGTGATGCTCGTGACGACCAAGAGCGGTACCGAGAATACCAAGGCGATAGTGAACGTGTCCGTGGACATGTCCGTGCTCCAGCCTGTGAATATAGTGGATTATGCCGACGGTGCCACATATATGGCCGCATACAATGAGGCCCTTCTGGCCCGCAACCCCTCAGCGTCTCCGCGCTACAGCGAGAAACAGATAGAATATACCAGGTCAGGGGTCAATCCGTACCTCTTCCCTGACGTGGACTGGTATGACCTTATGTTCAAGAAGGTGGCCATGAGTCAGAGGGCCAACATCAACATACAGGGAGGAGGTTCCAAGGTCACATACTACATGTCCCTTCAGGCCAACCATGACAGCGGTCTTCTGGACGTACCGAAGAACTATTCCTTCAACAACAACCATAACCGCTGGCTGTATATCTTCCAGAACAATATCGCCTATCAGGTGACGCCGACTACGAAGATCGACCTCAGGATGAATGCCCAGATTTCGTCCATGTCTTCCCCGAATACTTCTTCGAATGATATCTTCAACCAGGTGTTCCTGAACAATCCTGTCTCCTTCCCGGCGATGTTCCCTGAAGAGGAAGGGGTGGAACATATACGTTTCGGATCCGCTGTGATGTCGGCCGGAAGGTTCTATACCAACCCTTATGCGAATATGCTCAACAGCTACAGGAAACAGAACGAGAACAAGCTGAACATATCCCTGAACATAGACCAGAAGCTGGATTTCATCACGGAAGGGCTGTCGGTCACGGCTCTTGTGAATTTCAACAACTGGTCCCAGAAATATTACACCCGCGGACTCGACCCGTTCCTCTATGGAGTGGAGAGCGGAAGCTGGACGGAAGACAATCCCCAGCAGTACCGTATCACACGCCTCTATACCGGGGATGAATACATGACCCAGTCCGGAGTGACAAGGAACAGTGACAATACATTCTATCTGGATGCGAGGCTGAATTACAAGCGGACTTTCGGGGACGGGCACAATGTCACCGGAATGCTGATGTACATGATGCGTGAATACAGCAACGACGTCCTTCCGAACAGGAACCAGGGTTTCTCCGGCCGTGCCACCTATGATTATAAAAACAGGTATCTCGTCGAATTCAATTTCGGTTACAACGGTACGGAAAGGCTCGGAAGACAGGACAGGTATGAGTTCTTCCCTGCTATGTCGTTAGGCTGGGTGATAAGCAATGAAGATTTCTGGACGCCCGTACGGGATGCGGTTGACTTCTTCAAGATAAGGACTTCGTTCGGCCTTGTCGGAAGCGATGAGACCGGCTCGGGAGCAGGGGCGCCGCATTTCCTCTATCTGGACATGGTAAACATGTCGGGAGGCCCTTCATTCGCATCCGGCTACACCGGCAGTACGGTACACACAGGACCGTATATCACATCATATGCAGTGGAGGGGGCAAGCTGGGAGCGTTCGACACAGTTCGATGTGGGAATTGACCTGCACCTGTTCGACCAGCTCAGTCTTACTGTGGACTATTACAATTACATGCGTGACCGTATCCTTATGGAAAGGGCATCTTTCCCGGACATACTCGGCTACGGGAACACGACCCCGTGGGCGAACGTGGGCAAGGTCAACAGTTATGGGGTTGAGGTCAGCGTCAACTGGAACAGGGAACTGGCGAAAGACCTTTGGATTGATCTGCGCGGGAACTTCACATATACCAGGAACAAATACGTATATGTCGATGAACCGGACTATCCGTATGTATGGCAGACAAGGACAGGAAAGCCTCTCGATGCCGTGTACGGCTATATAGCCGACGGTCTGTTCGAAAGTTACGAGGAGATAGAATGCAGTGCGGACCAGAGCTTTTTCGGCAGCACGGTCATGCCGGGAGACATAAAGTACAGGGATGTGGACGGTAACGGCCGTATCACGGAAGAAGACCAGGTAATGCTCTCTCCTGTGGGCAATATGCCGCGCATCCAGTACGGGTTCGGCATAAGCCTTTCCTGGAAACGGCTTGATTTCAGTGTGTTTTTCAACGGTTCGGCCCAGCGCAAGGTCATGCTCAACAGTTCTGCAATCTATCCTTTCTGCGCCAATGACACCAATGACCATAACCTGATGCAGTGGATAGCGGACAGCCACTGGACTGAGGGGGCGGACAACACGGGCGTGGAATATCCGCGGCTCGGAACCCTCGACACCCAGATTTCCAACAACCAGCAGCCGAGCAGCTGGTGGCTCAGGAATGCGGGTTTCCTCCGGTTCAAGACACTCGAGATAGGTTACAGTTTCCCTCATTGCAGGGTATATCTCAGCGGGGACAATATTGCCGTATGGTCTCCTTTCAGATACTGGGATCCGGAGCTGCAGTTCTATTCCTATCCTCTCCAGAGGACATTCAACATAGGCGTACAGGTGAATTTCTAACGAATAAAACGATGACTGTTATGTTTGTCAGGACAATAAAATATATCGCCGCCATTGCGGCAGCTGCCGTATCGGTTTCATGCAGCTATCTTGATGTGATACCTGTCGAGCAGCCGGGTACGGACGACATGATGATAGACGATGCATCCACCCAGAATTTCCTGTACAGCTGTTACGGCTATCTTCAGGATTCAGATGCGGGACACAATTTCGACATAGGGATGCTCAACCAGCCGGATTTCGGCTGTGACGAGATGGTATGTCCCCAGGAATGGGAATCCGCGGCTTCGCGTTCCCAGTGGAATTATTATACCCCGTCCTCCATCGGAAGGGGGGCGTGGGGCAACTGGTATGACGGCATCGGCTACTGCAATCTTTTCCTCAAGACCATCGAGGAGAGCAATCCTCCTCTCAATCCGAATGACAGGGCGCAGTATATCGCCGAGGCCAAGTTCCTCAAGGCATATTACCATTTCCGTGTCCTCCAGCTCTACGGCCCATGCCCTGTAATAGACAAGGTATATCCGACCAATACTGCCAAGGATGAAATACCCGGACGTTCACATTTCGACTATTGTATCGACTATATTGTCGGGCTTCTCGACGAGGCCGCCCAGTATCTTCCTCCGGAACAGCAGAACAACAGCGCATATTTCGGGCGTGCGACATCAGTGATATGCAAGGCCTTGAAGGCGCGTGTGCTGCTTCTTGCCGCCTCGCCTCTGTACAACGGGGAATTCCCTTTCAGAAGCTGGAGAAACGATACGTACGAGACTCCTGGCTACGGGAAGGAACTGGTCAGCCTGACCTATGACCGGGCCAAATGGGAGAGGGCACGGAAAGCATGCGAGGAGGCTGTCACCCTTGCCGAGTCCAACGGTTTCGAACTCTTTGACGTCGAGGCTTCCGAGACCCTCAGGGCAAATCAGGGCATACCCCTTCCTCAGGTGCCCGGCTCCGTGGATGATACCTTCAGACAGAAGGTCATGATGCTCAGGTATGTCGTAACGGCGAGGCCTGACAACGGCAACAGGGAGACTCTCTGGGGAGTCGTCCCGAACCGTTCCGGTGGATTCCCTTTCTGGATGGCTTCCATGCCGCACTACATCCTGAAGAACAATACCGGGGTAAATGTCGGAGGATGGGGAGGAGCGTCCCCGACCCTGTACACGGTGGAGAATTTCTATACTTCAGCGGGGCTGAAGCCGTCGGAAGACGGAAACTTTACCCCTGAATCACAATGGTTCCAGTCGGCAGGGCTCGGCAATCCGGACATAATAAACCTCAATGTCGGCCGCGAGCCGAGGTTCTATGCCTGGATATCCTTTGACGGGGATGAATATTCGCCTGTGCTTGCCAACCGTACCCCTGTTGTCTGCGAGATGCGCAATCCGCAGAAGACAGGCTATGACGCCACGATATGGGGGACGAGAAACTACTGCGTAACGGGTTTTCTCAATAAAAAGCATGTCCATCCCAACTACAACTATACAGGGAACAACTGGGACGGCAACTGGGGAGAAGTCAAGACTCCGGTCCCGCTTATCCGCCTGGCCGAACTGTATCTGATAATGGCCGAGTGCGAAGCCCGGCTCGACCATCCGGGAGAGGCCCTGGACTGGCTCAACAGGATAAGGAGGCGTGCCGGCGTTCCGGAATGGACCGAGAGTTCATTGGCGGCTGCAGGCAAGACTGCTCTCGATGCTGTCCTTGACGAACGCTTCGTGGAACTTTATGCGGAAGGTTTCCGTTACCATGACATAAGGCGTTGTGTCAAAGGAGCCGAATATCTGAGTGCAGACTGTTATATGGGGCTCAATGCAGTGGTATCGGGACCTTCCTTTACGGAATTCAACACTCCTGTACAGGTAGCCCAGCCGTTCAGCTGGAAAGATTGCATGTATCTGCTTCCTGTCGACAATGAAGAGTTCTATTCCAACCCTCAGATGGTTCAGGCTCCGGGATACTGACAGACTGCGATTATCGGAAATATATCCGGATAATCTGCAATGATTGGCAATAATTACGAAAATGACTGAAATATGCGCATAAAGAATGAAAATATGAAAAAATATCTGATTATAATGGCAGTGCCTCTCATGATGCTTTCCTCGTGCGAGGAGAATATGGAAGACCTGTTCCCGTCCGAGTATCAGAAAGTCCTTTCCATCAAGAATTCGGGCCAGTCATCCCTTGTAATGGCTTCGGCTTCGGAGTCATACGTAGTGGATATCATCGTCCTGAAGGGAGGCGGGAATCCTTCCTCGGATTCCGAGATGAGTTTCCGGTTGATGACGGATGACGAAGTATCGGAAGAATGGAACTGGTCTCCGTCCCAGGTTGAAATCATCGGAGAGGAAGGTTTCGAAATCGAGGGAGGGGACAATATCGTTATCCCTGCCGATGAAAGCTATCGCAGGATATCGCTCACACTGCACCCTTCTGCCATTGCGGCAATGACGAAACAGGACAGCGAGACCTGGATACTGCCGCTCGTTCTCGAAAGCAGTACCGATAATGTCAACCAGGACATGAACAAGATGCTGTATACCCTCGATCTCCGGGATCTCACTCTGGAATGGGGTGATTTCCAGGAAGAGACCAGGACAGTGGAGATTACCTATCTTGAGCAGCAGGTGCCTCTGACTATGGTCATGGCGTATGCTGAGGCCAATGAGTTCACTTTTACCGCAACGCTCGATGACTCCAGGACGGACGAACTCGTGACGGCATTCAATGCCTCTCATGGGACTGATTATCTCGCGCTTCCTGCATCGGCCCTGTCGGCTCCGGAATTTTCCTTTGCTCCAGGGGTGGAGGAATCGACACAGACAATTACACTTAGCAGGAAAGGGCTGGAATCCGACAGGACATACCTCCTTCCTATGGATTTTACGGTGTCTGCCGAAGCCGTCTCCAAGTCGGAAGAAATGAAATATCTGATTGTCACCAATCCCAAGTATTCCATGGAGGATGTGGACCAGACCACGTTCTCGATTGCTTTCACGAATTCCGAGACCGGGTGGGGATGGCAGGCCTCCAACCTGATCGACGGAGAGACCAATACATTCGGAGCTTCTGCCTGGTCAAGCAACTATAGCGGAGGCATGGCTTCAGATACGGAGGATGACTGGGTCTATTCTTTCGAGGCGAAAGACAGGTGGCAGCATCATCTGGATTATTATCCTTTCTGTCATTTACAAAGACCGTTATCCGATGTATACATAGTGATAGACATGAAAGAGAAAATCACTCTCGGGGCAGTCGGCTTCGGTAAATGGGCAGATAATTTCGGAGATTATTCCCTGAAGTCATGCAAGGTTGATCTTGCGGATGAATTCAGTATCAAGTCATATCAGGATGGAGGCAGCATAGCGGATTATTCCGATGTCTCCAACGGTTCGGTAGGATGGAAGAATGCCTTCGATTGCAAGGATTTACCTAATGTCAAATTGCAGTGTGCATGGTGTGACATTTCGGATACGGATGGAGCATCCCTTCAGTCCGGTCGTTATATGAGACTCAATCCTTACGAAACGTACAGGAATGATGAGGCAAACAAGAATAATGTTGCCTTCACGGAAATCTATGTAAAGAAAGTCGTGGCCGTGGACGGTGTCAGGTTAGAATAGATGGATCTGCGTTTTAAGAAGCTGTTTGAAAACATTTTCTTAACGCAAAGGAATGCCAAAGGAAGAAATTTTCATGTAAATATGCGAAAAATGAATTTATTATGGATGTTCGCCGCCATGGCGGCAATGTGGGTATCCTGCGGGACGCCTGAAACGGAACAGTCCGGACGGCCAGGAGATGGAGGTGCATCCGTCTCGGGAAACGGCGGTTATCTTTTTGTACACATGACGGATCAGAATTATGGCAGGATGTTCTATTCGGTTTCCCGCGACGGTCTTGTATGGGAGACTCTCAATGACGGCAAAGTCATACTCGAGACATATCTCGGGCATCCGACGCTGACCCGTGGGGGAGACGGGAAATATTATATGATAGGGGTTTCGACCGGCCAGACTCCGCATTATCCGGTACTCTGGTTCTCGGATGACCTCGTGGTTTGGGGGCACAGGGACCTGTCTCCCGACATTTTCGATGTTTCGGCATTCAATTATAAGAACGATACATATTATTACGGTGCCCCGAAAGTCTGGTACGACTCGGCAAGCGGCCGGTATATCATCACCTGGCATGCCGGGATTACCGGGGTGGACAATGCCCAGGAGGAGTGGGAGTCCAAACGTACATTCTATATCCTGACAGAGGATTTCGAGACATTCACGCCTGCCGACAGGCTTTTTGATTTTACGGGCGACGATGCGGACATGGCCACTATCGACACCATAATCGAGAAGGAAGGGGATACCTATTATGCCATCATCAAGGATGAGCGGTGGCCGGACAAATGCCCGACAGGCAAGACAATCAGAATCGCTTCCTCGTCTTCACTCACCGGGCCGTATACCAATCCGGGTCCTCCGGTGACGCCTGCCTGGAGGGAGGCCCCTTCCATAGTGAGATCGCCGGACGGTCAGGGTTGGTATCTCTATACGGAGCAGTATCCTACAGCATATGAACTGTACAGATGTTCGTCGCTAGCGGGCAGTATGTGGTCGCAGGTCGCCTTTACTCCTCCGGTAGCGCGTCACGGATGGGTCATGAGGATAGATGAGACGCAGTATCAGGCGATTGTAGATGCCTATGGGGCTGGAATGTGATGCCTCTGCTTCCGTCCGGAGTGCGGTACATGAATAATTTTTTCAAATATTTTTCAGAAAAGATTTGGATGTAAAGAAAAAGTCCGTATCTTTGCAGCCCATTTCGGAAGAAAGGGTGCTCGAAAGAGCTTCAGATACTCCGGAAAGGACAAGATCATTGACAATATTGGGAAAGATAACGAGGTAAAGCAACAAAAGAGAAGCAAGAAACGAGTCAGCTATATAAAAAGATATAGCGGGATGCAATTTCAAGAAAGGCGAGAGCGAGAGCTCTTGTGAATTCACTCAGAACAGAGAGAAGGTTACAAGGGCGGACGGGGGATGCCTTGGCTTCCGGAGGCGAGGAAGGACGTGGCAAGCTGCGAAAAGGCGCGGGGATCCGCAAGCAGGAAGCGATCCGCGCATGTCCGAATGGGGTAACCCGGCGGGCCGAAGGCCCGTCACCAGACTATCGGTCTGGGGCGAACGCAGGGAACTGAAACATCTCAGTACCTGCAGGAGGAGAAAGAAACATCGATTCCCGGAGTAGTGGCGAGCGAAACGGGAACAGCCCAAACCGACGGCGTCGAGGCGGCGTCGGGGTTGTAGGACCGACCATAGGGTATCCAGAGGGAACCGGAACGGCCTGGAAAGGCCGGCCGTGGAGGGTGAAAGCCCCGTACGGGCAACCTGCTGGAGACGAGGGCGGCACCTGAGTATGGCGGGACACGAGGAATCCTGTCAGAACCAGCGGCGACCAAGCCGCAAGGCTAAACACTACCGGAAGACCGACAGCGAACCAGTACCGTGAGGGAAAGGTGGGAAGCACCCCGGGCAGGGGAGTGAAATAGAACCTGAAACCGTCCGTCTACAAGCGGTCGGAGCGGAGCGATCCGCGACGGCGTGCCTTTTGCATAATGAGCCTACGAGTTGCCGTGTCCGGCGAGGTTAATGGCCTGAGGCCAGTGAGCCGGAGCGAGAGCGAGTCTGAACAGGGCGTTCAGTCGGGCGCGGCAGACGCGAAACCTAGTGATCTACCCTTGGCCAGGCTGAAGGGACCGTAACAGGTTCTGGAGGGCCGCACCGGTTTACGTTGAAAAGTGCTCGGATGAGCTGAGGGTAGGGGTGAAAGGCTAATCAAACTGGGAGATAGCTCGTACTCCCCGAAATGCCTTTAGGGGCAGCCTCGCGAGAGCTTCACGGAGGTAGAGCGACTGATAGGATGAGAGGGCTTCGCCGCCTGTCGAGTCCTGACAAACTCCGAATGCCGAGAAGTGGTTCGCGGGAGTGAGTCACCGGGTGCTAATGTCCGGTGGCGAGAGGGAAAGAGCCCAGACCCACGGCCAAGGTCCCTAAGACCGGTCTAAGTTGATAGAACGAGGTGACACCGCAGCGACAGCTAGGATGTTAGCTTGGAAGCAGCTATTCATTTAAAGAGTGCGTAACAGCTCACTAGTCGAGCGGTGACGCGTGGATGATGAACGGGCATCAAGACCGGCACCGAAGCCAGGGACTGCTCTAATGAGCAGTGGTAGGGGAGCATTGCGGACAGCGTCGAAGGCCTGCCGGGAGGCAGACTGGAGCGTCCGGAAAAGAAAATGTAGGCATGAGTAACGACAACGCGCGGGAGAACGCGCGCACCGACAACCCAAGGATTCCTGATCAACGCTAGACGGATCAGGGTAAGCCGGGACCTAAGGGGAACCCGAGAGGGGCACCCGATGGACAGGCGGTCAAGATTCCGCCGCCTGCACGCCGGGACGAGGGGAGACCGAGGAGTGACACTGCCGCCCACTGACGGAATAGTGGGTTGAAGGGGGTAGGGCGACCGAACCCCGACAGTACCGCGACCCCACGGGGGAGCGGAGAGCGCAGGTAACCATACTCGCTAGAAAATCCCCGAGTCGCGCAGAGGCGTGCAGCCCGTACCGTAAACCGACACAGGTGGGTGAGGAGAGAATCCTAAGGTGCTCGAGTGAATCACGGCTAAGGAACTAGGCAAATTGACCCCGTAACTTCGGGATAAGGGGACCTCCCTGGGAGGGGAGGCGCAGAGAAATGGCCCAGGCGACTGTTTACCAAAAACACATGGCTATGCGAAATCGCAAGATGACGAATATGGCCTGACACCTGCCCGGTGCCGGAAGGTTAAGAGGGGGGCTTAGCGCGAGCGAAGGCCTGAATCGAAGCCCCGGTAAACGGCGGCCGTAACTATAACGGTCCTAAGG
>JADIMI010000051.1 GCA_017694845.1 Candidatus Cryptobacteroides intestinavium
GATTCCTGCCCCGGTGGTAGACTGTTCGGACAAGACGCTGGCCGAACTGGTCGCAATGTTTGAGGATCTGTCGCGTAATCCGGACAGGATGAAGATGAACAAGGAGGCTGAGGCGATAAAGGCGGCATTCTATAAGAGACTGTCCAAGGAAAAGGCGGATGCTGGGGATACTGTGTCCGAGGATGCTTTCACGGAGATCGAGAACGGCTTCAAGGCCTGTTATAATGCATACAGGAAGGAACGTGCAGAATACAATGCCAACCTGGAGAAGGAAAGAGAGGAGAATCTTGTCCGGAAAGAGGCCGTGATAGCCGACCTCAAGGCGCTTCTCGAGAAGCAGGAGGATGTCAACGCCACCTTCCCGGAATTCCGCGAGATACAGAACCGCTGGAGGGAGATAGGTCCGGTCCCTGTGCAGAACTACAGGAATATCAATGATACGTATCAGCTGTATGTAGAGCAGTTCTATGATATGGTCAAGATCAACAGGGAGCTGCGTGACCTCGACTTCAAGAAGAACCTCGAGGTGAAGGAGAAGTTCTGCGAAATGGCGGAGAAGCTTGCCGAGAACGAGAATATAGTCGAAGCTTTCAAGGAACTGCAGAAACTGCATGAGCAGTGGAAGGAGTACGGCCCGGTGGCAAAACAGTACAGGGAGGAGATCTGGGACCGCTTCAAGGCCGCTACAGCCGTCATCAACAAGAAATACCAGGCCTATTTCGAGGGACTGAAAGAGAAGCAGACCGAGAACCTTGCCGCGAAGACTGAACTTTGCGAGAAGGTGGAGGCTATCGCAGCGAAAGAAATCACCAGCTCTGCGGAGTGGAATGCCTGCTCCAAGGAGATAGAGGATATCCAGAAGCAGTGGAGGTCGATCGGGTTCGCTACAAGGAAGGAGAGCCAGAAGATATATGACAGGTTCCGTGCCGCCTGCGACAGTTTCTATGAGCGCAAGAGGGAGTTCTACAATGAATACAAGGACAGTATGAACTACAATCTGGCGAAGAAGATCGCTCTCTGCGAGGCCGCCGAGGCTCTGAAAGGAAGCACGGAGTGGAAAAAGGCTACCGACCAGTTCATCAACCTCCAGAAACAGTGGAAGGAGATCGGGGCAGTCCCGCGCAAGAAGTCGGAACAGCTCTGGAAGAGGTTCCGTGCAGCCTGTGATGAGTTTTTCAATGAGAGGGACAAAAATGCGAAGCCGGAGAACAATTTCTACGGCAATCTCAAGTCCAAGCAGAAGCTCGTCGCTGAAATAGAGGCATATGAACTGACAGGAGATGATGATAAGGACCGTGCCGCCCTCGAGTCATTTATGCAGAGATGGCAGGAGATAGGGTTCGTGCCGTTCAAGGAGAAGGACAATATAGCGCAGGCATACAAGGACGCTATTAACAGCAAGTTCCCGGATGCATCCAAAGTCCGCAGGACGCATTACGCAAAGGCTCCGAGGAGCGAGAAGGAAAGGCTTATCCAGAAATACAACCAGCTGGAGCAGGATATAGTGACATACGAGAATAATATAGGCTTCTTCGCTATGTCCAAGAATTCCGAACCTCTCATCAGGCAGATGCAGGAAAGAATAGAGTTGTCGAAGAAAGAGCTGAAGGATCTGGAGGAACGAATCAGGTCCATCGGGGATGAGGAATAATAGTCAGACAGGAGATGAATAAGAATTCGGTAATCGGTTTTATACTTATAGGAGTTATCCTTTTCGGGTTCTCCTGGTATCAGTCAAGGCAGTACAGGAAACAGGCGGAATATCAGGCTCAGCTTGACTCTCTGGCATTGGTCCAGATGAGGGAGCAGATGAAGGCGGATTCCATATACAGGGCGGAGCATCCGGAACTGTATGCAGCGGATTCGACGGGCGCTTCCAGTGTCGTCGCTCCAGGGCATAAGGCTCAGCATACTCCTGTATACAAGGATTCCGCACTGAATGTCGCCAGCAATGCTACGGCCGGACTGTACAGACTGTCCAATGACAGGGTCGAGATAACATATACGACGCAGGGAGCTCAGCCATATTCTGTGCTGATCAAGGATTATATGACCTATGACAGCACGGACCTGTATCTGTTCAAGCCGGATATGAGTGAATACGGGGTAACCGTATATGCCGGGGAGAGCATCAACACCAAGAATTTCGTGTTCGATGTCGCTGAAAGCACGGACTCGACACTGGTGATGCGACTTCCGTTCGCCAACGGCGGCTATATCGAGCAGAAGTATACTCTCGCACCTGGAAGTTATATGGTCCAGAACGAACTTTCGTTTGTGGATATGGAGGCGGTGATCCCGAGGAATGTGACGATGTTTGACATAGACTGGAGCGTTGTCATACCGCGTCTGGAGAAAGGGTACAGCAATGAACTGCAGTACTCGAAACTTGACTACCGTTTCCCTGACGACCAGAAGGTCCACGACCTGGGCCGTGGAAAGTCGGCGGACAAGAGGCTTGATGCAAGGGTGAGCTGGTTCGCTTTCCAGCAGCAGTTCTTCTCCGCGATTATGAGGGCGAAGGATGATTTCGCATCTACGGACCTGAAGGTCAAGTTCTATGATGAGGATGATCCTCAGAGGGATCTTATGAACTGTTCTGCAAGGATGCGCTGTGACCTTGACATCAGTTCTTCGAGGGTGACGGTGCCTTTCGAATTCTATTTCGGTCCGAATGACTTCAAGACGCTGAAGAGCTACGACCAGAAATACGAGAAGATCATACCTCTCGGAGGATGGCTTGTCGGCTGGATCAGCCGTATAGCGATCATCCCTTGTTTCGACTTCTTCGGAAAGTTCATTAGCAACTACGGTATTATCATCCTGCTGATGACTATCCTGATAAAGCTGGTCGTTTCCCCTCTCACCATCAAGTCATACATTTCGTCAGCCAAGATGAATGTGATCAGGCCGGAGGTCGACAAGCTCAACGAGAAATATCCGAAGCAGGAAGATGCGATGAAGAAGCAGCAGGCAATGATGAACCTGTACAAGAGGGCAGGGATCAATCCTATGGGCGGCTGTCTTCCGATGCTGCTTCAGTTCCCGATACTCTTTGCGATGTTCCGTTTCTTCCCGGCCTCGATTGAATTGAGGCAGCAGGGTTTCCTGTGGGCAGATGACCTGAGTGCATACGACTCCATTCTCGATCTTCCGTTCAGGATTCCTCTCTATGGCGACCACGTCTCTCTGTTCGCCCTGCTGATGGCTGTTTCGATGTTCATATATTCAAAGATGACTTCAAGCCAGATGTCCAATGATCCGAATATGGCGGGGATGAAGTTTATGAGCGTATGGCTGATGCCTATAATGATGCTTTTCATCTGTAACAACCTTTCAAGCGGATTGAGCTACTATTATCTTCTTTCCAATATCATCACAATGCTGCAGACCTGGTTTATCCGCAGGTTTGTGGTAGATGAGAAGAAGATCCACGCGCAGCTTGCAGCTACCGAGGGCAAGCCTCTGCCGAAGAGCAAATGGCAGCAGCGGCTCGAGGAGGCGCAGAAGATGCAGGAGCAGGCTATGCGGGAGCAGCAGAGACGCAGGAGATAGTTCCTTACAATGGAGATCCGCGATACAATACAGAGACTCAAGGCTGAACTGCCGTCAGGTGTCAAACTGGCGGCAGTCTCTAAATTTCACCCTGTCTCGGCAATAAAGGAGGCTTATTCTGCCGGTCAGAGGATCTTCGCTGAAAGCCGGCCTCAGGAACTGTACGCCAAGGTATGTGAGCTGTCAAAGGAGACAGGCACCTCCGGAGAAATCCTCTATGGCGATATTGAGTGGCATTTTATCGGACATCTTCAGACTAACAAGCTGAAGCTTGTGCTGCCTTATGTCTCAATGGTCCAGTCAGTTGACAGTATGCATCTTCTCGATGCCATTGACCGCTGGGGACGTGAGAACAATAGGGTAACAGATGTGTTACTCGAGTGTCATATAGCTTCCGAACAGACAAAACAAGGGTTTTCTGCCGATGAAATCCATGATGTCATAGCGGCATCTGGGGGTTATGGGAATGTCAGGTTCAGAGGCCTGATGGGTATGGCGACATTCACTGATGATGAAACGGTGATCCGGTCCGATTTCTCAAGGATATATGAACTTTTCAATGAAATTTCCGCGGCTGTCAGCAATGATGGCGGTCTTTCCCGTCTGAAAGATTTTACAGAGCTGTCTATCGGAATGTCCGAGGATTACCGTATCGCTCTGGAATACGGCTCCACAATGGTCCGCATAGGGACAATGATATTCGGTCCCCGGGAGTATTGACTCTTCCATCTGCCTGTCTTCTGATTTATACTTCTCTTTGACAATTGTCTTAAAATTGTCAATAATATCTTCGCATATTAGTAGTAATTTCAAAACAGTTTCTTAAATTTGAAAGAATTTTGTAATATGACGCAGATATTATTTCCGACACAGACCGACAGGCCGCTTGTTTTCTATCTGGCTGCAGAAGAATATGTGGCCAGGAAACTGCCCTGTCAGGAGTCGGTCTTTTTCTGGAATGTCGCACCTACCGTCATTTTCGGAAGGAATCAGATAATGTCTGCCGAGGTGAATCTCGACTGGTGCAGCGATAACGGAGTGAATATAGTCCGCAGGAAAAGCGGAGGGGGCTGTGTATATGCAGACCGGGGAAACCTGATGGTGTCGTATATTTCTCCCGGGCTGGATGCCGGGCAGGCTTTTACAAGATATTTAAGAATGATGTCCGGTGCACTCTGTGAAGCAGGACTTGCAGCGGAAGCATCCGGCAGGAATGATATATCTGTCGGTGGAATGAAGGTGTCCGGGAATGCTTTCTACACAGTGGGAGGAGCCAGTATAGTGCACGGTACACTGATGTACGATGTGGATATCGATGCTATGTCCCGGGCTATCACCCCATCTCCGCGGAAACTGCATCGCAAGGGTGTCGAATCCGTGCGTCAGAGGGTCTGTAATCTAAGGCGGAAGCTTGAAGATTCCTCGCCCGGGATGTTCCCGGATATCAGTTCTCTGGCTTCCTGGCTCTCCGCCAGATTCTTCGATGAGTCCATCTCTCTGATGGACTGGCATTCCGGATCCGTGCCGGGGATGCCGGTCTGTCTGCTTTCGGAGGAGGATGAGACCGCGATTTCAGAACTGTCGGAGAAATATCTTGACCCGTGCTTCATCCTCGGAAAGGAACGGCAGAATGAGAACTTATTATAGAAGTTATGGAAGAGAACCTGTTGAAAACCTGTCTTTATGACCGGCATATTGCACTGGGGGCGCAGATGAGCCCTTTTGCAGGGTACGATATGCCGATCCAGTACACATCGATCATCGATGAGCATAACGCTGTACGTAATGCCGCAGGAATATTCGATGTATCGCATATGGGGGAGATCTTTGTCTCCGGTCCCGATGCTGAAAAGTATGTCAATTACGTCTTCAGCAATGACATATCAGGGATGCCGGATGGTAAGGTGCTCTATGGAATGCTGCTCAACCCGCAGGGTGGAGTAGTGGATGACCTTCTGGTATACAAGGAGTTTGAGCCGGACCGTTATCTGCTTGTTGTCAATGCCGCCAATATCGCAAAGGATTTCGGGTGGCTGCTGGCAAATGCTGAAGGGTTTGATGTCACGGTCAGGAATGAGTCCGATGTATGGGGACAGATCGCCCTGCAGGGGCCGCGTTCCGAAGAATTCCTTGTCGGCGCGCTTCACCTGGATGCGGCTGCCGCCCTGTCCTTCTACAGCTACTGTGAGATGCAGTGGAAAGGCAGACGGCTCATAGTCAGCCGTACAGGCTATACAGGAGAGGATGGGTTCGAGTTCTATGCAGCTGAAGATGCCATCCGTGATATATGGGATGTCCTTGCGGAGGCCGGTGTGACTGCTTGCGGTCTCGGTTGCCGTGATACGCTCCGTTTCGAGGCCGGGCTGCCTCTGTACGGGCACGAACTGGCAGATGATGTTTCCCCTCTCGAGGCAGGGCTGGGTATGTTCGTCAAGCTGGACAAGAATGATTTTATTGGCAAGGCTCCGGTTGCGCAGCTTAAGGAAGCCGGGGTGCGGCGCAGGCTTGTAGGTATAGAACTCGATGCCAATGCCGTTGCAAGGGCCGGTTATGCAGTGGCTGCAGACGGTGTGCAGGTCGGGACAGTCACTACCGGGTATCATTCCATAACGTTGGACAGGAGTATATGTATGGCTATGCTTGACAGGCCGTATACCGAACTCGGGACGAGGGTCGATATCCACATCAGGAAAAAGACGTTCAGCGGTACTGTCTGCAGGAAGAGGTTCTATGCCACGCATTATAAGAAATAATAATATATTAACCGAAATAAAACTGATAATACAATGAGCAAGACAGTTGCAGGACTCCGATACAGCGAGTCACACGAATGGGTATCTGTAGAGGGCGGTATCGCCACGATCGGAATTACGGATTTCGCACAGCACGCTCTGGGAAATCTGTCATACGTGGATATGCCGGAAGTGGATGATGAAGTCACAAAAGGCGAGGAATTCGGGGCGGTCGAAAGTGTAAAGGCAGCAAGCGACCTCTATTCCCCGGTTTCAGGCAAGGTCATAGAGATCAACACCGAACTGGAGGATGCGCCTGAGCGCCTGAATGTAGATCCTTATGCCAACTGGATCATAAAGGTGGAAATGTCGGATCCATCTGAACTCGATGATCTGATGGATGAGGCGGCGTATATTGCGTTCTGCGAAAAGGAATAGCTATGTCTTTTGCATATTTCCCTCATACTCCGGACGATATAAGGCAGATGCTCCACCGTTCCGGAGTCTCTTCCATTGAAGAGCTGTATTCGGATATTCCTGAAAATCTGCGTTTCAAGGGGGAGTATGACCTCCCGGACGCGATGTCGGAAGATGAGGTCCGCCGGTATTTCGAGGACATTGCCGGCCGCAATACCAGACTGACCGTATTCTGCGGGGCCGGGGCTTATGACCATTATACTCCCGCAGCCGTGAAGTATATCATTTCACGCTCCGAGTTTCTTACAGCATACACTCCATATCAGGCGGAGATTTCACAGGGGACACTCCGGTACATCTTCGAGTTTCAGAGTATGGTCTGTGAACTTACAGGTATGGACTGTGCTAACGCTTCGATGTATGACGGCCCGACTTCCGCAGCCGAAGCAATGCTGATGTGTACGGCTTCATCGAAGAAAAGGAAGAAGGTGCTGATATCTTCGTCCCTGCTTCCGAATGTTATCGATGTAATCAGGACATATACCGGATATCACGGGGTGCAGCTTGACACCATAGAGATTTCCGATGGGGTCACTTCCTTTAGTGATCTGCAGCAGAAGCTGGCCTGGAACGATGTGGCAGGGGTGCTTGTACCTGGAATAAACAGATATGGAATAATTGAAGATCTTGACGGATTTGCAGATGCCGTGCATTCTGCAGGTGCGCTGCTTGCCGTCTACAGCGACCCTTCTTCTCTTGCAGTGCTGAAGACACCGGGAGAGTGGGGCGCGGACATCGCCTGCGGTGATGGGCAGACACTCGGTATCCCGGTAAGTTTCGGCGGCCCTTATGTCGGCTTCCTTGCCTGCCGCAAGGATCTGATGCGCAAACTTCCGGGCAGGATCGTAGGCGCCACGACAGATCTTGACGGGAAGCGTTCATTTGTACTGACACTCCAGGCCAGGGAGCAGCATATCCGCAGGGAGAAGGCGACAAGCAATATCTGCTCCAACCAGTCGCTGATGGCTCTTTTCGTGACTGTGTATATGTCACTGATGGGGCCTGAGGGGCTTAAGAAAGTCAATGATCTGTCATACGGAGGAGCTCATTATCTTCACAGGAGACTGCTTGAGACGGGAAAATTCACCGAAGTCTTTGACAGGCCGTTCCTCAAGGAGTTTGTACTTATGCCGTCCGTTGATATACCTCTCCTTCAGAAGACTCTGCTTGACAACGGATTCTTCGGTGCATTGCAGACCGAAGAAGGATATGTGTCATTCTGTGTCACCGAGCGCAGGACAAAGGCCGAGATCGATACTCTGGTCGATGTAATCAATTCCATCGCCATATAGCGGTGACGTCATTCTGAACACTTTTTGTCATCCAGAACACTTTTTGTCATCCAGAACACTTTTTGTCATCCTGAACGAAGTGAAGGATCTGAAAAGGATGAATGACCTGTCATCCTGAACGAAGTGAAGGATCTGATAATTATTAATAGGATAACTGAAATGAAATACTACGATAAACTGATATTCGAGCTGTCGAAGGAAGGACGGTGCGGCTATTCCCTTCCGGAAAGCCCCTGGGAAGAAAGTACAGTCTCGATCCCGTCCGGGCTCAGAAGGACGGACAGACCGCGCCTGCCCTATGTCAGCGAGGTGGATGTCGTAAGGCATTACACCAATCTGTCAAATATGAATTTCGGTGTGGATACAGGTTTCTATCCGCTCGGAAGCTGTACAATGAAGTATAATCCCAAGATAAATGAGGAGATTGCCGGAATGGCCGCATTCCATGGCATTCATCCTCTGCAGCCGCGTTCCACTGTACAGGGCGTGATGAAGCTGTACAGCGACCTGTCGGCAGCCCTGTCGGCTATAACCGGTATGGCCGCCTTTACGCTCAATCCGTTTGCAGGAGCTCACGGGGAACTTACCGGGCTGATGATTATGCGTCGCTACCATATGTGCAGGGGAGATATGAAAAGGACAAGGGTGATTGTCCCGGACAGTGCGCACGGTACCAATCCTGCAAGCGCAGCCGTATGCGGCCTTGAAGTGGTCCAGGTGAAGTCCCTTCCTGACGGGACGATAGATGTGGAGCATCTGAAGTCACTGCTGGATGATACGGTCGCCGGAATAATGATGACCAACCCGAACACTCTCGGTCTGTTCGAGACAAGGATAGAGGAGATCGCTGATCTGGTGCACGGCTGTGGAGGCCTTCTGTACTATGACGGAGCCAATATGAATCCTCTTCTCGGAGTTGCCCGTCCCGGTGATATGGGATTTGACATAATGCATCTGAACCTGCACAAGACTTTCTCGACGCCTCACGGAGGAGGAGGGCCGGGAGCAGGGCCTGTAGGTGTGGCGCAGCGGCTTAAACCATGTCTCCCTCTTCCCCGTATCGATGGGGAGGAGCCTGAGGAGAATGCGGGAAGAGTCTCCGGATTTATGGGAAACTTCGGTGTCCTTCTGAAGGCGTACGCCTATATACTGATGCTCGGGAAGCAGAATATAAGGCTGGCAGGACCTTTAGCCACTTTGAATGCAAACTATATCAAGGAAAGTCTGAAAGACTGCTACAGGCTTCCGATACAGACAGTGTGCAAGCATGAGTTCGTGTTTGATGGTCTGGCCGACCAGAGTACAGGAGTGACGACTCTGGATGTCGCCAAGAGACTGCTGGACTATGGATTCCACGCTCCGACAGTATATTTCCCTCTGCTTTTCCATCAGTCGATAATGATTGAACCTACAGAGACCGAAAGCAAGGAGACTCTGGATTCTTTCATAGAAGTTATGAGAATGATCGCGCAAGAGGCGGCGGCTGATCCGGATATGGTCAGGTCTGCTCCTCACAATACTCCTGTACGCCGTCCGGATGAGACAGAGGCCGCGCGCCATCCGGTCATCAAATTCTTTGACTGACAGTTAGATGAAAATAATCATAATAGGAGCCGGGCCTGGCGGGTATGAGACAGCCATTGAGGCCGCAGGCAGGGGGATCGAGGTGATCCTGATAGAAAAAGGAGACGTAGGCGGGACGTGTCTGAACGAAGGGTGCATCCCGACGAAAGTCCTGTGCCGCAGTGCAGAGGTTCTCGAGGAAACGAAGTCGGCATATGAGTTCGGAGTCTGCATCCCGGCTGCAGGCCAGTTATGTGGAGATATCCGTGTGGATTTCGCGAAGGTCAGGCAAAGAAAGGCCGATGTGGTGCGACAGCTGCGTTCCGGGGTACAGACCCTGTTGGACAACAAACTGATAACTTTAGTCTATGGAAGGGCAGAGCTGAAGGATGCACATACCGTGACAGTGTACGGTGCCGGGGCAGGGGACTATTCGGCAGATTATATTATAGTGGCCACAGGGTCTTCAGCCGCTCCGCTTATGGTGCCGGGAGGGGACCTGCCTGGACTCCTGACATCCAGGGAACTGCTCGACATAGACCATATCCCTGAGTCTCTCTGTATTGTCGGGGCGGGAGTGATAGGACTTGAGTTTGCATCTGTGTTCAACAGTTTCGGGACCAAGGTGACTGTCGTGGAATACTGCCCGCAGATACTTCCCCGTTTTGATTCCGATCTGGCGAAGCGACTGAAACAGAGTCTGTCGAAAAGAGGGATAGATATCATTACCTCCGCCGCTGTGCAGTCCGTATCTCTGCAACATTCACAGGAAGACGGGGCTGCCGAAGGTGAGGGCCATTTCTACAGGGTGGAGTATGGGTGCAAGGGCCGGCTGTATGGGACTGTCGCGGAAAAAGTCCTTGTCGCAGTAGGACGTAAGCCTGCCGTTGATGATCTCGGGCTGGAGAATGTATGTGTAGAGTATGGCCCGAAAGGGATCCGTGTCGATGAAAATATGCAGACGACATGTCCTTCGGTATATGCGATAGGGGATGTGAACGGGAAGATGATGCTTGCCCACGTAGCGACGTACCAGGGACTGAAGGCTCTGAACCATATCTGCGGGAAGAAGGATGACATAGACATGGCGGTCGTGCCGTCGGCTGTGTTCACTTTGCCGGAGGCAGCCTCCGTCGGGATGACTGAGGATGAATGCAAGGAGAAGGGGATTGTCTGCAGAACGGTCAAGTCATTCTTCAGGGCCAACGGCAAGGCAGTGGCTATGGGACAGACGGATGGCCTTGTCAAGACTGTAGTGGCCGAGGATGGCCATATACTCGGCTGCCATATCTTCGGACCTCATTCGGCAGACCTGATAGGTGAAATGACGGCCCTGATAAGCAAGAAGTCTACAGTAGATGACATAGGTTCCATTATCCACGCGCATCCTACCCTTGGCGAAGTATTCAGAATATGATTATTGTCCGGAGGGACGGGATCCTGACAGAATGTCGACCATTGCTCCGGCTACGGCCAGGGAGGCCCCTGTCCCTCCGAGCAGGTGACGGATCTCGGCATAGTCGGAGAGCATCCTTTCCCGGTATGCTCTGTCTTCGAGCAGGGAGCGTACTTCTTTGAGGATTTCGTCGGCATTGCAGTCATCCTGGATCAGCTCCCTGAAGGCGAGGCGGTCGATGCAGAGATTTCCGAGGCTGATGTAGTGGATCTTGATTATATGTTTCCCGACTATGTATGTCAGCCAGTTCACCCGGTATCCTACCACCTGGGGAACATTGAAAAGGACTGTCTCCAGGGATGCCGTTCCGGAGTTGACCACTGCCGCTTCGGCGTTCCTGATGATCGGCTGCGTCTCTCCGAACAGGACTTTGATATAATCCTCCGATGGGTCGAGCCACGGAGAGTAGTCTTCGATGGATCTTGCCGGCGCGCCGGCTATAAGAAACTGATAGCCGGAATATTCCGGAATAGAATGCATCCTTCTGGCAAATTCCGTCAGTACTGGCATCATTGAGGTTATCTCCGGCTTCCTCGATCCGGCAAGCATAGCTATGATGGGCTTGTCTTCCAGTGAGTTGCGGGACAGGAACGTATGCCTGTCCTCCTTCATTGCAGGGGAGAGGTCGACTGCATCCACCAGCGGGTTGCCCTTATAGATGAAATCGACACCCTTGGCCCGGAAATAAGGAATCTCGAACGGGAACACGATGAACAGCTTGTCGACATAAGCCTTCAGTCTGCGTATCCTGCCTTCCCTTGATGCCCATACCTTTGGCGCGATATAATAGAATACCTTCAGACCGTGTCTGTGCGCAAATTCCGCTATCCTGAAATTGAACCCGGGGTAGTCTATCAGGATGACGGCATCGGGACGGTGCGCGAGGATGTCTTCCTTGCATTCCCTGACATTCTTCAGAAGTCTTCCTCCTTTGCGGATGACCTCCCAGAAACCCATCACCGCACCTTCCTTGTAGTGATGTGCAAGACCTCCGTATCTCATCCCGCGCGCAAGTGCTCCGGTGTGTCCGGGTTCATATTCACCCGGGTCCGGATCACATTCCGTATAGACCCCGTTCATCAGGTCGCCTCCCCAGAAACGTATCTCCGCTTCCGGGTCCCTGGCATACAGTCCCCGCATAAGGTTCGATCCGTGCAGGTCTCCTGATGCTTCACCTGCTATGATATAGTACTTCATCTGTCAGATAGCTGTTGCTGTTAGAAGAATCCTTTAGAAATCAATGTCGAAGCCGAGACTGCCGAGTCTTTTCACTTCAACATAGTCCGTCGTGTCGATATTGTGCGCGACAATGGAAATATAGCCGTCCTTCATTATATGATGATCTGCCAGGCTGTCATTGCCGGGGTCATCTATGAATGTTCCGACCATCATATAGAGCTTTTCCCCTTCCTCGCAGACCGGTGACGATTCCTGCCCGAGCATTTCCGGTGTTATCCCGTACTTGCTGTAAAAAGACGGGTCCCATTCGGTAAATTCCTTGATCCAGTGCCCCTTTCCCTGGTAGCCTGTCCTTATGCCGCGGATCCTGTCCACCGGAATGTCAGGAAAGTTGACATTATAGTATATTCCGTATCTCGAGTCCTGTCCGTCCTTCGTATTGCCGTTTCCGGTATCCGCCTCAATGAGTTTCCTGAAGATGTCCGGAAAATATCTCACGACAGCAGTGAAGTCGGCATCCGGGTTCATTGAATTCAGGGAGACCCCTATAGCGGGGATTCCGCACAGAGCCGCCTCCTGTGCCGCTCCGAGTGTGCCGGAATAGCACGATGCAGAGGCGGCGTTGGAGCCGTGGTTGATGCCGGAGACAACGACATCCGGTCTCGGCCATCCGGACACTTCACTGTCAAGTGCATATTTCACGCAGCTTGCCGGAGTGGCATCCAGATATGCCACAGTAAGGCCGGGCCCGGAGAGCAGTTCCTTGTATCTTATGGCCTTGAATCCAAGGGATACGGCCATGGACATCCCTGACTGGTGTGTCTTCGGTGCTATCACATATACGTCACCGAAATTTTTCATCATTTCCGCCAGTACCTGTATCCCTTTGGCCTGGTATCCGTCATCGTTCGTCAGAAGAATATTCATTGCAAATCAATTTGGCTGCAAATGTACATAAAAACTGTATACTGTCATACGCCGTAGATGGCAGATTATATCCCGGTCGTGACAAAGCGTGACAAAGTGTCAGTAAATTTCTGACAAGATATATGAAATTTCATTATTTTTCTTATTTTTGCACCGTTTTTGCAAGTAGGGGCGTTCGGATTTGGAAATGAGTTTGTATAACTTTTAATATTTAAGACAATGATTAAACTTGGTATTAACGGATTTGGCCGTATCGGACGTATGGTTTTCCGTGCAGCAATCGAGAATTTCTCAAATGACATCCAGGTGGTAGGTATCAATGACCTCCTCGATCCAGAGTATCTTGCTTATATGCTGAAGTATGACTCTGTTCACGGAAAGTTCAACCATGAGGTGAAGGTAGAGAACGGGTATCTCGTAGTAGCCGGCAACAAGATCCGTCTGACTGCAGAAATGGATCCTGCAAACCTCAAATGGAACGAGGTTGGAGCTGATGTAGTTGTTGAGTCAACAGGTCTTTTCCTTACTGACGAGAAAGCACGCAAGCATATCGAGGCTGGTGCAAAGAAGGTCATTATGTCCGCTCCTTCTAAGGACGCTACTCCTATGTTCGTATACGGAGTCAACGACAAGACTTATGCAGGACAGGATATCATTTCCAACGCATCTTGCACAACCAACTGCCTTGCTCCTATCTCAAAGGTTCTCCACGAGACTTTCGGGATCAAGAGAGGTCTGATGACTACAGTGCACGCTGCAACTGCAACCCAGAAGACTGTCAATGGCCCTTCAAAGAAAGACTGGAGAGGTGGCCGCGGTATCCTCGAGAACATCATCCCTTCATCAACAGGAGCTGCAAAGGCTGTAGGTAAGGTTCTTCCTGAGCTTAACGGCAAGCTTACCGGTATGTCAATGCGTGTCCCTACTTCAGATGTATCTGTAGTTGACCTTACTGTAGAGCTTGAGAAACCTGCTACTTACGAGGAGATCTGCGCTGCAATGAAGAAGGCATCAGAGGGCGAGCTCAAAGGTATTCTCGGATATACCAACGAGGCTGTCGTTTCTACAGACTTCCGCGGTGACGCCCACACTTCAATCTTCGATGAGAAGGCCGGTATCCAGCTCGATCCTACTTTCGTAAAGGTTGTTTCATGGTACGACAACGAGTGGGGTTACTCTAACAAAGTCTGCGAGATGGCTCGTGTTATCTGCAAATAATCTGATTCTACAGAAAATCATATTGAGAAGCCGGCCCAAGGGTCGGTTTCTTTTTTATTAACTTTTTTCTTCCCGAATCTTGTTTATCCCGCTAATTTGCCTAACTTTGCATAATGGATTTAAATTATAATAATTCTAAATTAGAAAGAGATGAAAGAATTGAAAGGATCACAGACCGAAGCGAACCTGTGGACAGCGTTTGCCGGTGAATCTCAGGCCCGAAACAAATACACCTATTATGCTTCCAAGGCTAAGAAGGATGGATATGTTCAGATAGCCCAGCTCTTCGAGGAGACAGCCAATAACGAGAAGGAGCACGCCAAGATATGGTTCAAGCTGCTCAAGGGCGGCGAGATCCCGTCGACTGCGGAGAACCTTCTGGATGCTGCGCAGGGAGAGAACTATGAGTGGACAGATATGTACGCAGGTTTTGCCAGGACAGCGAAGGAAGAAGGATTCGATGATATAGCTGTCCTCTTCGAGAAGGTGGCTGCCATAGAAAAGATGCACGAGGAGCGTTACCGCAAGCTTCTTGCTAATGTGGAAGGTGATCTCGTGTTCTCGAAGGATAATGATGTCATCTGGGAATGCAGCAACTGCGGACATATCGTCATAGGGAAGAAGGCTCCTGAGCTCTGCCCGGTATGCAAGCATCCGAAGGCTTATTTCAAGATCCACACGACAGACTATTGATTACGTACGGGATCCTGTAAGATAATGCAGGTCCTGTGACAGAAAAACAGACGGGGACAGCTTATATGCTGACCCCGTCTGTTTTCTGTACTGTATGTTCCTGTCACCTGCGGATGCTGAGCCAGTTGGCGACATTCATTATAATATAGGCTATGACAGCTACAATGAATATCATCGAGAACTGCAGCCCCAGGAGAAATATGGCCAATGATGCTGCTGCGCAGAACCCGATGAAACCGACTCTGAGCCTGTATACTATGCTGTCTTTCTGCCCGGCCTTGAATTTGAGGGAGAACATCGGTATTCTTGACACAAGCAATGCTGAAAGCACAATTGTGAGTCCGGGTATGAAAAACCTCGTCCCTGCCCACGGAGCAAGGAAGCTGTCAGGTGTCCTGCAGATATAGTGGACAAGAGCTCCGCACAGCATTGCGCACGCCGGTGTCGCGAGCCCTATGAAGTTGTCCTTCTGTTCATCGCTGATATTGAATTTTGCAAGCCTGAGAGCGGAGAATACCGCTATTGCAAGAGGGACGTAGCACCAGGCACTGTCGTTCCCGCAATGTATCATCAGCCTGTGCAGCATAATAGCCGGCAGCAGGCCGAAGCTTACCATATCCGACAGCGAGTCGAGTTCCTTTCCTATATCTGAATAGGCTCCGAGCGCTCTTGCTGCCAGACCATCGCAGAAATCGAAGACAGCGGCCGCTATCATAAGGTAGAATGCGGCTTCAAGCCTTCCCTCGAAAGCACAGATCACACCCAGGGACCCGCAGATGAGGTTCAAGGATGTGATCGTGTTAGGAATATGTCTTGTTATACCTGACATAAAGCCATTAAGAATTGCAGCCAGGCATTATTTTATCCCGAGTTTCTTCTTGATGTCCTTCGGAAGGGCATCCTTGTGGACTACAATGTTGAGAGTCTTGTATCTGACAAATGCGTCCGATGCATACCAGATCCCCTGATAGTTGCCGGCGTCTCCCCATGAGTTCTTCACCATAAAGAACTTGTTCCCGTCCTGGTCCTGTGCCAGTCCGAAGATGTGCATTCCGTGGTCATCGGTTGTGAGCTTGTTGTCGAACTCTGTCTGGCGCATTTCCTGGGTGATCGTCTTCTCCTGGCCGGAGGTCATTTCTCCTTCATTTCCGGATTCTTCTTTTCCGACCCAGCGCTCCTGGTCCGAACCTGCCCCTGGCCTGATGTCGACATCAGGTACAGTGGCGATTCCGTTGCCGGTGAATCCACGTTCACTTACATCCGATCCCCAAGCAATTGTGAACCCTTTGTCGATTGCGTTGTACATCACCTCCATAAATTCATCGATAGGGAGGTTGTATGCGCTGTCCCAGCGCCAGTTGTCGCGGACTTCTATCGGGAACTGGGTGTAGAAAGGATGATGTGTGAAAGAGGTGAGGTTGACATAGTCGTCTGTGTTGATGCCGAGATAGTCTCTGAATGATTCCGGGGTATAGGTCTGTCCGTTGTACTCGAAAGTCTCCGGATATTCTCCGAGATATGCAGAGATCACTCCATCATAGCCTTTCAGCCACGCCGTGGTAAGCTTCCTGTTAGGGTTCTTTACGACTGCATCGACATATGCAAGAAGTACGGCATCGAGTTCTGACTGTTCCGGTTTCTCTGTGCCGTAGTTCATTCCCGGCATTGCGGACTGAGGCACGATACCATAGTCAGAGATAACGTGGAAAACATCTCCGAACGAACTTCCTGCACTGAATCCGAGGGCACCGTCGACCCTGACATATTTTACCGCCCTGTCGTGGTATGACTTGCCTACGACGAACATTTCTGAAAGGTCGAGGCTGTCACCCTTGGTCCTGAGTATCTCCGACTCTACAAACGAGAGTGCGGAAAAACACCAGCAGGTGCCGGACCTGAACTGATCCTTGACACTGGTTATAGGTGCTTCCTTGATAACGGTAAACTCGTAGTCTGCCGGCTGTTTCGGCTTTTCTGCGTCCTCCTGTGCAAATGCGCAGGTGGCAGCGATGGCGAAGGCTGTCGCCAGAAAGAATCTTTTCATTATACCAAATCTGTTTATAGTTAATTATTCAAATTATATCATACCTGTCCGGGACAGGCGCACAAAGATAACAAAAAATTGTAAATTTGCCGTCCTGCATCAAACCGGAAAGATATGGATCAGCAGAGACCGAAAAAAGATATTGTCATATTATATGTCCACGGAATGGGAGGAGGAGGGGACAGCCGTATCCCGGCCATATTGAAGGACAATATAGCGGCAGCACTTCCGTCAGGTTTTCCTGCTATGGTGAAAGTTATAATAAGGACCTATGACTTCGATCCGGAAGCAGGCAGGAGACAGATAGCATCGTGGGTCAGGGAGTATATGCCGGTGCTGGTTGTGGGTGAATCTCTCGGGTCTCTGCAGGCATTGAGGATCAGGGGCGTTCCACATATTTTCGTGTCGCCTTCGCTAAATGCCCCGATCTATCTGGGATATCTTTCCTTTCTGACCCTGATACCAGGGGTCACATTGCTCCTGGACAGGATATACAGGCCCAGACCCGGAGACCGTCAGAGGCTTCATTTCACTTTCAGGACACTGTACCGTTACATAGAACACAGAAAGGAGGCTCTTCTGCCATACTGTACGGGAAATACGCGGTCTGGCCGTGACGTTTCTGCAGAGGAGGACAATTTCGCTTTTTTCGGGGAGCATGATCACTACCGCAGAAGCGGGATAGTCAGTATCCGTACCTGGAGAAGATATTTCGGGGACAATACATTCCGGACTTATCCCGGGACTCATTTCATGGAAGAGGAATATGTCCTGTCGATGCTGATTCCGAAGATAGTGTCCGTCCTCCAGCGGCAGCTTCAGGCCAGACAGTAGCCGCTGTCATCTTTTACGAGTATCCCCTGTGCCATAAGCTGCGCGACTGTACGTGACAGCGACGGGCGGGCGACTCCGAGTATGAATGCCGCCTCCTGCAGGTTCTGCAGCACTCCGTTCTTTTCGATATAGCTCACTACGCGGGAGGCCAGTGTCTGCAGTGCGAATTCATTGAGCCTTGTGCTCAGGAACATACTGTGGTCCGATATTATTGTCAGATAGTTCCGGAGCACAGTGCTGTCACTCTCTATTATCCTGAACAGACTTTCCTTGTTCAGAATCCAGATTCCGCATTCGCTGTTCGCTATTATTGTCACCGGGAATATCCCTTTTGTACTGAATACGAATGCCGAGGCAAGCGTCTCGGGAGCAGACAGGGTGTCAAGGGTGAATTCCTTGCCTTCCTCGCTTATCATCTTTGCATAGACACTGCCCTCGCACAGTACATACAGCGAGCGGCAGGGACTGCCCTGCATAGCGATGATGTCATCTTTTCTGTAGGTCGAATATCTGCTAGGGGCATTTTCCAGGATCTTTTCTATGACCTGTCTGTCTCCGCCTCTGAAAAGCGGGATGTCCGTGATTTCACAATGCATTATATGTCGTGTTTCTTGACGTTCTTCGGAAAAATACGGCCTCGGTAACAAATGTTACGGATTATGGCAGGAGGTTCAGATATCTTTGCCGCCGTAATTCAGGCGATAATGGCCGGATGACGGTGAAGAGAAGGGAGCCTGAATACAAATATAGGAATTAGCCGGGAGCAATGCAAGCCGGTTTTGAAGTAGTGTACGTAATGAAAAAGTTTGTATTGGTATTGTTGACTGCGGTATCGCTGATTGTAGCCTGTGTCAAGGAAGACTGGCCTGGTGTATCAAGGCCTCTTCTGCCGAGAGGTGTATCGTTCGGCATTAGGAATGATGGATATCAGGAGACAGACCGTGTCCGGTCAGGATATGACCGGGTGGAGCTTATGGTGGTTGATGCAGATGGGTATGTGGCGGAGGACTGGAAGGGCGTCTATGACAGGTATTCTTCCGAAGTACACCTCGAAGGGCTTCAGGAAGGGGAATATACGGTCCTCGTTCTTGGAATCAGGGGAGACAGTACGCTTGATGACGCCGAGATCAATGACATTCATCATATTTCGGATGTCTGGCTGTCTTTTCCCGAAGATCTTTCCAGGCCGCTTGAAGCTGAATATTTCTATTCCCGCACCCCGTTCCGGGTATATTATGAGGATACGCCTGAAGGAATGGTTCCGGTATCGGATATGCCAGGTGTAGTGACGCAGTCCAGAATTGTCGGAAGACTTGATTTCGATCTCATCTACAGAAACAGATATGTGCGGACAGCGGCTGTGAAATGTACGGCCGTACTGGAGGATATGGTGCTTTATACCGGACTGTGCGGAGATGGGTCCCTGTCCGGGGAGAGCGATGCAATGACTCCGGTGCTTGATCTCCTGGAAGACGTGTCCTATGTCTTTATGCCTGCCGCGGAAGGGTATGGACTGAAGGGATATGTGCAGCTGGATACAAGAGACTATCTGGGCAATGACGTGTCTTGTACATATGCGTACGGGCCTGTCGGGCTTGATGCCAGTTCCGTGTCCACAGTACGTATAGATGCCGTGCATCCTGAAGATGAGACGGGGACGATGTTCATAACGGATGCCGCATATGCCGAAGGCGGGCACGGGGCTATACTTCAGGATGATGAACATCACAGTATATATACAGACAAGACTCTGCGCAATTTCAATACCTCCCGTCCGATGCAGTTCTCCGTAGGGGACAGCGGAAGGCTCAATGTCAGGTTCTATTCCCCGAGAGGCGTGAAAGACGTGCTGGTCAGGGCCCGTATACCGGATGTGTCTGATGAATTCTTCGATCTCGCCTATTTCGATGAAGTGCCTGCCTTTGCCGATTTCTATGAAGATCTGCCTGCCTGCGCGGGGGATGCATTCTACAGGACGGAGTCGGGAAGAATTATTGAAATAGGCAGGCTCGAGCCAGACATGTTCTCAGGGGCGGAATTCAAAGTGGTCTCCGACGACCCGTACTGGGCAAGACTGAAGGATATAAGGCACGGCTGGAACATAAGGTTCGACCTTTTCGGCGGGGATCCGTCAAGGCCGGATGGAGGTCCGAGCGGAAACTGGATGGGCATAAGACCTGTGCATTGCAGGGAGGTGGTCGCCTTCTTCCTGAATTTCACCTATATGATCGATATGCCGGAGCACGAGCAGATATTGAGGGAGAACCAGGACAGGCTCTACGGTAACGGAGGGGTGGATGACAAGGTCTCGGTCGAGACTGTGCTCAGCCAGATGCGGCAGACCAGGACTGTCAATGTCGGACTTGTATATACAGGGAATTCCGTGATGGGACTGGGCGGCGGCAGCACTTTCGGAGCCTGGCAGGGAGGATGGACCGGACATTATACATCCCTTTATGCGTGCGAGGTGATGTTTCACGAACTCGGACACGTTATGGGGTACAGCCACAGCAGTTCATTCACATACGGGCCGTGGGCGCAGGAGCTGATGAACAATTTCTATATCAGCCATCTGGACATGATGCCTGTAGATTCTCCGGATTACCTGCAGTCGGCCTCCAATCCAAATCTTTACAAATGATATAAATCAATGATAATGAATAGAATGCAAAAATGGATAATCTGCCTGACGACAGTGCCGGCTGTTCTTGCGGCGGCAGAATCCTGTACATATGATGAGAATATGGCGGAGACCTCTTCATATATAACCGTACGGCTTTCTCATAAAGGACAGGGAGCAATGTTCCGGACGGTCCCTGAATATGATGAGGAATACCGGATCAATGATGTGACGGCATACAGGTTCGATGAGGGAACGCTTCAGGAGATACTGTTTCCTGTCTCGTCGGAAGACGGGCTCTACAGGTTCAGAGTAAGCGAAACAGACGGAACGCTGTATGTCATTGCCAATGCTTCAGAAGCGGCTGCGCTTGCGGATATTTCTCCGGGACTGCCAGAGGACAGTTTCACCTCTATGCAGGCTGCGCTGGGCGAGATGGTGGCCTCGGGGCTTATGATGACCGGACATGTGCATATGTCCGGCAGAGAGCTGACAGTGGAACTCGTCAGAAGCGTGGCGCGTCTGGATATCGTATCTTCCGAAAAAGATGTTTATGTGGTGTCTGTTTCTGTAAAGGGATATGCAGACAGAGGCACGGTATTGCATAATCAGGCTGCAGGACATATGTCAACATACACATCCACAGAATTTTCTGCAGACTGGTCTGAAGCACCGCTTGAGAACGGAAGGAGGACCCTTCTGTATGTCCCGGAACAGACAGGGACAGTGCTGGCGGAGGTCGTCATCGTATCCGGAGAAGGAAGGCACAGGCTTGAGGCTGTCTTTCCGCAAACGTTGAAAAGGAACACTGTCTATACCCTTAATGTCAAGGGGACAGGAGCTGCGGCCTCCGTGTCTGTCCTTGAAGGCGACTGGGAAGCCGGAGATACGTCGGATTCCGCCCCCGTGTACCGGGGACTGGTCGATGTACAGTCATCCGATCTGTCTGCAGGTGTGAGGGTGAGTCCTTCGCGCGATACGGTGTACGTCTCCCATACAGCCCAGTCATTCTCGCTTGCTGTCATAGCCGGTCCCGGGGCGGAAGTGTCGCTGACAGGTAAAGTCCCGGGTGTAGATGTATCGACGTCGAATGCTGTCAAGTCAGGTCTGGAATACATTGCGACAGTGAATGTTTCCTCTCCTCTGAGATTCCCGGGAACTATGCCAGAACGGATGTATATAGATGTCATGGAGTCCGGAATCAGGACCGGACGCATAGTGATGGTCTTTCTGGAAAATCCGGTGAGGCTTGGCGGGCTGCTGTCTCTGGATGAGAACGGAGTATGCGACTTCGGGAAATATATTGATGGTGAATACGGGACCGTTACGCTTCCTGCAGGGATGGAACTGTATCTTGAATTCCCGGATGGAGAGGCTGAATGGATGAAAGCGGAAGCCGGTGAACCGGCATTCGACGTGAAGACGGGACGGGAAGAAAAGGTCTACAGGATAACAGGCGGCTGGAAACCGAATGATCATAATGCCGATGGCAGAATCCAGGAGGGGAGGATTGTCATAATGTCAGCCGACGGCGGGAGTGAGACCTATACTGTAAGACGTGTCAATCTCGGGCTTCCGGTTGTGAAGATCGGAGATACATGGTGGGCGCGCTACAACCTCCGGGGGAATGCGGGAGAGTTTTCGGACCAGATACTATCTGCGGAAGACCCCGCTTCAGGATATGTCAGCCAGCTCGGGATGCTTGTATCGGCCACGGATGATGAACTGCTCGGATATATGGGACATCAGTATCAGGGCGGCAATCTGCAGGGGATGCCGTTGAACCATAACGGAGATGTGTTCTATTATGACGGGATGGTGGCCTATCCGGGCAATTTCGGGCTCATCGATCCGGCCGTATCGGCTCCGGACGGCTATAAGGTGCCGGAATACAGCGATTTCGCGTTTCTGGTGCCGAGCGATGACTATAATCTCGGAGGCCCGGGAACAAGGAGCTATACCAACAGGGAAGGCGTCGGCATAACCGTGAATATTGTAGAAAGGGAAGTCAGTTTTCTTGGCAGGGACTACGGTCCGGTGTCCCTGTATGAATTCGAATCCGGGGGGAACCGTCTTGTACTGTACGGTCTCGGGCATCAGTGGAATATTTCGGCGGGGAATATCGCCCGTATGAACATTCTTTTTGCGACATATGGTGACGGAGGCAGATCGTGGTCCCTCGAAGGCTACTCGCAGAATGACCGGCCTGGCCAGAACTGGCTTAAATTCTCGGCACAGAATACCACAAAGACCAGGACGATAAGATGTGTCAAGATACCGGTAGAGTATATCTATGAGTAATATTATGTTGTTATATAGAATATTTATTTATAAGTACTTATTGTTTAATATCTAAAGTTTTACATTATGAAAATTGGAAATTTTGCATTATTGAAAGGGCAGGCTGTGGCACTGCCGGCGGTTATGTTCTGTGCGGGAATGCTGGGAGCGGCCTGTACGAAGACGGAAGTGGATGTCCCTGTCCGCGAGACAAGGCAGATAAAGGTACACCTGTCAGAATATGACAGTTCTGGACAGCTCCTGGAAGGGGAGAAATCTATCGACAATCTCCAGGCGTGTATATTTGAAGATGGTATGTTGACGGCAGTATATGACAATCTTGCCGTCTCAGGCTCCTCTGTGGATCTCCAGATTGGCAGCTATTCAGGGACACTGTATCTTCTTGCCAACACTGCGGGCCTTGTGGATCTGTCGGATCTGCAGACCGGAGGGATATCGGAAGATGAATGGCTGAGGCATACTGTCGGCCAGAATGCCGGGGCGCCGGCCCATTTCTTTACCGGAAAGGCCGATCTCGGGGGCAGGGAGACGACTGTACCTGTCAGCCTTGAGCGGGGAGTGGCAAGGTTCGATCTCCAGCTGCGGACGGCAGGTGATGCTTCCGTCAGCAGTCTGACCCTTGCGAATTCGGCCCAGTCGGCATATCTGTTCCCGGTGTCCGGAGAACTGTCTCCTGCCGGTGTCTCCAGAAAAGATGTGTCTGTGTCTTTCAGCCAGCCGTTGACAGTCGACACTCCTGGCGTGCTCTATGTCTATGAACAGGAATCCGATGGACTGGAGATCACTGTGGATGCAGTGGTTGATGGTCGACATATGACTTTGACCAAGAAATTGGAAAACAGCCTTGAAAGGAATACCATCTATACTGTAACTTTACGTAAAGATGCAATAGATGTGACCCTTGAGGTATCATTCGAGGACTGGATTCCGGGCTCTGATACGGAACTGGTCCCTCAGAGACGATATCTTTAGCCGTTGACAGCCATGCGTACAGTTATATATATGCTGTATGCCCTTGCGGTATCGGTGCTCACGTCATGCCAAGACAATATCGCACCGGACTCCGGTAACGGTATCGCTCCCTTCAGGCTGGCATCCAGCCTGAAGGGATACTCCACCGGAGATGCCGGAAGCGGCGGCGTCCGGGATGAAATGTCGGAGGTTATGTGCTATCACTTCATCGATGGCCGGCTGGAGAATATCTATGCCGCTGAATCTGGCGAAGGCATGTCTTTTACTTTCTCTCCGGACAGATTGGCCGGAATCATATACCTTGTGGCCACAGAGAGCGATGATGTATCTATAGGAAAGGTTGATATAGGTATGACTGAAGCTATGTGGCATAATACAGTGATCTCTTCAGACACGGCGACCCCTGGTATGTTCTACACAGCGTCTGTCCCATTGCCGGGCGTGTATCCATCTCCGGTCCCTGTCTCCCTTGAAAGGGGCCTTGCCAGACTGGACCTCAGGATCATGGCTGTATGCGAGGTATATGTGAAAAGGATAGAGCTTAGGCAGGCGGCTGTATGTTCATCTCTGTTTCCGGAGACCGGGATGCCGTCCGGTTATGAGATGAGCCGTAAGGATATCGTGATATGTCCGGATGTTCCTTACAGTGAGGATGTCCCGGGGCTTGTACATATCTTTGAGCAGTCCGGTGATGCCGTCGGTGTCATTGTGGAGGCTGTTGTAGATGGGAAAGAGTATGTGCTGGAAACTGTCTTGCCGGAGGTCATCGTACGCAATACCGTCTATACCTTGACTTTGCGTAAGGATGATACGACAGGGGAACTGTCCATCGGCATCCGCAGATGGGATGATGGAGGTGACACTGCGCTGGTGCCGGATCTGGACAGCGGACTGACAGTGGATATCTCCGGGTCCGAGATTCCGGACGATGTCCTTGTAGACAGAGACAGGACGGCTCTTGTCTTTCCTCATACGGAGGTGGAATGCGTGATTGCTGTCGAATGCCCGGATGAACTCGAACTGGTTTCAGCGGAAGGGTACAGGCTTGATGTACGTCAGACGGCATCCAATACATTCAGAATCTCGAAAGGGCTCTACGAACCGGGGGCCGACGCCGTGGACACTGAACTGGCGTTCAGGAGGAAAGGGCTGTCGCATATATATCCTGAGGACAGGATACGGCTCGAACTCAGCTCCAATCCGACTGCATTGACGGGAATGCTGGATTTCGACAATGAAGACTATACAACGGATTTCGGTATGTATATAGACAATGAATACGGAACATTCATTCTGCCTGAAGGCAAGACCATAGAGGCAGAATTCCCGGACGGGGAGGACAGATGGCTTGATATCAGGCCTGTATATGAATGTCCGGGTTCATACCGTGTCATAGGAGGCTGGAGACCCAACGATCCGACAGCTGACGGGAGGAGACAGTCAGCTATGGTTGTGATAAAGAACGCTGACGGGTCGTCAAGGGAGGAATATACGGTAGTCAGGCGCAATTATGGCCTGCCGGTGACATATCTTCACGGTATCTGGTGGTGCAAGTATAACGCTATGGGTAATTCCATGGATTTCGAGGACCAGATCCTGTCTTCCGATGATCCGGCCGCCAGGTCAGGAAAGACACTTTTCGAATATCTTGCCGGCTGTACGGCAGAAGAATACGCCGGACTCTGGGGATGGGCGTATCAGGGAGACAGCGGTATCGGGATGAGGGTCGTCGACTTGGACGGGATTCCGTCAATGGATGGATTCAACCCGGACAATACCGTCCATATCAACAGGCTTGCGGCGGATGCACTGTCTCCGGATGGGTATGAACTGCCTTCCATGGAGGATTTCAACAGAATCTTTGATGCAACTGACTATATCTGGATGATGTGGGACGGCTCGCATACGTTGAAGACCCCTTGGGAAGGACATTCGCGGATTGACCGGAAGCAGAGACGCAGGAACGGGATAGAAGTCGGCGAGATCGTCATAGATGATCTGATATATGTCTCTATGTCATCTCCTGATTTTCCCGAGAATGAGGCTGTGGTGTGGTACGGTCCCGGAACGCAGTGGAATACGGGAGAAGGCATACGGCATTACGGACATCATAACAATATGCTTTTCGGAGTGTATTCCCCGGCAGGAGAAGGGTGGTATATGGGCGGTTCGATGGGCGGCCTGTATATGACGAAGAACGGGGCGGGCCCCAAGGATACCAGAATTCTCCGGTTTAGGAAATCAGATGTGGAATATATCTATTAAATTTGCAGCGGTTCTGGTCTATGCCTGCCGCTGCATTTTTTATGGTGATTTTTCTGATAACTTTATCTGGACTGACGGCAGCCTGTCTGTTTGTGCTGCTGCTTGTTGTAATTTCCGGAGGCATAGCCTCGGTTTTCGGTGTCAGGTTCCGTACATTTTTCCGCAGGGGACTGTGGTTCGTCCTGCTCCCTCTGCCGGTCTTTGCATACGGCTGTCTTATTGAGCGCAACATATACAATGTCAAGGAGGTGGAGATCATTAGCGACGGTATTCCTAAATCCTTTGATGGCTATAGGATAGTCCAGCTGTCGGATATCCATCTGAGCTCGTTCCAGGGAAGGGCGCGTTCGCTGGAACGTGCCGTGCATATGGTCAACGGTCTGGATCCGGATATCATTCTGTTCACCGGGGATCTGGTGACCTTCTCTCCGGATGAGCTGGACCGGAAGCTCTCTTCAGTCCTTTCCGGGCTGAAGGCGGAGGACGGAGTGTATTCTGTGCTGGGCAACCACGACTATTGCACATATACGGAATACGCATCGGAAGAAGAAAGGCTGGCGGCCCTTGAGAAGCTTGTCGGAAAGGAGGAGGATATGGGCTGGACAGTCCTTCTGGACAGCTGTGTGAATGTCGCAAGGACATCCGTCTCCTGCATTGACGGCAGTCTCTGCAGAGATACAGTGACCATCGCCGGTGTGCGTAACATATCTGCACATCCGCATTTCCCTTCCGATGGCGACCTGGACAAGGCGCTTTCATATGCGGCCGGCGACTATGTCATACTGATGAGTCACGATCCCACACACTGGAGAAAGGAGGTGATGTACAGGGATGATGTCGACATAATGCTTTCAGGTCATACACACGCTATGCAGCTCGCCTTTTTCGGCTGGTCTCCGGCCTCATTCATATATAAGGAATATTCCGGACTGTACTGCAGGTCGGACGAGGTGACCGATGGCACGAAAAAAGCGGACAGGGATAGCCTTTGTGAAGACATCCGCTGTCCGCAGTATCTGTATGTCAATACGGGGCTCGGCGAGACCGGGTTTCCTGCCCGTGCCGGAGTCCCTCCCGAGATCACGGTATTTACATTGTCCTGCCCGGATATGCCTTGAGTCCTTCCTCAAGCACATGGAGGGCCTTCTCCAGTTCAGGTATCTCAAGTACGTATGCGAGACGGGCGTGATTGATTCCCTTGCCCGGAGTCTTGTAGAATGATGCTGCAGGGGTCACCATTGTAGTGGAGTTGTCCAGCCTGAATGTCTCGAGCATCCATCTTGCAAAGTTCTCCGTGTTGTCGACAGGGAGCTGGGCCACTGTGTAGAATGCGCCCATCGGCATAGGGGAGTAGACGCCTTCAATGCTGTTGAGCCTGTCTATCATATAGTTCCTTCTCTTGATATACTCTTCTCTGACAGCCTGAATGTATGAGTCGGGGGTGTCGAGGGCGCCGATAGCGGCAATCTGACCGAGAACCGGAGGACAGAGCCTTGCCTGGGCGTATTTCAGTGCAGCAGCCATCACTTCCTTGTTGTGTGACACGATGCAGCCCACACGGGCACCGCACAGATTGTATCTTTTTGATACTGAATCTACCAGAATGACGTTCTGGTCAAGATCAGGAATATGCATTGCAGAGAAATGCGGCTCATCGGTGTAGCAGAATTCCCTGTATACTTCATCTGAAATGAGGAAAAGGTCGTGCTTCCTTGCGACTTCACCTATCGCCAGCATGCTTTCCTTTGAATACAGAGTCCCGGTAGGGTTCCCGGGGTTGCAGATAAGTATCGCCTTTGTCTTCGGGGTTATCGCCTTCTCGAACTCGTCAATGTCCGGCACCTGGAAACCTGTGCGGATATCTGTAGGTATGGACTTGAGGGTGAGCCCGTTCATAAAAGCAAACGTATTGTAGTTGGTGTAGAACGGCTCGAGCACTATCACTTCATCACCGGCATTGCACGCAATCTGGAGGGCGAGGTTGACGCTCTCGCTGCCTGCTATTGTAATGATGATCTCGGACATGTCGATATCGATGCCTATCTTCTTATAGTATTTCTCGATAAGTCCTGTGCGGAGTTCTGCCAGACCTGCGGAATTGGAATAGGAAACATGTGTCAGAGTATTCTCTCTTACTGCCTTGAGGGCGCATTCGGGAGATTTTATGTCCGGCTGTCCCATATTGAGGTGATAGACCTTTATTCCCTGCTGTTTTGCGGCATCTGACAGAGGAACGAGTTTCCTGATGGCTGAAGCCGGCATCTGTTGTGCTTTTAGAGAGATGTTTGCCATTGTGATTCCCTTTTTAGATTAAATTTATTATACAGTTCGCAAAGATAGCATATTTTTTTTACCTTTGCGGGCGTGCTTAACAAATCTAATATTTAATTTATGGCAACATTCAGACAGATGGCCTTGAAAGAGTCGGCGACTCACAAGCCGGAGCGTTTCTTCATCGAGAAGAGACCCATTTCCCAGTTTTTCGGACAGAATGTCCTTGACATAGAAAAGCTGAGAGGGTACGTCTCCCAGCAGGCATACGAAGCTGTGCTGTCAGCCGTTAAATACGGAGCGCAGCTGGACAGAAGGGTGGCAAATGAGATTGCATCGGGAATGAAGGCCTGGGCAATCGAGATGGGGGCCACTCACTACACCCACCTTTTCCAGCCTCTTACTGACTCCACTGCAGAGAAGCACGAGGCGTTTGTCTCTGTCAGGAACGGCAGGGCTTTCGAGAAATTCAACGGCAGCGCCCTTGTCCAGCAGGAGCCGGATGCTTCCAGTTTCCCCAACGGAGGCCTCAGGAACACTTTCGAGGCGAGAGGCTATTCCGCCTGGGATCCATCTTCTCCGGTATTTCTCCTGGATGGTACGCTCTGCATACCGTCGGTCTTTGTCTCGTATACAGGTGAGGCGCTGGATACGAAGGTGCCGAATCTCAAGTCTATGCAGGCTGTAAGCGAAGCTGCGACGGCTGTTGCCAATCTCTTTGATGAAAATGTGAAGTCCGTCGGTGTGAATCTCGGTATCGAACAGGAATATTTCCTTGTGGACGAGGCCCTGTTCAACGCAAGACCGGATATGGTCCTGTGCAACAGGACGGTCATTGGACACACTTCTGCCAAGGACCAGCAGCTGGAAGACCACTATTTCGGAGCTATCCCTCTGAAAGTCAGTGCGTTTATGAAGGATTTCGAAACCGAGGCGTACAAACTCGGCATTCAGCTTCAGACAAGACATAACGAAGTGGCGCCGAACCAGTTCGAGTGCGCCCCTGTGTTCTGTGATGCCACTACTGCGATCGACCAGAATATGATGCTTATGATACTTATGCAGAAAGTGGCGGAGAAGCATCATCTCAAGGTGATTTTCCACGAGAAGCCTTTTGATGGGGTGAACGGTTCCGGCAAGCACTGCAACTGGTCCATCTGCACCGATACCGGAGTGAACCTGCTTTCTCCAGGCAAGACCCCGACCAAGAACCTGCAGTTCCTGTCGTTCTTCGCCGCTGTCGTGAATGCTGTCTACAGGCATCACTATCTTCTTATGGCTGGTATCTCCAACCTGAGCAATTCATACAGGCTCGGAGGAAACGAGGCCCCTCCTGCAGTGATGTCGGTATTTGCCGGTTCCACGCTGTCAAGTATCTTCAAGGCCATAGAGAATATGCAGGATCTCCCTAATGATGAGGCTGGGCTTGAATCCATAAAGATAGTCAATTCGATTCCGGAGATCTTCCCGGACAATACGGACAGGAACCGTACTTCCCCGTTCGCATTTACCGGCAACAGGTTCGAGTTCCGGGCTGTCGGGTCATCCGTAAACGTTGCGTCGGCGATATATATTCTCAACAGCGCTGTCGCACAGAGTCTCAAGAGATTCCGTGCCGAGGTGGATGCTTTGATGGATACCGGTGTCGAGAAATCAAAGGCCATAATGGATATTATCCGTAAGTTCACTATAGAGTCAAAGGATATAATGTTCGAGGGCAACGGATACAGCAAGGAATGGGAAGAAGAGTCAAAAAGAAGGGGACTCAGGGCGGTTGTCAATGTGCCTGATGCCTATGATGTATACCATGAGCAGCAGACTCTGGACCTGTTCGCCGAGACCGGAGTGCTCAACAGGAACGAAGTGGAGGCCAGATATGAGGTTCTGAACGAGACTTATGTCAAGAAACTCCAGATCGAGGCGAGGGTAATCGGGGATATCTGCCTCAATCACGTGCTCCCTGCGGCAGTGAAGTACCAGAATATCCTGATAGAGAATGTCAAGGGAGTCAAGGAGATATTCGGGGATGAATATAAGGATCTGTGCCAGTCTGAATTCTCCACGCTCAAGAAGATATCTTCATATATCAATGCCATCACCAGGGATGTGGAAGAACTTGTGGAATCTCGCAAGAAAGCCAACAGGATAACAGATATAGCACAGCGGGCGAAGGTATATTCACGTGATGTCAAGAGCTGGATGGACAAGGTGCGCGACAGCGCCGACCACCTCGAGATGCTGGTAGATGATGAGATGTGGCCGCTCCCTAAGTACAGGGAACTGCTGTTCTTCTAGAAAACAACAGATTCAAGTGTATAGGAAAAGTATATTATTGTCACTGGCCTGTGTACTGATCCTGTCGTGCGGCAGGGGCGGGACGCAGGCCGGCTATGTGCTTCCTTGTATAGAAGAGATGATTGCGGACACATCCAGTGTCGGGCATTCAGTGCTTGAAGACTATGACCCGTCAGACAGATACGGGTCCATTGCCGTTGTCGGGCCGGAGGACGAGACCAGGCTGCTGTCTTCATTCCTGATGCATTGTGATATGTTTGACAATGTGGATGCGAGGTGGGCAAGGGACAGCCTTCCTGATTTTGCCGGTGAGACGATCACCTCTTTCTATGATTATGCGGACACTTCATATTCGTCTTTTTTCAAGAAGGGCCGTGATACTCTGATGAGGGAGTCAGTGGTCAGAAATGCGGTGGCCGCCGTCTCACATACGTGCTACCAGAATCCGTACAGCAATGAACCGACAGTGGACAAGATCCCTGCGAAGCTTATAATCTATTCGTCATCTTATTCGGAGCCGGGGATCCGGGATGTGGACACTCTTTTTTCCGCATTCGGGAAATCAGTCAGGCTCATTTCTCCAGTCAGGGCGATAGAGGAGGAGACTGCGCGGCGGCATATAAGCGGCAGAATAGGGATATGGGCGGACAGCGATGTGCTCGCATCCGGAGTCTATGCCAGTGCATTCCACAGCGGTGGACATATCGTAGATTATGTCGGCTTCAGCCCGGATGGATACGCGACTGCCGAGGAAGGTTTTTTCCGTTTCCTTGATATGTATCTTGCAACAGGAGAAGTGACTCCCTTGAGCGCAGTTGTAATAGATGACTTCCGCCTGTCAGCGTATGCGGACCATATAGGTCGTGTGGCTGAAAAGGTCAATTCCTCGACAGAAGAGTCGTATGCACTGTACAGGGCGATCCTGTCGGATGATTTCACTGTCGTCGATGCTGTGTCCTCCATAGCGATAAAGTGCTATATGATGCTCCGGAATGAGAATTTCTTCACTCACAGGATACAATATCCAGTGTCAAGGGAATATATGCTTCTCCCTTCGGCAGGCCAGGACGCAGACATAAAATATATAGAGTACAGCCATATATATGTTCATTAGTTCCATTTCTCAGGAGCAGCTGTCGGAGATGGAGACAGTTGCATTTCGAGGAGAGGCCCGTGTCATTGTTTCGGAAGGACCGGAATTCTCCAAGGCGATAGCATATCTGGGACGTCAGAAGGTCATCGGGTTCGATACCGAGACCCGTCCCTGTTTCTCCGCCTCGCAGCCGAGGTACGGGGTGTCTCTCCTGCAGCTCTCAGGTGCAGGCAAGGCATTCCTGTTCAGGATAAAGTCCCTGGGAATGCACAGAAAGCTCTGTGCGCTGCTGTCCAACCCGAAGATTATCAAGGTCGGTGCAGCCGTCAATGATGACATCAAAGGCCTGCAGAAATATGCGATGTTCGATCCGGCGTCATTTGTAGACCTGCAGAAGATTGTGTGGGAGTGGGGTATAAGGGACAAGAGCGTGAAGAAGATGGCGGCTATCATACTCGGGTTCAAGATATCCAAGACTCAGCAGCTTTCCAACTGGGAGGCAGATGAACTGTCGGAGTCACAGATAAGGTATGCGGCGACGGATGCCTGGGTATGCCGGGAAATGTTCCTGAAGCTTATGGTGACGGAGAAGAATCCTCTTACAGTAGAAATATGATAAAGGTTATATTGCGTAAAGGCAGGGAAGAGTCTGTCCGCAGGTTTCATCCGTGGGTGTTTTCCGGTGCTGTGGCAGAGATACAGGGAAGTCCGGCCGAGGGAGATATTGTCGGGGTGTATTCAAGCGATGGGACATTCCTCGCTTCCGGACATTATCAGATAGGGTCAATTGCAGTCCGGATTCTCAGCTTCGATGAGAACATCAACAGCCCTGATTTCTGGAAAATTATGATTTCCAGGGCTTTGAAGGTGCGCATCGCAGCCGGTCTCGCCGAAGGATCAGGCCGTTGTGCCGACGGTCATACGGCTGCAGGAGAAACTGACTGTTACCGTCTTGTGCACGGAGAAGGAGACAATCTGCCGGGTCTGGTGATCGATTATTATGCCGGAGTGTGTGTCGTGCAGGCCCATTCGGTGGGGATGTTCCGTTCAAGGAAACAGATATGCGAGGCTCTGCAGTATATATACGGGGACAGTCTCAAGGCTGTCTATGACAAGAGTTCAGGCACAGTCCCGTTCAAGGCCGGTCTTGATCCGGTGGACGGCTATCTGTACCGCAGGGATGGCTTTGATGATTCGGAATTTTCCGTCTATGAGAACGGTCACCGTTTCATAGTGGACTGGACTGAAGGCCAGAAGACCGGTTTTTTCCTTGACCAGAGGGAGAACAGGGCACTCGTAGAAAAATATGCAGCGGGACGTAATGTGTTGAATCTCTTCTGTTATACAGGAGGTTTCTCGATATACGCCCTGGCTGGCGGCGCCCTGTCTGTCGACTCTGTCGACAGTTCCAGGAAAGCGGTCGCCCTTGTGGACAGGAACGTCTCTCTCAACGGGTTCGGGGAGGAAAGGCACAGTTCCCTGTGCTGTGATGCCATAGATTATCTGAAGTCCGTACCGGAGGGAAAATATGACCTTATGGTCGTGGACCCGCCTGCGTTCGCCAAGCACAGGGGAGCCCTGAAGAATGCCTTGAGAGCATATCAGAGGCTGAATGCCGCTGCAATTTCCAAGGTCGCTCCCGGAGGCCTTGTTTTCACTTTCAGCTGCTCCCAGGTGGTCGACAAGGAGGCTTTCGCCCTTGCTGTCTTCTCGGCTGCCGCCCAGACCCGCAGGAGCGTCCGTATTCTGGACAGGCTCAACCAGCCTGCAGACCATGCCGTGAACATATATCATCCGGAAGGGGAGTATCTTAAAGGACTTCTCCTTTATGTCGAATAGTTTGGCACACTTTGTGCAATATTCATTGTCGGTTCTTTGAGAATTACAATGTTTTAGTTAATAGTGTGTTACAGTTGACGGACCAATGCGGGTGGCTAACCTGCTGCTGATTTTTGATAAAAAAGTTTGCAGATTAATAAAAAATGTCTACCTTTGCACTCCGTTAGCAAGGTGCTATGGCCGAGCGGTTAGGCACAGGTCTGCAAAACCTGCTACAGCAGTTCGATTCTGCTTGGCACCTCGACTTATTGGTTATTAGTTTTAGT
>JADIMI010000002.1 GCA_017694845.1 Candidatus Cryptobacteroides intestinavium
TATTTGGAATAGCAAAAGATATTCAGAAAGATTTAGATTTACTATGTATTCCAAATTGTGTGTGATTATCAGTAATTTGCAATTTTATGATATTTCTTGAATGTATAGGTTCGAGAGCCTCCCTCTCCGCAGGACAAGGAATCTTCATTTACCGGGGATTCCTTTTTTGTACACTTGCGATGAATGAAGAGCAGTACCGGATTCTTTCGGCGGATCTGAAGAGGGCAGCCACCCGGATTCCCTTGCATTGGGGACGTATCCAGAACAACGGATATGACAATGAGCTGAAAATACATTGTAACATCTTCGATATAATGTCTCTCGACGAGCTCGAAAAGAATATCTCAGATTTTGATGCCGGTCGTCAGACATATTACAGACGACGTTGGTTCCTGCTCAGATGCGCCGGCTGCGATGAATATCTTTTCTGCAAGAATCCGAATGTCATACATAACCCGGACCCGTTTGACAAGAAGTGGGATATTATGATCAACGGCCATATAAGACTCGACATCAAAGGGACTGTGATACCAAAAGCTTTCCGGAATGAATACAGAAAAGTCATAGACAATCCGGAGGAAATCATCAGGTTCTACTACGAAAACCAGAGCCAGGGCATCAGATACGATATGCAGGACCGGCTGTTCATTGTCCACCATTCCGCCGCAGATGAAGGAAGGGAACTGCTGCTGCGCTGTGCGTGGGAAAAGAAATAACTGATATACAACAGATTCATAGAAAATGCAGAGACGGTAGACTATTTCCGGTACAAAGATTACAAAGTCGCCGTAATATTCATAGTTGAAACAAGCGAGAACATCCTGTCGTATAAGATAGCAGGTCTGGACTCCGGGCTGGAGGCAGTATAATAAAAAGACAATACGGGATATGGCAGATACACAGAAAGAAATAGACATAATCTCCCACTGCATCAAGTTTATGTCAAACAAGGAAGCCCTCAACAGGCTGTTTACGCGGAACGGTCTGAAATTAAGAAATTCATTCTCATACTCGGAGGCAGCGGAGATATTCGAAGCATCACCGGATTCTCTCGGCATCGATGAGGTCACTGCCCTGTTCCGCTCCGAATGGAAACCTTGCGACATTGAACGTCATATAGGACATCTTAAGTCCGGCCTTCTCAATGGCCACAACTGGCACGGTGCAAGGCCGTCATTCCTTCACCGGTCTATCCAGGACAAGGTCAGGGAATGCAGCAATGGAGTCATATCCCTCGAAGACTACCTTGCAATCGGCAGCGACATATTCAAGCACGAATACTTTATGGTAGCCACGCATGACATCTGTGAATCTTCGATTATTCTCTCCGACGAGTCGGTAATCCCACCGATAGGAAACAAAAGCATTTCCGATTTCGTATATGACGGGATTCCGTACGACCTCAAGGTCTCCTCCCATCCTGCAGAATGGAAAGACAGGGCCGGCCGGATGACGATAGAAGAGAAGAAAGCCCTTGCTACCGAACTGTACGAGGGGGCAGACAGTGAAAGAATCCGCGAGGACGCTGCCAGATGCAGACACAACTGGGGACTGAACAGGATGTACTATCTGGTTGCAGACCAGGATATATGGCTCAATGACCCGCAGTCGGCAATCGACTTTCTCATAGCACAGCTGGATGACCCCGACAACTGTTTCGAGATCAATGTCCACGGTCTGGATATCCACGTCTGCTTTGTCGAACAGTGACCAGACAGGCTGACATCGGCAATAATATTTGCCAGGATAAATTAAGTTCCATATATTTACATTTTGTCACTCATACAGAGTGTCCCTGACAGCAGATATGGTGCATACAATGAAGGAGGAAAAATTATATTCAATCTGTGAAATAGCGGAAAGACTCGATCTCTCACAGAAATCAGTCAGACGCTACATTGCCAGCGGGCAGCTTGAATCTGTCAGGTGCGGATCTACATACCGCATTCCGGAAGAAGCTCTGGAAAGATTCATCAGCAGCACGAAAGATACAGCAAAGACTGTGGAATACGACCTGTTCGGAAATATCGTTGAACCTGACAGGAAACAATCGGTGAACTCCCCGAAGACAGATATGGTAAACTGGTGCCGCATAGACCATATCTGGGACAACCCTTCCCGGTCCGAAATGACGTTCGTAGACTGTTTCTGCGGAGCCGGAGGCCTGTCGAAAGGGCTGGAGATGGCCGGTCTGGAAGGGATATGCGGGACAGACTGGTTCAAGGAGGCAGGATTGACATATCAGAGGAACTTCGATCATCCGTTTGTGCTCGGGGACATAACCATACCCGAAGTCAAACGGCATCTATATGATGTCATCGAGAGACAGCTGGGAGGAAGGCATCTGAATATTGTGGCCGGAGGATTCCCTTGCCAGGGATTCAGCATGGCGGGGAACAGGATAGTGGATGATCCCCGGAACTCCCTGTACAAGGAGCTGCTGGAAGTCGTCAGGCATCTCAGGCCGGATTTCGTCATATGCGAGAATGTCAAAGGGCTGAGATCAATGCTTGGAGGGATGGTCGAGAAAAAGATCCTGTCAGACTTCAGAGCCATAGGGTATGATATGAACGTCACTTTACTATGCGCTGCGGACTATAAGGTCCCGCAAAAGAGGGAAAGAGTCATTTTCATCGGCAACCGGATCGGCAGGAAAAACTATCATCCCGCACCGATACTGTCTCCTGAAAGATATATCACTACCGGAGAGGCGATAGGAGACCTTATGGAACATCCCGAAGACAAGGCGTTCAACCACGTACCGACAAGACATAAACCGGAGATGGAGGCCAGAATGCTGGCCTGCCCGGAAGGACAGAGCCTGTACAAAGGCTATTCGGATGCATGGAAGAAATGTCCGTGGAACGAACCTTCATGTACAATAAAAGAGAACCACGGAGGGGTGAATGTACACCCGCGGCTGCCACGTGTGCTGACAGCCAGAGAGATGGCCCGCCTGCAGTCATTCCCGGATGACTTCATCTTCGAAGGACCCAAGAACAAGCAGCTTGTCCAGATCGGGAATGCGGTCCCGCCTCTTCTCGGAAAGGCGATCGGACTTGCGGTACGAGAATCGGCCGGCGAGATAGAGCTGTCTATCTGAAAACGACCGGGAAGACATAGGTAGTGCCGACTTTTCTGCCTTCGTATATTCCGGGAGACCATAACGGAGATGAAAGGACGACACGGACCACCTCCCGGGAAAATGCATCTCCGGGAGATTCAACCACCTCGACATCCGACACAGAGCCATCCTCCGCTACCCGGAACTTCACCCTGACGACTCGGGACTGTCCATCCCTGGGCTCTGATGCAGGATATTCAAGCCTTGCCGTCACCCATTTGGCAAAGGCATTCGCATCCTTTCCCTGAAAACGCGGGGGATGGTCATTCTTCACCAGCTTACGGTACTGTCTGCCGGCTTTCTCCAGAAACGAACGCTGCTCTTCCGTAAGGTCCGGACCGGAATATTCAGGCTTTGCATCTGCAAGATACCGAGGCACGTGCGCTCCCCTGTACAGCCTGCCGTAACCGGGCGAACCGACCGGGACAGGCCGGCCATAACGGCACTCGCCCACATAGACCGAACCATCCGGATACCACAGCGTATCCTGGCCATTGGCATAGTCATCCCTGAATTCTCCGGACAATATTTTCCCTGAATCAGAAAAGAAACGCCCGGTACCGCAATGTCTGCCAGCGGAAAACTCCCCGGTATATATGCTCCCGTCCAGAAGATAATGCACACCCTTGCCATCAGGGACGGAATTACGGAACTCCCCTATGAAAAGTCCATCAGAATCAGATTACAGCACTCCCCTGCCCTCGGGATACTGGCCGACATATCTGGAAGAATCCGTGACTATCAGAGTGTCCGCCACCGTCCGGGCAGGCAGGTGAAAGGCCGGGGTCAGAAGAAAGAGCAGGCCCGGGAACAGCAAAGTCAGTCTAGCCATCATAATATATGATATAACAATCTGCCGACAGGCACATTCTGTCACCGGAAAAACAAAGATATGAAATATCTGCCACACCACTGACGGATGAATCCAAGAATGTTTCTAATTTTGTAATCTCAAGTCAGATATATGGAAAAAGAGACAGAATATATCGAGATACGGGGGGCGAAGTCGCACAATCTCAAGAATGTGTCGCTTTCAATCCCGAGGAATGAATTTGTCGTCATCACCGGTCTGAGCGGAAGCGGCAAGTCATCCCTTGCATTCGACACTATATACGCCGAGGGACAGAGGAGGTATATGGATACCCTCTCGGCATACGCCAAGCAGTTTATGGGCATCCTGGAAAAGCCGGAAGTAGAGAGCATCACAGGATTGAGTCCCATCATCGCCATCGAGCAGAAGACAACCGGCAACAACCCGCGCTCCACGGTCGGGACCATCACCGAGATATACGATTTTCTGAGGCTTCTGTATTCAAAGGCATCCAGGGCATACTCCCCCGCCACCGGCAAGGAAATGGTAAGATATACAGACGAACAGATAGTGTCCCTGATAATGGAAAACTATGAAGGGAAGAAATGCTACCTTCTCGCGCCTCTGGTCCGGGGCCGCAAGGGACATTACAAGGAACTGTTCGAGCAGCTGCGCCGAAGAGGATATACACAGGTTCGTGTGGACGGAGAGCTGAAGGATCTGTCAGAAATCACAATGGTCGACCGCTACAAGCCGCATTTCATCGAACTCATCGTCGACAGGCTTAAACCGGCGGTGAAGGATGCCAAGAGGATCCGCGATTCCGTGATGTCTGCCCTCAACCTCGGCAAAGGCTCGCTGGCAGTGCTTGACCAGGAAAGCGGAGAGCTCCACCATTATTCAAAACACCTGGTCTGTCCTGACACCGGACTTTCACTGTCCGAACCTCAGCCGCACTCATTCTCGTTCAACTCCCCTCAGGGATACTGCCCTCACTGCAAGGGCCTCGGCAAAATTGTCGACATCAACATTGACACCATCATTCCGGACAGGAAGGTATCCATCGCTGACGGAGGTATCGTGCCTCTCGGCAAGGTCCGGGAGACCAAGAAGTTCGACATCATCCGCTCCATCGCCAGGAAATATAACTTCTCCCTGTACGACCCGATAGAGGAAATCCCGGACGAGGTCGTTTCATTGATAATATTCGGATCTGACGAACTGTTCCGCGTCGGAGAAGGAGGGATGTCCGAAATGGTAAGCTACGGAGGCATAGTGGATGACATTTCCGACAAGATCGTATGTCCCGTATGCCACGGGACACGCCTCAACCAGGAGGCATCATATTTCAGGATCGATGGCAAGACCATTTCAGAAGTGGCTGCAATGGAAATATCTGACCTGAAGGAATGGCTCTTCAACCTGGAGGGGAAATTCGACAAAAGGGAGAACCTTATAGCAAGGGACATACTGAAAGAACTGAAGGAAAGGGTCGGCTTCCTTCTGGATGTGGGGCTGGAATACCTCTCGCTTGACCGCGCTACAGGATCGCTGTCAGGAGGAGAAAGCCAGAGAATCAGGCTCGCGACACAGATAGGCTCAAAACTGGTCAATGTACTGTATATCCTGGACGAACCGAGTATCGGTCTGCACCAGAGGGACAACCGCAAGCTCATAGCCTCACTGAAAAAGTTGCGGGATGAGGGGAATTCGGTAATGGTGGTGGAACATGATATCGAGACTATGCTGTCCGCCGACTGGCTGGTGGATGTCGGCCCCGGGGCCGGTGAGGAAGGTGGACGGATCTGTCTGTCCGCCCCGCTGGAACTGCTGCTCGGAAAAGGTGGCGGCGGTGCAGACTGCGGACAGAGCCTTGACACGCAGACGACCGGAGGAGCTTTGTCCGGGACATATGGAGGCAAATGGGACCGGAACCGCATAATACTGGGTGAATCGATCACTCTGGACTACCTGACAGGAAAACGAGAGATAGAAGTACCATCTGCCAGACGTCCGGGCAACGGACTTTATATCGGCATCAGAGGGGCGAGGGGCAACAACCTGAAGAACATCGATGTGGACTTTCCCCTCGGCTGCCTCGTCGGAGTGAGCGGAGTGAGCGGGAGCGGCAAGTCATCTCTTGTCAACGAGACACTGATGCCGGTACTGAAAAACAGATTCTACAACGCAAGGATGCAGCCCCTGCCATATGACAGCATCGTCGGTATAGAGAACATAGACAAGCTTATAGAGATCGACCAGAGTCCGATCGGAAGGACACCGAGGAGCAACCCCGCCACATTCACAGGTGTATTCAACGATATCAGGCTGCTCTTCGAAAGCACGCCTGATGCCAAGGTCCGTGGATTCAAGGCCGGAAGGTTCTCGTTCAATGTCGCGGGCGGAAGGTGCGAAGAATGCAAGGGGGCAGGAATCAAGGTAATCGAGATGAATTTCCTCCCATCTGTCAATGTAATCTGCCCTGAATGCCGCGGAAGACGCTACAAGGAAGACACTCTCGCAGTGAAATACAAGGGCAGGAATATCAATGATGTGCTGGAGATGTCCATCAGCGAGGCATACGCTTTCTTCGAGAACATCCCTTCGATATCCCAGAAACTCCGTGCATTAGTGGAAGTCGGCCTCGGATATATCCGGCTGGGTCAGTCAGCCGTCACCCTTTCGGGAGGGGAAAGCCAGAGGATGAAGCTTGCCGCAGAACTGGGGAAGAAAAGTACGGGCAACACCCTGTATATTCTCGATGAGCCGACCACCGGACTGCACAGCGAAGACATAAAGGTGCTGCTCGGAGTGCTGCAGCAGCTGGTGGACAGGGGCAATACGGTGATTATCATCGAGCACAACCTCGATGTCCTGAAAAGCGTGGACTACCTGATAGATATGGGACCTGAAGGAGGCAAGGGAGGAGGCACTGTAGTTGCACAGGGCACCCCTGAACAGATCGCAGGGGACAGGCATTCCGTCACAGGTCCGTTCCTCGCGGAAATACTGGGGGCTGTCCGGCAACAGGACATCCCGGCGGGGAGAGACATACGACAATAATCTTACAGTTATGGAAGACAATAAGATAAGAATACATTGCATCAACAACGGCAACTACTATGATATATCTGCAGGGACCACCCTGTCCGAATTCTCCAAAGAAGTGTGTACAGTGCTGCCGGACACTGATGATGAAAGATACAGGAAAGGTGTGCCGACAAGCAACTGCGAAGCGACAGTTCCTGTGCTGGCCGCCCTTGTCGACCATCAGCTGAAGGAGCTGGACTTCCGGATGATGATGCCGCATGAGGTGGAATTCATAGGCTACAATCACCCGGATGGACGGCGCACCTATATACGCTCCCTCTGTTTCGTCCTCCAGAAAGCTGTGAGGGAACTGTTCCCGGACAAGACCCTCGTCATCGACTACTCCCTTCCGAGCGGTCTGTACTGCGAGATCCGCGAAAGGGAAAAGAGCATCGCCGGCACAGGCGAAACCCAGGCAAAGGATGAAGACGGCAGACCCGTGATCCATCCTGTCAACGTCCAGGATCTGACTGCAATAAGGACAAGAATGCAGGAAATCGTCAAGGAAGACCTGCCGTTAGAGAAGCGGAAACTGACATCCGAAGAAGCCATACGGATCTTCGAAGAGAACGGTCAGCCGGTCAAGGCAAGGCTTGTGAAATCTCTCGGGAGATATACATTCAGCGTATATTTCATCTGCGATCCGACAGTCTACGGTCCGGAAGAGATCGCAGACACATTCTATGGCCCGCTCGTCCCATCCACAGGATATCTTGGCTGCTTCGCGATATCAGGATTCAAGGATGGATTCTGCCTGCAGTATCCGATGGAAGGCAGGACTGCCAGGATCGAGCCGATGAAGAAACAGTCCAAGATCGCCGCTACACTCAAAAGGCATTCCGACTGGTGCACTATCATAGGAGTGAAGGGCATCGGGACCCTCAACAGGGCTATCCAGAGAGGGGAAGCCATCAATCTGATCAACCTCGCCGAAGCCAGGCACGAACGGGATTATGCAGAGATAGCGGACCGCATCTTCCAGCAACGGGACAAGACACGTATCGTCTTCATCGCCGGACCGTCAAGCAGCGGCAAGACATCCACCTCCCTCAGGCTGGCGATACAGTGCAAGGTACTCGGGCTCAACCCGAAGGTGATTGAACTGGACAATTATTTCGTCAACAGAGACAAGACCCCGCTGGATGAGAACGGGGACTACGACTTCGAGTCCCTTTATGCAATGGATCTCGACCTGCTCAACAGCCAGCTCAACGATCTTCTGCACGGCAAGACAGTCGAGATACCGAAATACAGCTTCAAACTCGGAAGACGGGAGGACACGGGAATGCAGATGAAACTGGAGGAGACGGATATCCTCATAATGGAAGGCATACACGCCCTCAATCCGGAGATGACATCGGCCGTGGACGATTCGCACATATTCAGGGTATATGCATCTGCCCTCACCTCCCTGTCCATCGATGAGAACAACAACATCTCCACATCGGACAACCGCCTGCTGCGCAGGATGGTCAGAGACAACAGAGTCAGGGGAATCACTCCCGAGGACACCATACTCCGGTGGCGCAGTGTCCGCAGAGGCGAGAACAGGAACATATTCCCGTTCCAGGAGAATGCGGATGCAGAATTCAACTCCGCCCTCATTTTCGAGCTGCCGATGCTGAAATACTATGCCGAACCGCTCCTCAGGCGCATCCCGTCATCATCTCCCGCATTCAGCGAAGCAACACGCCTGCTGAAGTTCCTGGACTACATTGTAGCTCTCTCCCCTGACGAGATTGCAGCCATCCCCCCGACATCCATAATGCGCGAATTCATCGGAGGGCAGACCCTGTAACCAGCCTTTGGCAGAGCTGTCTGCAGACAGCCGCAACAGAACATCATCGAATTCGGACACTATGGCAAAGATATATCAGCTGAAAAGAATGGCAATCATTCTCAACCGTCTCAGGGATGGCCGGAGTGCCAGACCCGACGAACTGGTAGAATATGTGTCGCGGGAAATGGAGAACATTGCAAAGAGACATCAATACAATAGCCGAGCTTTTCCACATAGAGATTGCCTGCCACCCATCCCGTGTGTAAACAATGAATAATATGGCATGAATTTCCCATTTTCTGTCCCCAAAGCCACTTGATGGCTAAGGTCGCCAAACCTACAGGGCCGCACCGGAGCGTCAGCAAGGAAGGCAGCATAGGCATATCGGTAAAAATTACTGAAGTTTTGCTGCAATATTTTCTACAGACAAAAAATTTAAAGATATTTGCATGATGTGCTCCTCTTCCCGGCTGATGTCCGGCGAACTGGATACTGGCACTGAAACCGGATGAAACAGGATGAGTGATTTCGACAAATATATAAGGCAGGGCGAGCCTGACAGTAAAGAAAAGGCCCGAATGTGGCAGACCGCAATCGGTCTGCAGGACGTGGACGGGCTTAAGCCATCGGAGTATTTGTTGCAGACAGCAGGCAGGCACATCGAGGGAGAGATTACCATTGGAGAAGCAAAGCACTTGATTGACAACTACTATCAGTCAAAAGCAGCCAGAAAGGACATAGAGGACGAACGAACCGAAGAAGCGGATAAGGTATCTGCAAGAATTACTGAAATACTATCCGAGAAATCCTTTTCATTCACACCGGATTATCTGATACTCATCCATAGACGGCTGTTTGAAGGTCTGTATAAATTTGCTGGAAAACTGCGTGACTATGACATAACGAAAAAAGAATGGGTACTTGACGGGGACACCGTTTTGTATTCCAGCCATGAGTTGATCCGTCAGACACTTGAATACGATTTCGGACAAGAAAAGAGTGTCAATTATCCGTCACTCGATGCCGGCCAGGCATTGATGCATATCTGCAAGTTTGTTTCGGACATTTGGCAAGTCCACCCTTTTGGAGAAGGAAACACACGCGCCACAGCCGTGTTCACCATGAAATACCTTCATACATTCGGTTTCACGTTCGACAACAGCGTATTCCAGGAACACTCATGGTATTTCAGGAACGTGGCCTGCTGGAACGGGAGAACGGGAAAAGGAACGGGAAATGGGTCGTTAAAGACTGACAATAAACGGCCGGGCCATTAGAGTTTATACTTTATCTCAACTATTTTTGCGGATAAAGTATAATTTCCAGCGAAAATCCGTTCTGTCATGTTCCACGAGCAGGTCGAGCATATTCATCTTGCAGGTGCTTGTGAAGTCGAACAGAGCGGCGGCATAGCTCCGGTCACTGTTCAGCAGGAGGTATGCAGACTCGGTCATCTTCAGGCGGGCCGTTTCTTTCGGCAATGCCTGTCCGCAGAGGAAATAGGGTGACAACGAGTGAAACAGGCTCTCCACATCGGGACGGACAGCTATCCGATGGAGGGCGGACGGTGCTTCTCCATCGAATGTGCGCACGGCTTCGTCAAGCGTCTGGTAGAACTCGCAAAGAAAACGGCGTGTCAGGGAGAAGAAGACGACACGCTGGCACGCAACGCCCGTGAAATGATGGGAGGTCTCTTTGCCTCCAACCCCTGTGAGATGACACATGAGGATTGCGTAAGCATTTTTGAAAGGGCTTACAGATAAAAATACGAGTACTAACAACAAGGACCGGCAGGGCTAAGAGACATCTGTCGGTCCTTATTATTTTGATTTATAAGTTCTCCGAAATTATTTATTGCTCCCGGTTTCAATCTTCTTGATGAACTTTGCCGGATTTCCTCCTACAACGCTCATCGGCGGTACAT
>JADIMI010000052.1 GCA_017694845.1 Candidatus Cryptobacteroides intestinavium
CGTATTATTTGCTTAATTTTGCATCTGACAAACAGATAATCTTATGAAGAATTTTCATTCACTCTGCGCAGCTCTGCTGATGGCGGCGCTGTTCCTGCCGGGGTGCGGGCAGGCAGAAAAGACTCAGCTCACCGTGATTTCGTACAACATCAGACAGGGCGTAGCGGACGATGGCGACAATTCGTGGGAACACCGCCGTCCGGCGACGATAGAAATGCTGAAAGACAAGCACCCGGATATCTTCGGAGTCCAGGAGGCATTCGATTTCCAGATCAGCTACATAACTGACAACCTGCCCGAATACGAGAGCATCGGAGTAGGGCGCGAAGATGGGAAGAACAGCGGTGAACACATGTCCATTTTCTATAACACCGAAGTCATTGAAATGATAGAATGGGGTACATTCTGGCTTTCCGAGACCCCTGAACAGCCATCGATGGGCTGGGATGCAGCCTGCCGTCGTACGGCCACCTGGGCATTGCTGGAGAAAGCCGGACACAGATTCTACTATGTCAACACGCATCTCGACCACATAGGGAAAGAGGCCCAGAAGAACGGACTTGCACTGATAGTGGACAGGATAGATGACATCAATCCGGAAGGGTACCCTATGGTGTTGACCGGAGACTTCAATGTCACTCCGGATGACCCTGTCCTCGATGATCTGGAGACAATGATGCTCAGCGCAAGGGACAAGGCTGCAGAGACCGACCATCTCGGAACATTCAACGGCTGGGGCGGCAGCGACTCCGTCATCGACTATATCTGGTATTCAGGATTCTCCTCCTGCGACAGATTCGAGACAGTCAGGCAGCAGTACGGCGGGATACCTTACATTTCCGACCATTACCCTGTCCGCGCTGTCCTCACTTTCTGACATATCAAACCACAACAGGATCTGACATATGCTGCGGAAAATCAGGACGGTTCTGGCTGCCATCATATTCACTCTCATAACTCTGCTGTTCCTGGATTTCACCGGGACAATACATACCTGGTTCGGCTGGCTGGCAAAGATCCAGTTTCTGCCGGCCATACTTGCACTCAATGCAGGGACAGTGATTATCCTCCTTATACTTGCACTTGTGCTCGGAAGGGTCTACTGCTCCGTGATATGCCCTCTGGGGATATTCCAGGATATCATCTCCTGGATCAACGGCAGACGCGGGAAGAAATATGCGATGCGGTTCAGCTATTCCCCTGCCAGGAACTGGCTGAGATATGGCATACTGGTGATTTTCATCGCTGCTCTTGTCGCAGGGGTCGGATCGTTCTTCGCCCTGCTCGATCCATACAGCGCATACGGACGCATTGTATCCAATCTGTTCGCCCCCCTGTACCAGTGGGGCAACAATCTGCTGGCATACATATCCGAAAGGGTTGACAGCTACGCTTTCTACAGCAAGGATGTATGGCTCAGGAGCATCCCGACTTTCGTCATTGCCGCAGTCACATTTGTCGCCGTCATCATCCTCGCCTGGAGAAACGGACGTACATACTGCAACACCATCTGCCCGGTCGGGACTGTCCTTGGCTGGCTGTCAAAATATTCCCTGCTCGCCATCCGGATAGACAAGGACAAATGCACAGGCTGCAGCCTGTGTTCGCGCGGATGCAAGGCCTCGTGCATAGACTACAGGAACCACGCGGTCGACTACAGCCGGTGCGTATCATGTATGGACTGCATCGACAGTTGCACAAGCGGGGCGATCAGCTATACTTTCCGGTACAGGAGGCCGTCCAGGATGACGGCCGCAGATCCAGGGAAGTCAGACACTGCGAAAAAGGCAGGCACAAAGTCCGGTGACAATGCTGCTGCCGGAGCTATGTGCAATGCCGGACCAGGAGTGAACGGAAGAAGGAATTTCCTCTCTGCGACAGCACTTGTGGCCACGGCAGCCGTAATGAATGCCCAGGAGAAAAAGGTAGACGGAGGACTTGCCGTCATAACAGACAAGAAAATCCCCGAGCGCAAGACAGCGATAGTCCCTCCAGGAGCATCCGGCCTGAGAGATTTCTATCAGCACTGTACAGGCTGCCAGCTGTGCGTTTCGGTCTGCCCGAACGATGTACTCAGACCTTCAGGAGGGCTTATGAGGCTGATGCAGCCGGAAATGTCCTACGAACGGGGATACTGCAGGCCGGAATGTACGAAATGCTCTGAAGTATGTCCTGCAGGAGCGATCAGTCCTGTCACTGTAGCGGAAAAATCTTCCATCCAGATAGGCCGCGCTGTATGGATCAGGAAAAACTGTATCGTCATAACTGATGGAGAAGAATGTTTCAACTGCGCACGCCACTGCCCTACCGGAGCCATTGTAATGGTACCTGACAACGGGAACCGCCACAGGCACAGATCCGGGAAGACGGAGACCGGAGGGAAGAATGAAGCCAAGGCTTTGAAGATCCCGGCCATCGACACTGAAAAATGCATCGGCTGCGGAGCCTGCGAGAACCTCTGCCCTGCCAGACCGTTCAGCGCGATATACGTAGAAGGGAATGAAGTGCACAGCGAAATATGATATAATATGGAAAAACAGAACGACAATATCTCCCGCAGGGATTTCATAAAGACTATGGCAGCATCCGGAGCCGCAGTCACGGGACTGGCCGCCTGTGCCGGAACATCAGGCGGGGATGCCGGATCTGACAGCACCGGGTCCGGGGGAATGACATACCGGACCAACCCGAACACCGGGGACAGGGTGTCACTGCTCGGATTCGGAATGATGCGTCTGCCTTTCATCAAAGGAAGGAAAGCCGATGATGGAAGAGGGGTCATCGACCAGGAGACGGTAGACCGTATGGTAGACTACGCCATCGAACACGGAGTGAACTATTTCGACACATCCCCCGCGTACTGTCAGGGGCTGTCGGAGCTGGCCACCGGACAGTCTCTGAGCCGTTATCCGAGAGACAGGTACCTTGTCGCCACCAAACTGTCCAATTTCAGCGAATCCACCCATTCCGCGGAAGCATCCAGACAGATGTACTATGATTCCCTGAAATTCCTGAAAGTCGACTATATCGACTACTATCTGCTGCATTCACTCTCGAATATGGATGACTTCAGGAAACGATATGTCGACAACGGGATGATGGATTTCCTGATGGAGGAAAGGGCCGCCGGCCGTATCCGCAACCTCGGATTCTCATACCACGGACACAAGGAATTCTTCGACTACCTTATGTCGGTCCACGACAGGTACCACTGGGATTTCGTCCAGATCCAGATGAACTACCTGGACTGGGAATATGCGGAGAAGATCAAGTCCAAGAACACCAATGCGGACTATATGTACTACGAACTGGAGAAGAGGAATATCCCTGTCGTGATCATGGAACCTCTGCTCGGAGGAAGGCTGTCGCGGGTGCCGGAAAACATAATGGAGGAATTCAAGGAGAGAGAGCCGGAAATGAGCGTGGCATCGTGGGCATTCCGTTTCGTGGGATCATATCCCGGAGTGCTGACCGCCCTGAGCGGAATGACAAGGATGGAACATCTGGAAGACAACCTCGGGACCTACTCCCCTCTCAAGCCTCTCACCGAAGATGAGCTGGCGTTCCTGCACCATATAGCGCATATGATGATGCAGTTCAAGACAGTGCCGTGCAACGACTGCCAGTACTGCATGCCTTGCCCGTACGGCATCGATATCCCTGGCATCCTGCTCCACTACAACAAGTGCGTCAACGAGGACAACATCCCTACATCATCCGGATCTCCGGAATACAGGAAGGCCCGCCGCGCATATCTGGTAGGTTATGACCGGAGCGTACCGAAACTGAGGCAGGCCGACCACTGCACAGGCTGCGGTCAGTGCAATCCGCACTGCCCTCAGGGCATCGACATCCCCAAGGAACTGCACCGCATTGATGCCTATATCGAGAAACTGAAACAGGAGACCCTGTAATGCCATTCTGAACGAAGTGAAGAATCTGTTATTTTAAATTACACATTACCCTATGACCCTCAACGACTGGTGGATACTGTTGATCCCCCTTCTGGGGACAACCCTCGGAGCAGCCTGTGTTCTTTTTATGAAACAGCAGATCAGGCCGGCAATGGAACGCGGACTGTCCGGGTTCGCCGCCGGAGTGATGGTGGCAGCCTCTATCTGGAGTCTCCTAATCCCGGCAATGGATCAGTCTCATAATATGGGAGGCTGGGCATTCGTACCTGCCGTGACCGGTTTCTGGGGAGGAATACTTTTTCTGCTTCTGCTGGACAATATTATTCCCCATCTGCACAGTCACGGGAAAGAAGCGGAAGGGCCTAAAAGCGGCCTTAAAAGGACTACCAAGCTTGTCCTTGCCATCACCCTGCACAATATCCCAGAAGGAATGGCGGTAGGAGTGACATACGCTGGATGGATAAGCGGAGACACCACCATTACAATGACTGGCGCACTTGCCCTGGCTATCGGAATCGCCATACAGAACTTCCCTGAAGGGGCGATAGTGTCAATGCCGCTTAGGTCAGTAGGGGCCAGCAGGAAAAAAGCATTCGCCTACGGCACTCTCTCCGGTATCGTGGAACCGCTCGGAGCACTCATAACCATCGCTCTGGCCGCCCTCATCACTCCCTATCTGCCATATATGCTGAGTTTTGCAGCCGGAGCAATGATCTACGTCGTAGTCGAAGAACTTATTCCCGAAATGTCAGGAGGACAGCATTCCAATGTCGGGACTCTTATGTTCGCCCTCGGCTTTTCTTTAATGATGGTCCTCGATGTCGCCCTGGGGTAACACCGGATATCCGATGTCCTGATATATACACGCAGATCCCGATCCCGGGCCGATATACATCCCCGGACAACGGCCTCCGGCCAGAAAACAAATCTAAAGCAATGGAAAGTGAAAAGGAAAAATGCCGCAGAGGCGAACTGTATAATGCCAACTACGACAGAGAACTGATCCAGGAAAGGCAGGAATGCAAAGATCTGTGCTATGAATACAATATGCTGCACCCGTCAGATATGGCCGCGAGGACAGAACTCATACGAAGGCTGTTCGGCAGGACCGGGAAGAATTTCCAGATAGAACAGCCCTTCTACTGCGACTACGGCTATAATATCGAAATCGGGGAGAATTTCTACGCCAATGTCAACTGCGTTATTCTGGATGGAGCAGCGGTCCGGTTCGGAGACAATGTATTCATAGCTCCTGACTGTGGATTTTACACGGCCGGCCATCCGTTTGATGTGGAACAGAGGAACAAAGGTCTTGAATATGCACATCCGATAACTGTCGGTAACAATGTGTGGATCGGGGCAAAAGTCTGTGTACTGCCTGGAGTGACCATCGGAGACAACTGTGTCATTGGAGCCGGAAGCATCGTCACCAGAGATATTCCGGCGGGGTCTCTCGCTGTCGGGAATCCCTGCCGGGTGATCCGTCAGATCTGATCCGCCAAATGTCCAGATGATCCGAACCAGCCGCCCGACGGACCGCGAACAAGCCCGATTTGTATCTTATTGAAAACCAGATTGTTACAAAATATCATTGTTCGTGGTCCCATCGAAAAAGTGGGGACCGCGAACAAGACAATTTTGCATTATGTTGTGCCTCAATGGATTACAAAAAGTTGATGTTCGCGGTCCGATGTCCACATAAGAGTGCAGATACACTGTCATTCATTCTGTTCGGAAGCTCTCTGTCATTCTGAGCGGCCAGCGAAGAATCTGATAAAGAACGTCTTCCCTGTAATTCCGAACTTCTGACTACTGTCTAAGGGAGCGACAGCGAGGAATCTGTTCCAAAGTCCGGCCGAAACAGCATCCCTTGATATGGGGCCTGTGCGCAGAGACGTTGCCGGACTGACGCCTCTGCGCACAGATGATGCCATACAGAGCATATATTGAAGGGTCCGTGCGCAGAGACGCGGCTTTGTCGACGTCTCTGCGCATAAAACAACAATTCTCCATAAGGATATCTGTTCCTTGACTTTCCACTTTCGCCTATGCAGGTGGAGGCGGCATCCGCCCTGACAGAGGCCGAGGAAGGATGGGAGATATGCACTGACGATCCGTGATATACGCACCCGGTGGCATCATCGGGATGCATATTTCCTTTGGAATCACCGGTGGCTGCCAATGTGGAGAACCAGTGTGGTACTCCAGATCCTTCACTTCGCCTCCGGCTGCGTCTATGGTGACAATGTATGTATTCGTCAATAAGTTTCATCCTATGCTTCCTTGTAAGTCCGCTGTGGGCCCTTACTTTTGACTTGATGTCAGCGAACACCGCCTCCAGTCCGTTGTTCGTATTCGGTATGACCTTGTCCTTGTAATCGTAGAATGTCCATAGGCGTTTCATGTTCCTTTTTATGCTGAGATATGCACTCCTGAGCCTTGGCCTCATATATGGAGGTGTCTTCATCCTCCTGTCATGTACTCTTTCGTTCAGGACATCCTTATATTTGACGTACCATTCATCGAAGGCACCGATGAAACTGTCTTTGTCCATCCTGGTCATGCCGCAGGAAAGGGAAAGGAGTTCCCGCGAGGCCTCAATGTCGGGATTGCCGGTCAGATAATGCCTTACAGTCATCATCTGGTGGAACTGGCAGTGCTGGACCGGATATGTTCCCAGTGCTTCCGCCAGGCCGCGCAGGCCGTCTATGACCACTCCGTATATCCTGAAGCTATGCTCCTTGAGCCAGTTCACGCCCTCCAGATAGCCCGCTATCGTCTCGTATCTGACATACTTGCGCCATAGGATCTTGTTCCTGTAGGCGTCCTTTATCACCATCAGCCCGAAGTCCCTGCCCCAGTAGGTTGTATCCATCTAGATTACGACACTCTTGTCCTTTGACACTTTCTGGACGTAGCGCATCCCCTCCAGGTCACGATCTATCGTCCTGACTGACACGCCGTATTTTGCGGCTAGCTGTTTCCGTGTCTGTTTGCCCTCGATGTATTCCGAAATGACCTGTGACTTGTCGCGCCGGATACCGCCTAAAAATTGGCGGCCGCAATCCTTGCATTTATATTGTTGTTTCCTGCCTCTCAGGCCGTTCCTGACCACATTGGGAGACCCGCAGAAAAAGCATTTTTTACCATATCAGTAATAATCTTCGCAAAGATATTAAAATCAATCCCTTGCAGAGATTTTATCCTACTTTTTGTCGACTAAGCCGCAATATGCGGAAATATTACCTTATGATAATGATATCTCTGGTGCTGCAGGCATGCGGCACCAGAGATGAAAACATTCTGATTGTCAAAGATATCCGTCCAGCGGAATCTGTGAAGACTGAAATCATCGATGTTCCCGGACTGTTTCATCCTACGCGGCTCTACAGGTTCGGGGATAAACTTCTGATGAAGGACGACATATCGAAAGAATGTCAGATGTATATCTACGATCTTCGGTCCGGAGAACTTACCCGTGCCCGCAGAAAGGGCAGAGGGCCGGGGGAAAGTATCGGAGCATTCTATTTCGCCATGACCTTACCGGATTCCGTAGTGGTGGTCAATGACATTACTCTCGTGAATATGCTGGAGATGCCTCTTGACAGCCTTGATAAAGACTGGTATATATCGACAAGGAAAACGACCGGGATGGTTGATGGAATTAACTCCGGTGCAATATGCGGCTACGAGGACAATAACCTTCTGGTGATGGCTTCATATGAGGATGCCCGTTTTGTCGTCTATGACCTGAAAGATACATCTGTAGTCAGAAAAATCGTCTATTCCCCGGATACTGTGCACGGGAAATGCGACCGGCTTGTGATGACTTCCTATGGAGGTGTGATAAAGTACAGTCCCGTACAGAAAAAGAGTGTAATTGCCTGCAGATTTGCAGACCAGCTCGAAATATATAATTTTGCAAAAAATACAAAAACATTTAGATGTTTTCAGAGGCATTTGCGTATATATATCAGACCACATAATGACACGAAGATATGGGAAACTTATTCAAAGTTATTCTTACAGTCAGTTTCGTTCTGCTGTCGCTTGTTTCGTGCGGAGCACGTCAGGAGGTAAGGAAGGTTCTGTCCGCTTTCATGGATACGGAGATAGTGCTTCCGGGCGATATGGAAGTCTATGAAGACGGGACATTCAGCCTGGCGGTCATGGACAGCCTCCGTCCGGTAAAAATGATAATATATTATGATTCTACGGAATGTTCGGGTTGCCGTATATCGCATCTGATAGAGCTTGAGGCCTTGTATGCGGATGCATCGGAAGACGGCCGGTATGATGTCGTGACTGTTTTCTCTCCGGGAGTGGAAGCATTGGAGGAGGTCCGCCTGCAGCTTGCGATACAGGATTTCAGTTTCCCGGTATATATAGACACATACGGGAGTTTTGCGGAAGAGAACGGCTCTATTCCGGAAGACGAGCGGTTCCATAGTTTTCTGACAGACAGAGATGGACATCCTGTGTTTGTCGGTAATCCGGTGGGCAGTGAAAGATTGCAATGCCTTTTTCAAGAGGTTCTTGCAGGTATCCATAATCAATAACACAAAAAACAATGAAAGTTATGAAAAGACTTGTCATTACAGCAGCGGCCGTAGCAGCTATGGCCGCCGGCGCAGCGGTAGCGGTGTATGTCACCGGCAGCCAGAGTGATCCGATCTTCGAGGCCAATGTAGAGGCGTTGACACGAGGAGAAGGAAGTGAGAGTATAACATGCGAGGCTCCATGGGATCCGGTATGCACCACTCTCGGGAATCTTGTAATAAGCGGGACAAGGGTCCGGTAATCTATTCAAGGGGCAAAGTACCGCTCTTTGCCCTTTGAATTAACATTAGAAAGTATGAAGAATACCTTTTTGTTGGCAATAGCGACATATATTCTTGTCAGCTGCAATACATCGCCTGATCTTTCATTGTCTGCCCTCTTCCCGGAAGAGCGAATCCCGGAAAGTTCGGTATTGCCGATAGGCCCGGACGAAATCCAGGAACCGGTCCTTCTTGCCAGTCAGGACAGTATGCTGGTCTGTACCAATCAGATGACAAAGCAGGTGGTCAGGATCTACAATCTTGAGAGTGGGGCATTCCGGGATTTGATTTATATCGGGCGGGCGAAAAACGAATTGCTCAATGCATCGGCGATCTGGTTTTCTGGAGACACATTGAATGTCTATAGCTCCAATTCGGGAAAAATTCTCCGGATTCCGTCTTGGGAGCTGTTCGAGCCTCAGCCGGAGATCCTGAGTATCCCTTTCCCGGCAGGATGTTCCGGCTTGACGTCACTTGCAGGGAACAGCGGCTATGCGACAATGAATATGTTGTCGGATACTCCGTCGCAATTCCTGCTTCTTGACAGAAGAGGTGCAGAGGAGGCCGAATTCGGGAATTATCCTGGTACAGGATCGCGTGGCCATTACCGCGAGGCAAGACTTGTCTGGCAGGGGAAACTTGCCGCAAGCCCGGACGGCTTACATATTGCCTATGCATCCGGTTTCGGGAATGTTTTCCGGTTTTACGATATATCGGATTTTTCAGACATATCGCTTGTCCGGGAATACCTGTTTGCGGAACCTGAGTATATATCGGATTCCGACCCTTCCGGGCACCGTTATTCCGTCATATGGGAAAAAACGTGCCGACGGGGGACATTGGCGATGGCCGGGACTGATGACGGCTGCTATATGTTGTGTGATGATGCCAGGGCAGTATCCGATGATGACTGGCGGATGAATTCCGTCTACTGTTTCGACTGGGAGGGGAATCCGCTGCGGAAACTCTATCTCGGCCGCAGGACTCAGTCAATCGCATATAATCACGAACGGCACCAGCTGATTGCCCTGACTGTCAACGAACAGGATGAATATGTCTTTGTAGCTTACAATTTATAGGTCAGTATCAATAACACAAAAAACAATGAAAGTTATGAAAAGACTTGTCATTACAGCGGCATCCGTAGCAGCTATGGCCTTCGGTGCAGGGGTGGAGGTACTTCATATACGGCATATATTAAAGATGCCGTCCGCGTATATCATGTCCGATAAATCCGTATTATGAAGTCTGAATCTATATTCATGTTATGTCTTGCCGCAATCCTGTATGGTTGCGGCAGGACAGGAGTGTCATATGAGAAAAAGCCTGTCACGGCGACAGTAGCAGGCAAGGTGATGGAAGTACAGGATTACGTCGGCAGCACATTGAAGTTTATAGAGGGGGATACCCTGGTCTGTTCGACGTTTTCCGACCAGGGTATGATGGCTGCCTATAAAATCAGTGCAGATATTTTGACTTATCTGTTCGATTTCCTTAACAAGGGGAGGGGGCCGAACGAATTTTTCAGTCCTGTAATGAAACGGTCGGGAATTTCCGGGTATGATATTATGAACACCTCGGAAACCTGTGCTCCTGTATGTCTTTATTCAATATCAGGCGCCATAGAAAATGTAAGGGAATACAGCAGGTGGGAGACATATGATCTGCAATGGACAGGACGTCTGTTTTCCGGAGATGATTTTGTCCGGCTGTCCGATGACACCATATTGCTGCTTGGGGCTCCATTCGGCTCGAAGTCGCTGCTGACAGTTCTTGATCTGGATGACAGGACAGTCGAGCCTGTCCCGTATTGGATAGAAGACGGGACAGACGTACCTGATTTTCCCAAGCAGACGGTATATACGGTCAATTCGCGTATTTTGCTCAATAATGGCAGGCTCTTATATGCGGCGGGAGAGGGGAGATATCTTGAACTGATGGACATTTCTCCGGATGGGCATATAGGCGACAGGGAATTGATATACGGCATATATCCGAACTATTCATCAAAGGACGGGATGAACTACCGGATAGAGAAGCCGTGTTACCGAGGGATGGATGTCTATGCGACAGAGCGGTACATATATGTCAGGCTGAATTCGGCGGAAACGGGTTTCGATGACTACAAGGGGTACCCGTGGTACTATTATGACGAGGTAGAGGTCTATGACTGGGAAGGTCCTTCGCTGATGCTCAGGATGACAAAAGCGGCAGCGTTGGATGAAAGAAGCGGCCGGCCGGGTTCAGAATGACAGACTCCCGCAGTGATGTTCAGGAGGGCCGACAGGGAATTGAGGGTTGATGCAATCGGACGGTTATTTGGATGGGCGAATATAAGAAAAGAGGTATAAGAAACTGAAAATCAATCGCTTATACCTCTTGTCCGGCGGTGAGAGGGGGACTTTAACTTTAGTTTTGCAATGTTTCGCCATATATCTAAAATATACTGATAATTAATGCATTAAACATCATTATATTTCGTCTTGCTTCACGATATTTCGCATAAAATTGGGCGATTATTTGGGCGATTACATCTGAAATCCGTATATTTGCGCTAACATTTTATTATATGATACATGGTCGTAGCACACAAGCATAATATAAATGTTGGTTTAGGCAACCAATATAAGAACGGCTCTTTTGGTGTCCGTATTCGGGTAACTTATGGCGGCAATAGAACTGACCTATACACACGCCTATCGGCCACAAAGCAACAATGGGACAGCAACAGGCAACGATTTAAACAAGGTTGTATTGTTAACGGGATTCAGTACAACTTACTTAATAGCAATATAGACGATTATATCAACTATATTAATGACTACTTTAATAAGGCCTCATTGAGAGGTAGCCTACCATCGCTGTCTGACCTCAAAAAAAATTTCAACTACTCATTTAAACAATCAACAGAACAACAAGCTGATGAATTTTTCTTCGTATTTCAGAGATATGTAGACTCTCACACGACAGCAGATTGGACAGACTCATATAGAGCTATGTTTAATAGAGCAGGACAACGCATAAAAAAATACAAGAGTGATATTAAGTTCTCTGATTTTAACTCAGAGTTTATGAGTAAGTATTTGCAGTATCTTTCCTCGAATATGCGTAACGATAAAATACAAAAAGAGTTAAGCATACTGCGAGAGTTTCTGACCTATGCAGACAGAAAAAACTACCCGGTCTGCAAAGATTTTTTTGAATTCAGACCGAAATTAGAGCAAAGCAAAAAAGAAACTAGATACTTATCTGTTCAAGAGCTAGAAACACTTATTAATCTTGACTTACCAATAGGGTCAGCACTAGATAGAGCAAGAGATTTTTTTGTTTTTCAATGTTTTACGGCATTACGATATAGCGATTTCTGCCGTCTGACGCATGATAACTTCAAAGAGCTTTCAGCAGGGAAATACGAACTTGATGTCTTGACGAAAAAAGATAAAGACAGGATACCTATTCCCCTTTCTTCAATAGCAACTAAAATATATCTAAAATATAAGAGCAATATATATGATAATAATGCAGCATTTCCGGCTATCAGCAACCAAAAGTACAACGAGCATCTAAAAGAATTAGGCAAGAAAGCAGGATTACAGGGTGAGTGGGTAGACTACCAATACAGGCTCGGTCAAATAGAAGAAGTAATAATACCCAAATCACACTTGACATCACACTCAGCACGACGAACATTTGTAGTTTTGGCTCTAAATCAAGGTATTAGTCTTGATGTAATCTCACAAATAACATCACATGGCGACATTAAAGCAATGAAACCATATATAGCAGTCACAGACGATTCAAGGCGAAAAGTAATTGATGCGCTCGATAGTGCTATAACATTAAAGAGGGACTAGCACAAGTCCCTCTTAAGCCCCTTAAGGGTCGCATAACTGACCTTATATCCCTTGCCTTTAGCCCACGCAAGAATGTCGGTGAGTTTATCGCCTTTTCGGATTTTTTTGAGGATTTCAGCATATTTCTCTTCCTTGTCAGCCACAGACATTACGCTGCCTACCTTGCGCCCCATTTTAACCCCTCTTGCTACGGCTTGCTTGCGTCCACTTGCAAGACGGTAAGCGATGTTCTCGCGCTCTATCTGTGCGCAAGTACCAAGCACTGCAATGAGGATTGGGGTTATTATGCTCTGTGTTCCATCCTCATTGAACAGGGATAGACTTTCTTTGAGTGAATAGGCATTTATATTATTATCGACCAACTCTTTAACGGTGGCTTGCACCTCATAGACAGAGCGACCGAGCCGGGAGAGTTCAGACAACAGCACCACATCAATGGCGTTGGCTTTTGCATATTCAATGGCTGCCATGAGCACGGGGCGTTCCTCGTTCTTTTTTGCCCCGGAGATATGTTCCTCAAACACCTTTTCGACCTCGATGTCGTTTGCCTGTGCATACCTGTTGAGGTCTGCCACCTGCCTGTCGGTGCTCTGCCTGTCTGTGGTGCTTGACACCCTCGCGTATATAATCGCTTTTTTCATTTCCTTTCCTCCTTTCCTGTTGGTACTACAAAGGTAGAAAATCTTTTTGAATGTACAAAATAAATCTTTGTATTATTTTAGCCAATTATCTATGCTCGGACAGCGATAATTATAGATTTATTTTAGCCATTTTTCAGATTAGCCAATCCCGAAGATACATGGCAGTCAGATAGCCGGTTATGCGAATGAAGAAAACCAATCAACCCAACTATTTTCATGGCCGGGATAGGTCGGTATAATAGGGGGCTAACAAGTGCTTGTATGGATTTTTTCCGGATTTTTCCGGAGCAGAAAATAAACTACACCTTTTATATTGACTTTTCCTGCCTCGTCACCTATTTATTTATTGTAGTTGTATCAAAAAATAATAGAATAATCGTATCTAAAATTGACACATTATGAAACAACCGACAAAGAGGCAATATCGGAATGACATGCCGGAGGCACAGAAGCAGGCTATATCGCAGAAATTAACCGGAAGAACATTAAGCAATGACACCAAACGAAAAATCTCGCAGTCAATGGAAAAGTATTGGGCGTCGCTGCCCATGAAGCCCGTTACCTCAACAGGCACAACCTCAACAAATAATACCACGAGCACAAGCACACCATGCGAGCAGTAAAAGAACAGATAAACATCGACAAATTAAAAATATGCTTCCGCAGCAACGAATATCTGATAGATAACCTAATTTCTGAATTCAACCTCAACAACCGGGAATCGAGCGTGGATGACCATGTATATTACCTTGCGGATTACAGGCTTGTGTATGTGGACGGGGACGAAGATAGAATGACGGTTGCACTCGACATCCCGTGGGAACAGGAGGAATGGCATCGCATGGGACATTTCATTTTCACTCTCAATGGCAAATACGCTCCATACACTTTCTTCGAATACGAGAATAAAGCCCTGTACACGCCATTCTATACATGGGCAATTCCCAAGAATAGCATTGCATCTATGGTGGAATATGTCGGACAAGACCTCGGACTTCAATTCAATAACATTACAACCGTAGAACTTGCCCTCGACACAAACCAAAATATCCTCGCAAGCATCCGGAGAGCAATTCGAAACCATGAGCAGTTAGACATGATTGTAAACGGGAGGAAAGTCAGTGACCCATGCCGGAAAATAGAGAACTACACCGAGGCTTATAGCAGCAGCCGAACACGGCTTCTTTCATCGCCAACTCTCTATATTCGGCAGAAAAAGGATGAGGGGTTACGATTAAAAGTCTATAACAAGACACGGGAAATGGCAACCGAAAGCCCGACAAAGAACGAGTATATACCGGAATGGAACAACACAGGCAAGCAAGTCATATACAGGGCAGAACTGACCATTAGGAATGAGGATATAACAGAGTTTTGCAGACAGACCTGTACTCCTCGCGAGGAAGCCTTTTTTTGGCTCACTACCAATAATAAATGGCGAGCCGGACTTTATCAGTGGTGTATCAACAGGCTTCTACACTTTACTGACCGTCATACAGACGAACAGGTGGACATCCTTGATACTCTCGCGTACTGAATTCAGAGGTATATAACAAGCATCCCTGCGAAACCGTATTTTTGAGGGCTAAATCATTAGCCCTCATTTTTGTACATGGTCAAAAACTGCCGACATCATCGCCACTTACACAGCACAAACACAACTAACTAAAAACCAACAAAATACGAGCAGAAAGCGAGAACCATGAGAAATAACCGCATACCTTGCATTTGGCAGGACATCAGTGCAGGACATCAGTTGAGGTTGCCTATCCATTTTTGGTTTTTCAACACCAAATCCGTATATTTGCTCTTGAGCCCACGGTGGGTGCGACTATTGGTCGCTTAATAACCCTTATAAATATAAGGGATGCAAATCGCTCTGAACAATGACAGACGATGCAGCAACACTCTACAAAGCCATAGAGTATATCATAAACAAACTAAACCTCAACGAGCACCAACAGACCAAAGGAACAAATGCAGCAAAAGCCCCCGTTGAGGACAAAGCAGAAGAACGAAGAATAATAAAAGGTGTCAGAGGTCTTAAGGAATACTTGGGCATCGGCTTGACAAAAGCACAGGAAATAATCAACTCACAAATCCTGCAAAAGAAAGGCATTGCGTATAGGATAGGCAAAGATTGGCGCATTAACGCAGCAAAATTAGATGTCCTTATTGCAAATGAGCCATGTATCTTTTGTGGGAAATTAGCAAGAAATTCCAATTTATAATGCCAAAAAATGGGCGATTATTTGGGTGATTGAACATAAGAAAAGAGGTATAAGAAATTGAAAATCAATCGCTTATACCTCTTGTTCAGCGGTGAGAGGGGGATTCGAACCCCCGGTACGGTAATCCCGTACGGCAGTTTAGCAAACTGCTGGTTTCAGCCACTCACCCATCTCACCTTGACTGAAATCCTCCTTCCCGGAATCCGCCTTGCTTTCCGAACATCAAGACTTTAAATGTATCTATCCTGAAGTCCCCCAATACGGCATTTCCGGAACGGGAGGACAAAGTTAAACTAAATCTTAATATTTGCCAAATAAATTTGACGATTATCTGCCCTGTCTCACAAAAACGGCTGTCTATGACCCCGGGAACTACTGTTTTGCAATATTCTCCCGCATATCGGTATCGGCCTGGATATTCTTCATCCGGTAATAGTCCATTATACCGAGATTCCCGCTCTTGAATGCCTCTGCCATTGCAAGAGGGACTTCCGCCTCTGCTTCGATAACCTTTGCCCGTGCTTCCTGAGCCTTTGCCTTCATTTCCTGCTCAAGGGCGACTGCCATTGCGCGGCGCTCCTCCGCCCTTGCCTGGGCAATATTCTTGTCTGCTTCCGCCTGGTCCATCTGAAGCACAGCCCCGATATTCTTCCCGATATCAATGTCCGCTATATCGATTGAGAGTATCTCGAATGCAGTCCCGGCATCAAGACCTTTATTAAGCACGACTTTGGAAATGGAATCGGGATGTTCAAGCACCTGCTTGTGAGTCTCGGTAGCACCTATGCTTGAAACTATACCTTCTCCTACACGTGCAAGGACAGTCTCCTCCCCTGCCCCTCCGACCAGCTGCTTGATATTGGCACGGACAGTGACCCTGGCCTTCGCTATCAGCTGAATACCGTCCTTGGCTACTGCCGTGACCGGAGGTGTGTTGATCACTTTCGGATTGACAGACATCTGCACTGCCTCGAACACATCTCTGCCGGCCAGATCTATCGCAGCCGCCATCTTGAAATCCAGCGCTATGTTGGCCTTGTCAGCCGAAACCAGGGCATTGACCACCTTCGGGACATTGCCCTTGGCAAGGTAATGGGCTTCAAGTTCATTTGCATCAAGCTTCAATCCGGCCTTGGTTCCCGTAACCATTGCCATGACTATCGTTCCGGGAGGCACCTTCCTCCACCTCATCAATATCAGCTGCAGAAGGGATATCCGCACCCCGGAGATAAGAGCCTGAAACCACAGCGTTACTGGGAAAAACCACAGAAGAATAATCAGCCCTGCTATCGCGACCGCGATCCATACGACCGTTAGATCTATTCCGTACATATTGTCTGGTATTAAAATTTGTTGTTTATATTATGTTCTGTTTTGCTTCAGATCCTTCACTTCGCCTGACGGCTCAGTCTATGGTGACAGTGTCTGCTTCCTGTCATTCTGAGCGTCAGCGAAGAATCTGGTGCTTCAGATCCTTCACTTCGCCTGGCGGCTCGGTCTATGGTGACAATGCCCGGTGCCAACGGGAACAAGGACCGGGACCGCAGCCGGCCGTCTTGTCAGAAATCCGTCTCCACCGGCTTGACAATGACCGTGTTGTCTTCAATAAGGGCGACCTCCACCTCGACTCCGGGTGCAAGCATCCCTTCAAGCGCCTTGACTTCATATTCCCCTGCCTGAAAGCGTGCCCTTCCTACCGGAGCCAGCCTTGTGGTTGTCCTGCCCACATCGCCCACCGCAAGGACAGAATCCTTGTCCGGGATAGCCTTCGATTCGATATTGGTATCAAGCGTAAATCTTTTCCAGGTCTTGGCCCTGAGCACATAGACGGTCAGACCGACAACAAGGATGACATTTACAGCCACTACAACCGTACCGGTGACAACACCTGATTCATTGAAGGCATAGATGCAGGAACCGATAAGGGAAAGAAGCCCCAGGACTCCGGCGACACCGACACCCGGGACAAGCAATATCTCCGCAAGAAGAAGGAGAATCCCGAAGAGAATAAGTATTACTATAAAACCCATAATGGCAAATAATTATGTGCTATTCGTACTTGCGGGCGGAATTGACCGGAATGGGCTCGCCATCCCTGAAGGCAATGATATAGGCACCTTTAAACCCGCGGGTCCTGACCTTGTTGAGCTGGGACAGTGCATCGGCGTACGTCCTGAAAAGCCCTACGGCATAGGTATATCTCCCGGCTGACGGCCGGTGCAGGAAGACGGGGCTCAAACCTTTTATCTCCTTGACTGTAGCAGGGCGTGTTATACTGAAAATCTGTATCTGATATACAATCCCTGAGGGCAGAGTGTTATCTTCGGCGAAACGGCCTTCCGGAAGCACCATAAATGTGTAGTCGAACTCCGGTTCCGGCTGCTCTATATTCATCGTCAGGGAATCGCCCATCTCCATCTTGACAAAGGAGAAGTCAATGTCCTTCGGAACTATCTCCCTGTCAGCCTCCGCACTGACCTTGTCCAGGTCTATCACCACTCCGTTAAAGAGAAAATCCATCTCGATCTTCTGAAGTTCGGCCGATGCCTTGCGGAGGGAATCGTTCAGGACAGGAAGTGCAAGCTCCTGCTCCATTATCCTGTGGGAAAGCATTGTCTTCTCTTGTTCATCATTGCTTTCCGCATAACGGTTCCGCTGCTCATCTATCGACACTCCATATGCATATATCGAATCCCTGAGCGCCTTCACCTGCTGCATTTTCTCCATATAGCGCCTCACTTCCGGATTTTCCGGCATCTCTGCATCCGGCCCCGGAGAACCGCTGTCATCGACAACTCTGTCAGGTTCAAGGGACATTATCTTCTTCAGCGCCGGCACATCAGGCACGGCCTCGTGGATCGGCATATTGTCATACTCCAGCACATACACATATATGCTGTCCCGAGGGCAGTCCCTGTTCGAGGCGAACATCGTATACCTGCCATCCGGAGTATTGCAGAAAAGAAGATCGTCATACGGGGAAGAATACGGGAAGCCCATATTCACCGGAACTCCCCAGTCACCGTTGTCTTCATCCCATTCAGACACATAGAGGTCATACCCTCCGACACCATAGAGCCCGGCCGATGAGAAATACATATATTTCCCGTCAGAAGATACAAGAGGATACACTTCATCGGCCGAAGAAGTCACCTGCTCATTGAGAAGGGATGGAAGGCTCCAGACCGTGTCCCTGTACTCAGTGTGCCAGATATTCCTCACTCCATCTTCATCCTCTGCCGAAAAATAGATTTCGGTGCTGCCATCGGGGACATATACGGCCTTTGCGAACGGATGTCCGGGAAGAGTGTCCAGGACATTCGGCACTTGACGCCAGGACCTGTCCTTCAGCGGATAGTAGAGGAAGAAATCCTCTATGGAGAATCTGTGCCTGGCTACGACTGAAGGGCTGTAGACATATTCCATCATACTGGCTCCGTTCTCTGCCTGCAGTTTTCTGTCCACAATGGCTATCCGCCTGAGGGAATCCCGCTCCGCCTCGAGCGCCTGTCTGTAATAGGCCACTGACTGTATGAAATCATAGCCCAGCCTGCACGAGTCCGCCTTACGAAGAAGGCTGTCAGCGCGCGAAGGGACCGCAGCCAGGGCTGCGGCAGATGCCGGCACAGTGTCGACGGCCGGTGCAGCTGCAGTGTCAGAGACCGAGACCGCTGCAGTATCCGTGAAATGCGAGGGGACAGCGGCAGACCATCCCGCAGAAGCGGCTGCAGGTCCGGAGAGCGAAACTGCCAGAGACATCACTGAAAGTATATGGACAAGTACGGAATACCTCATCTCAATTCGTTTAACAGAGCACAAAAATAAGAAATAGTTTACAGAAACTTCATTTATAAGAAAAAAATAGTAAATTTGTGCCCTATTTGCGGTCAAGGACCATTGTGAGACAAAATATTAACAATTAACGATAATACTATGCAAAGCAAAAATGCAATCAGACTGGTGGCGATCCTGCTTGCCATTGCCTGTCTCTGGCAGCTGTCCTTCACCCTGGTGACAAGGATCCAGGAAGGGAAGGCTGCAAAATATGCAGAGAAGGCCGTAGAGGCATACCAGAATTCCGCCGCCTTCGCGAACATCCTTGAGGAAGACAAGGCATTCGTCCTTGACTCGATCAGAAGGGACAACAACAGGTGGTACATTGACTCTATCTCTGCGGAGAAAGTCTATTTCGGATACACCTACAAGGATGTAAAGGAAAGGGAGATCAACCTCGGACTTGACCTCAAGGGAGGTATGAACGTAATGCTTCAGGTCCAGCTCGAAGATCTCGTGAAAGCTCTCTCGGACAACAACCAGACACCTGAATTCACTCAGGCGCTTGCTCTTGCCAAGGAGCGCAGCGTCGAGTCCAGAGGCGACTTCATCACACTCTTTGCAGAAGCCTGGAATGAAGTCGGGAACGGAATCCCTCTCGCCCAGATCTTCGGGACTTACGAGATGAACAGCAAGATCAATTCAACCACTTCCGATGCAGAGGTGATCAGCGTGATAAGGGAAGAGGCCGAGAGCGCAATCGCCAATTCCTTCAACGTCCTGAGAAACCGTATCGACCGTTTCGGAGTGACACAGCCTAACATACAGCAGCTCGGCAACAGCGGAAGAATCCTTATCGAGCTTCCTGGAGTGAAGGAGCCTGAACGTGTAAGGAAACTCCTCCAGGGAACGGCATCCCTCGAATTCTGGGCCACTTATGAAAACAGCGAAATATATCCGTTCCTCGAGCAGGCCAACTCCACTCTCGCTGAACTCCTTGCCGAAGGAGACAGCACTGCAGTAGCACCTGCCGCAGAGGGCGCAGATGAATCAGAGGAAACCGGTGCAGCCGATGACATCCTCAGCGAGGAGATCAGCGCCGCCGGGAACGAGACTGCCGATGATGAGGCATTCAAGAAAGCCAACCCTCTCTTCGCCGCCCTCCAGCCGGCCGTATACAACGGAAGGCTTGCGACGGGAGCCTGCATAGGATATGCAAGCTATGCCGACACGGCAAAGATCAACACCTGGCTGCATTCTCCGCAGATACAGGCGCTCTTCCCTGCCGAATTCAAGGCTATGTGGACAGTGAAGCCGTCACAGGCTTTTGCCGGCGGCAATATATATGAACTCGTCGCCATCCGTTCCACTTCCCGTGACGGCAAGGCACCTCTTGACGGAGGAGTCGTCACCGATGCCCGTGTACAGTATGGCAATTCAGGCGGAAGCCCTGAAGTGTCGATGTCAATGAACGCCGAAGGCGCAAACATCTGGGCAAGGATGACCAAGGACAACATCGGAAGACAGATCGCGATCGTCCTTGATGGAATGGTCTATTCATACCCTGTAGTAAATACGGAGATCACCGGAGGAAGCTCCTCGATCACAGGCAACTTTGACCTCGAGGAGGCTGAAGACCTCGCCAACGTGCTGAAATCCGGTAAGCTCCCTGCACCTGCGACCATTATCCAGGAACAGATCGTGGGACCTTCACTCGGTTCAGAGTCCATCAACGCCGGTCTCATATCATTCGTGATAGCCTTCCTGCTCGTGCTCATCTATATGTTCGCGTTCTATCACGGGGCAGGTCTTATCGCAGATGCAGCGCTGCTCTGCAACGTCCTTCTGCTGCTGGGTTCACTCGTATCATTCGGTGCGGTCCTCACCCTGCCTGGTATCGCCGGTCTCGTGCTGACACTCGGTATGGCGGTGGATGCCAACGTCATCATATATGAACGCATCAAGGAGGAGATCCGTGCGGGCAAAGGCCTAAGCAAGGCTGTAGCCGATGGATATTCCAACGCATATTCAGCCATCATCGATGGTCAGGTGACCACAATACTTACCGGTATCGTGCTCTTCATCTTCGGTTCAGGTCCTGTACAGGGCTTCGCGACCACATTGATCATCGGTATCATCACCTCCGTCCTCACTTCGATCTTCATATCAAGGATAATCATCGAGGACAGGCTGGCAAAGGGCAAGAACATCACATTCTCCAACAAGTTCACAAGGAACTTCCTGCAGAACACCACAGTTGATTTCCTCAGCAAGAGGAAGTTCACCTACATCCTTTCTGGAGTCGTCGTACTTGCATCCATCCTTTCGATCTGCATAAAAGGCTTCACATACGGTGTCGATTTCACCGGTGGACGTACATTCGTAGTAAGGTTCGACCAGCCGGTCAACGCCGAGGAAGTCCGTGAGGCAGCAGTGGCCGTGTTTGACGGTGCTGTCGAGGTCAAGCAGTTCGGCGGCGAGAGCCAGATGAAACTCACAACACAGTACAAGGTCGAGGATGAGAGCACGGAAGCAGATGCAGAGGTTGAAGAAATGCTCTACAACGCTTTGAAAGGCTTCTTCCAGGAAGATATCACATTCGATGAATTCCGCTCTACTCTCGAGAACCCTAACGGTATCATCAGTTCGGACAAGGTCGGCCCTACAATGGCAAACGATATGAAACGTGCCGCAATCATCGCGGTCATCATCGCCCTGTTTGTCATCTTCGCCTACATCGCTGTCCGCTTCAAGAACTGGACATGGGGTCTCGGAGGTGTCGTAGGGCTTGCACATACGGCCATCATCGTGATCGGATTCTTCTCGTTCTTCTCAGGAATCCTTCCGTTCACCCTGGATGTCGACCAGACATTCATCGCCGCTATCCTGACTATCATCGGATACGCTATCAACGATACGGTGGTGATCTTCGACCGAATCCGAGAGTACAAGACTCTCCATCCTAAGATGGATTTCTATGTCAATGCAAACCAGGCGCTCAACAGTACATTGTCACGTACAATGAACACCTCCCTGACAACCCTCATAGTGATGATCGCAATCGCTATCTTCGGAGGCGAGGTCATCAGGGGAATGGCTGTCGCTCTCTGCCTTGGTATCGCAATCGGTACATACGCCTCTATCTTTGTCGCCACACCGATTATGTACGATACTACAATGGCACTGAAGAAAAAGCAGGAAGCCAAGGCTGCGCTGACAGGCAGGAAATAAAACAAGTAGATAAATTTTATAGGAGCCGCCCTTTGAGAGCGGCTCTTTTTTATATACCTTTGTCTTCCTTTTCAAGCACCAGCACTATGTCATTCGTTCATCTTCACGTCCATACGCAATACTCTATCAGAGACGGACTTTCGTCCATAGAAGCCCTTTTCAACAGAGCAGAGGAACTCGGGATGCCGGGAATTGCCATCACGGACCACGGCAATATGTACGGTGTCAAGGAATTCTACAAGTTCGCCAAGAAACATCCCGGGATAAAGCCTATCGTAGGATGCGAGATATACGTGACACAGCACTATGACCATACTCTGAAAGATCCGGAGCACAAGAGCTATTACCATCTGATACTGCTGGCAAAGAACTACGATGGATACCGGAATCTGATGAAGATCGTGTCGACAGGCCATATCGAAGGGATGTACTACCGCCCGAGGGTATCGCACGAGGTCGTGGAGAAATATGCCGCCAACCTGATCTGCTGCTCCGCCTGCGTCGCCGGGGAGATACCGAGGCTGATATATGCTGGCGATATGGAAGGTGCGGAAAAGGCGATAGAGTGGCACAGGAAGGTATTCGGGGATGACTACTACCTTGAAGTCCAGCTGCACAGGACAGAAGTGCCGGGACAGTCTCTGGATCTCTACGAAAGGCAGAAGGCCATCAACGAAGGCATATTCGAGCTGGCGGAGAAGACAGGGACAAAGGTCCTGGCCACAAACGACGTGCATTTCGTAAGGAAGGAGGACGGGCCGGCGCACGACAGGCTCATCTGCCTCAACAGCAATTCCTACCTCGACTCTCCGGACAGGATGCGGTACACCCAGCAGGAGTACCTCAAGAGCGAGGAGGAGATGCTGGCGCTCTTCCCTGACCATCCGGAAGTCCTGGAACGTACGATGGAAGTGTTCGACAAGATCGAGAACTACGAAATCGACAGGGACCACGTGCTCCCGAAATTCAAGATCGATCCGGCCTTCCTGGCTGAAAAGGAGAAATACCTCGAGAAATACAAGGATATCATAGACGTCGGAAGGTGCGACAAGAAAGGCAATGACCGAGGGGAGGAATTCACCTGGTCTGTGGCATACCTCTGCCATCTCTGCTATGAAGGGGCAAGGAAAAGGTACGGGGAGACACTCACCCGGGAACAGGCAGAAAGGATCGAGTTCGAGCTCAAGACAATCTCCAGGATGGGATTCCCCGACTACTTCCTCATAGTCCAGGACTTCATCGCGGCGGCCCGGGCGGTCGGCACTGCTGTCGGCCCTGGACGAGGCTCCGCCGCCGGGTCCGTCGTCGCATACTGTCTGAAGATCACCAATCTCGATCCCATCAAGTACGACCTGCTGTTCGAGCGTTTCCTGAACCCGGACCGTATCTCGATGCCGGATATAGACATCGACTTCGATGACGAGGGCCGTTACGGTGCATTCCAGTACATCGAGGAGACCTACGGCAAGGACCACATTTCGCATGTGATCACATTCGGCACAATGGCGGCCAAGAGCGCGATAAAGGACGTGGCGAGGATCAGCCGCCTGTCGATAGAGGAAACTGCAAGACTGACAAAGATGGTCCCGGACAAGCCGAAATTCGAGGCCGATGTAGAGACAACCGTCAAACAGGAGGATGGGACAGAGAAAAAGGTCAAGGAAAAGAAAGAGGTTGACACCAATCTGAAGAACTGCGTCAAATATCTGCCGGAACTCAAGCACGAGTACGAGGAGGGGACAGAGCAGATCCGCGAGATACTCAAGTACGCCATCCAGCTTGAAGGCTGCGTAAGGCAGGTCGGAGTGCACGCCTGCGCAATGATCATCGGAAGGGGCAACCTCACTGACTATATTCCGATCACCCTCGCGACGGACAAGGCGACCAAGGAGGAGGTGTGGACATCCCAGTATGACGGGCACTATATAGAGGAGGTCGGAATGCTGAAGATGGACTTCCTCGGCCTCAAGACCCTGTCCATCATAAAGGAATGTCTCTCCCTCATCAAGAAGCGCCACGGCATAGACATAGATATCGAAGAGATACCTATAGATGACAGGGAGACATACGAGCTCTATGGACGGGGGGACACCAAGAGCGTGTTCCAGTTCGAGTCCGACGGTATGAAGTCGTGGCTCCAGAAGCTGCATCCTACAAGGTTCGAGGACCTCATCGCAATGAACGCCCTCTACCGTCCTGGCCCTCTGCAGTACATACCTTCATTCGTCAACAGGAAAAACGGGGTGGAAGCCGTGACATACGATCTCCCGGAAATGGAGAGCATCCTCAACGACACGTACGGGGTGACAGTCTATCAGGAGCAGGTGATGCTCCTTTCCCAGAAACTTGCAGGATTCACCAAAGGCGAGGCCGACAAGCTTCGTAAGGCGATGGGAAAGAAACAGATAACTATCATCAACGAGCTCTGCGAGAAATTCATCAACGGAGGTACGGCCAACGGATTCCCGAAAGAGATCCTCGAGAAGATCTATGATGACTGGAGGGAGTTCGCCAAATACGCATTCAACAAGTCGCACGCCACGTGCTACGCCTGGGTCAGCTATCAGACCGGCTACCTCAAGGCCCACTACCCAGCCGAATTCCAGGCCGCCAACCTGAGCAAGAACCTCGACAAGCAGGACGAGATCAAGAGCATAATGGATGACTGCAAGAAATCCGGCATCCGGGTGCTCAACCCTGACATAAACGAAAGCGATGCCAGGTTCACCGTCAACAAGGCCGGAGACATTCGTTTCGGGCTCGGAGGCATAAGAGGGTTCGGAGACAATATAGTCAGCGCAATCGTTACGGAAAGGGAAAAGAACGGGCCATTCACGGATATAGCCAATTTCGCAGAAAGGATGGCAGGGCAGGTGAACAGAAAAGCATACGATGCCCTGATCTATTCAGGAGCATTCGACAGTTTCGGCTACTGCCGCCAGCAGTTCTTCAAACCGGTAGCTTCCGGCAACCTGTATATAGATGAACTGATACGGTATGGAGAAGGCTACCGCAGGGATGCAATGGACAGGTCCAACTCCCTGTTCGGAGATATGGCCGATGCAAGGCCGGTAAGTCCGCAGATGACGGAAATCCGTGAGGAAGAGAAGACTGCCGATATGCTGGAATATCTCCACAAGGAGAAGGAGCTTGTCGGGATGTACCTTTCATCCCATCCGCTGGACAAATATGCCTTCGAACTGGAGAATTTCACCAGCTGCCCGCTTAACGAGCTCTCCGGACTGATCACCCAGTGCGAGGAAAAGGACTCCCCTGTGGACAGGTCTGTCGGAGGGTTCATTACCTCGGTCGTGCAGGGAGTCAACAGATTCGGCAAACCGCTTTTCAGGATAACGATAGAGGATTTCAGCGGAAGCTATGAACTGCGTCTTGGGGGGAAGGACATCGACAGGTTCGTCCCGGCCCTCACTCTCAATTCGGCAGTATTCATTGAAGGGTCTGTAGACAGAATGTTCTACAAGAAACCGGATGACAACGAAAAGCCCCGATACACATTCAAGATCCACAACGTAATGCAGCTGAGCAACGTGACAGAGACAGCCCTGAAAGGGTTTGCACTGAAGATATCCACACCTCAGCTCAATCCCGATTTCAGGACCAGTCTCGTGAAATTAGTCAAAAGACACCGGGGCAAGACCCCTCTGTCAATATTCCTGTTCGACCCGGGGACAAGATACAACATCGAATTCCTCTCCAAGAAATTCCAGGTGGATGTCACCAATGACTTCATCTCGGACATCAGGACGATGAATATAGAATACGAGACTATCAGACGATAACTGACCCTGTCCGGAAAGAATCCGGACCAAATACTCACTGACAATGGCAGAAGAAAGATTTTCAGACCTCGGAAGGATAGAGGCAATAACAAGACTGTTCGAAGGCACAGGATACAGGCCTTTTGAAGACACCCGGTTCGAAACAGATGGCCGGTCAGTATGCACTGAAGCCGGCAGGGTCCTGCTGGAAGGCATAGATTTCGATCTCACATACTTCCCCCTCAAACACCTCGGCTACAAGAGCGTCATTGCCGCCACAGGCGAACTCTATGCAAGATTCGCCCATCCGAGGACACTGTCTCTCACTTTCGGCATTTCCGCCAAACTCGACTTCTCCCAGGTCAGGGAATTGTGGGAAGGGGCCGTCACTGCTGCAAAAGAGCACGGATACAGCAAAGTCTCGCTTGATCTTGTACCATCCAGAAACGGGCTCTGCATCGCTGTCTCAGGCACCGGTGAAACCTCATCCATACAGGCGAAGAGACGCCCTGCAGCAAAGAGCATGGACCTTATCTGCGTGTCGGACAATCTCGGAGCCGCCTATTTCGGATTCGAGACCCTCGAAAGGGAGAAGAAGGCTTTCGAAAGCACGAAGGACGACAGCAGGCAGCCGGACCTTGAAAAATACGCCGGATTCATAGGAGAATATCTCAAACCAGAACTCAATCCCGACCTGCTGAAGCAGATGGAGGATTCAGAGATCGTCCCAACGTTCGGCTACTTCATCACCCGGGGGCTCTCGGATGCAGTCAAGCAGCTCGTCAGGGACAGCGGGCTCGGGGCGAAAATCTATGTCGACAAGATCCCGTTCGCCGGAAACACGTTCGATCTTGGCAGGAAATACAATATCGACCCTGTATCAGCCGCAATGAACGGCGGGGATGACTTCCGCATCCTCTACACAGTCCCGATAGGAAAACACGACCGTTTCCGCCACGATTTCCAGACATTCGACATCATCGGCCATCTCGCCCGCCCCGAAGTCGGGGCTGTTCTCGTCACACCTGACGGGGTCGAACTCCCTCTACGCGCCCAGGGCTGGAAATCCGAATGATATAGCACAATACACACTGTCATCCTGAAGTATCTGTTCTCTGTCATCCTGAGCGAAGCGAAGGAGCTGAAACAGAATGCCTTCCCTGTCATCCTGAGCACCCGCGCCCTGTCTAAGGGAGCGAAGCAAAGGATCTGCTCCCGAGGGCGAGACCAGAGCTGAGACACGGTGCGGTATACCAGATCCTTCACTCCGCCTGCGGCTACGTCTATGGTGACAGGAAACGGCTCCGTCTATGGTGACAAGTAATGTCATTCCGACCGCCAGCGAGGAATCTGTACCGAAGACCGTCCGAAACTGCATCCCTTGATATGAACCCTGTGCGCAGAGGCGTTGCCGGACTGACGCCTCTGCGCACTGATGATGCCATACAGAGCATATATTGAAAGGTCCGTGCGCAGAGACGCGGCTCAGTCGACGTCTCTGCGCATAAAACAACAATTCTCCACGAGGATATCAGTTCATCGACCTTCTCCATTTGCCAATGCCTGTGAAGACAGCGTCCGTTCTGGCAGAGACCGAGCGAGGACGGGAGATATGCGCCGGTAACCCTCAACATACGCTCCCAGTGGCATCATCGGGGAGCATATCTCCACAAAAATGTCGAGATATGCGCGGCCGACCCTTGATATACGCTTTCTACGGCATCATCAGGGCGCATATCTCCTATGGAATCACCGGTGACCGTCAAAGTGGAGAACAAATGTGGTGCTCCAGATCCTTCACTCCGCCTGCGGCTGCGTTCAGGATGACAAAAGCAGCGGCATTCAGAATGACAAAAGAGTGGCTGTTCAGGATGACAGGAGACAGGCTTCGTCTATGGTGACAAGGAATGTCTTTCTGAGCACCTCTCGTTGTCATTCTGAGCAAAGCGAAGAATCTGGAGAAGAAGGGCGGGACAACGGACCACGAACAAGCCAAATTCGCATCTTATTGAAATACAGATTATTACAAAAATCGATTGTTCGTGGTCCCCACTTTTTTGGGGGGACCGCGAACAAGGCTGTTTTGCATTGTATTGTACCTCAGTGGATTACAAAAAGTTGATGTTCGCGGTCCGATGTCCGCAGAAGAGTGCAGGTACACTCATCCTGTGTGGAAGCACTCTGTCTAAAGGAGCGAAGCATATTGGCGTTCTGAACGAAGCGAAGAATCTGGCGTGGCAAGCCGATATAATGAACCGGGGTGGTGCTTCAGATCCTTCGCTGACGCTCAGGATGACAAAAGGGACGGTCAGGATGACAAAAGGGACGGTCAGGAGGACAAAAGGGACGCTCAGGATGACAAAAGGGACGCTCAGGATGACAAAAGGGACGGTCAGGAGGACAAAGGGACGGTCGAGAGGACAAAGGGACGTGAGGAGCTATCCTTTGACATCGTATTTTGTGCAATAGGCTTCATATTCCGCATCTGTCAGCCAGCACTCCAGATAGCGGAATATTTTCCTTTCATCCCAATTGTAGCGCTGCCTCAACACCGACTCCAGTTCATCTCCTGCTTTACGGAACCGGATATGGTACTTCCTGTCTGACTTTATGTCGAGATACCGGGTCTTGGCGTACTTCCTGAGAAATTTAAGCAGTGTCTTCTTCTCTGCAGCAGTCAGGTTTTCGCTATTCCGGATGTCTTCTGCCTTGTATTCCCAGACTGCCACTTTCTTTTCAGGACTGAACAGATTGTACAGGGCCTGCTGCTGAAAGAACGGAAGCACTACAATTTCGGAACGCGGAGCTGTGGAATAATAACCGATATTGTCACTTGCCCATCTGTCATATTCATTCGGAGTCTGTGCCGACATTGCACCGGCAAGGCAGATTGCAATAAGGAAAGATATCCGTTTCATAGCATTATAGAATTATATGGGTTACCGTTCTGAAAAATCAACGCAATAACAAAAATAACAAAACAAAAATAACAAAACAATAATCTACCCGGGCATATATCCGCTGGTATCGCTTCACCTGAAACCGGTATCACTTCATCTGAAACCGGTATCATTTCACCCGGAAGCAGAAGACCGGAAGGAAGATGACAAGGGCGACTATCGAGAAGAGCATTCCGGCAATAGTCCCGACAGCGAATGCGAACCAGAAGACTTCCTTCGGTCCATCGAAAAGGAAAGGGATGAGACCAAGGACAGTGGAGATTATTGTGAGCATTATCGGATTGATCTTGTGGTTGAACGCCTTGACATAACGTCTGACCATATATCTGTTCCTTGCCTGCCCCTCAAGATGCCGGACGGAATCGAGACTCCTGCCCGATTTCATGAACTCGTTGATCAGATAGATCCCGGCATTGACCACAATACCGCTGAGCATCACGAACGCAGCGAATCCGCCCTGGTCGAACGTGAACTCCGACAGCCCGAATATAAGGAAGACACCGATGAAAGACACCGGAATCAGCAGTATGACCGCAAACGGGAGCCGCAGCGACTCGAAAGTCATACTGCACATCACATAGATTATCGCGATGATCAGCAGTATCAGGGAAGCGTAGCCCATCTTGCCTGTGTCCCCCCAGCCCCTGTATCCCTGTCTCCAGGCCTTGTATCCTACAGGAAGGACCTCATCGTTCATATATTCGAGGGTCTCGTCAAGGAATTTCTTGGAAATGTCATAGAATCCGATGAAATTATAGCCTACGCATACCTCGTACGACTGATTGTTGCGCGTAATCGGGAGTCCTGTGCGCTTCTTCTGGATGGATCCCATCTCGGCAAGCCTCGCCTTGCCATTACCGACATCAATCTGGGAATTGAGGACATTCCACAGGTCAAATTCATCTCTCATGGAAGATTCCAGTACGGCGGAAGTCTGTTCCCCTCCAATACGGATACTACGTAAAGGCCGGTCATACAGGATGGAACCCAACTCCGAATAATACCTGTAAGGACTTACTCCAGCAGCTGCCATCCTTCCGAAATCATATTCAAGATTGAACTCCGTTCCCCCGTAAGAACCGTCCGTACCCATTATTTCAGGTTCCGATACCCTCCTGTTGGAATCCAGCCTCTCCAACAGGATTTCGGCATACCCCATCAGTTCATCGTAATTGTATCCGCTCATGTTTATGCGGAAATCCTTGTAGCGGGAAACCACATTATTGTTGAAATAATTGTCATTGATCCCCCATACGCTCCAGGTCGCACCTCCGAAATTGGTCGCCATCGACACGACATTGGACTTCAGCACTGCGGGGAAGGAACTCTGCTCGTACTCCGGCTTGAAATGTACCTCTATCAATCCGTTGTCGTATGAAGTAATGTTCGTCGAGAATGTCTCTATTTCATCGAACAGGCTGAGATAGTTCTCCATTGCCTTCATCACATCATTGAGTTGCCCGACGGTGCAGCCTTCAGGCATCGCCGCACTTACATAAAGGGCATCCCGTCCCGGCTCCCGGTAGAAGTCAGACCGGTCCAGAGCCTTGTTGAACAGAGTGAAGGAAGTCCCGAGCACGGAATCCATTGTCTTCCTTGCATCTCCGCCGAACACCGCATTGTATGCCCTCTGGAACAAGTTCCTCTCGTCCTCAAAACGGTCTTTGCCCACTTCGTTCGGGAGAAGGCAGACTGGAAGTCCGAATGCGGCCACAAGAGCCACAATATAAGCCCACCTGTGCCGCTGCCCCCTTTCGATATAGGCAATGTAGAATCTGTTCCATCTGATGACCCTTCTGCGCCGCCTGACAGACAGGCTGTAGCTGCTCCTTTTAAGTGGGAAACGGTCCAGCAACGACGGAATGAAAAGCCAGGCCGTGAGCAGGGAGACCGAAAGGTTCACTATTATCACCCAGGAAAAATCCTCGAGATTGGCCCTGTCCTTCTCCGGCAGAAGAAGGATGACGAACAATGCACCTATAGTGGTGGCAGTCGCCCCGAGAATCGCAGGAAAGACAGACCTGTTGTGATAATATGAATAGTGATCCGTCATCACGATGGACGAATCTATGATGATGCCCAATGATACGGTGATACCGGCAAGGGTATAGATATGGATATCAAGATCTATGAGATTGTAAAAGACTATGGCGACAAGGATATTGACGGCAAGGGTCGCTGAAATGAGAAGCAGATAGCGGACCGACCGGTTGACCAGCCAGACAAAGACAAGAAGAAGGAGGATACAGAGGATGGTCCTGAAATACAGTTTGTCAAGTTCTGCCAAGATACTTTCCGAAGCATCATAGTTCAGCGATACGGACAGCTCAGCAGGCAGGGAGGACTGGAGTTCTTCCATCATAGCCCTGACCGCATCCACGACCCTGATCAGGTTGGAGTCCGGGATGACATTGACAGACAGAGTGACGGTATTGAGGCCGTTGATCCTGTAATATGCAGACGGCTGCGACTCGACATACCTCCAGGAGGCGATCTCACCGAGACAGATGATCCTGTCCCCTGCCCTGCCTACAGGTATCTCCGCTATATTGTCGGAAGTCCGGCACGCAAGCTTCAGGTCTATCATTTCATCCCCGGACAGCACCATACCCAGCGACTCCGAACTGAAATATGAATTGAATGCATCTGCAATATCGGATGCCGAGATGCCGTAGACGGCAGCCTGGCGTGCATCGAAAGTGATACGGAGCTCGTACGGGGTCGCACCCCAAAGAGAGACCCTGTCCACCCCATCGACTCTGGACAGAGGGGTAATGAGATAATCGGTGACATATCTGTCTATCTCCTTCGACGGCAGGGAGCTCTTGATATTGTATGATACGGCCGTGCGGCTCGTACCTCCACGGGAATCAAGGGAAATGGACGGGTATGACACCCCATCCGGCAGGCTGTACCACAGGTTCCTGATCCTGGATGCCACCTCGAACCTCGCCGCCGCCATATCCGTCCCTTTGCGGAACGACAGGGAGACACGGCCTGAACCCCGCTTCGAGACCGAACTGATCCTGGTGCAGTTCTTCATCCCTGACAGCACTCCCTCGATACGGGATGTGACCTCTGCCTCCATCACCCGTTCCGAAACATCGCTCCAGGTCCAGGACACGGAGATGGAGCGGGACTGCGGAGATGGAGTGTACTGCACATCGAGAAGAGGCATCGTGGCAAGACCGGCCACGGCGGCCACCACCATCAGCAGCAGTACAGAAAATGCCGGTATATGAAACCCTCTCCTACTCATCCCTTCGGTATATCTCATAATACACCACAGGCACAAAGAAAAGACTTATCAGCGTACCTATAGTCAGACCGGCAATGATCACGAGAGACATCGGATACTGCAGGTCATCCCCCATATTCCCTCTCGACAGGAACGGACAGACGGCAAGAATAGTCGTCAGAGAAGTCATCACTATCGCCTTCAGCCTCCTCTGCCCTCCTTCCATAATGGCATGCTTGAGGTGATACCCCTCCTTCCTCAGCCTGTTGATGGTATCTATCTTGAGGATAGAGTCGTTGATGACGATACCGCATATCACAACAAGCCCGATCAGGGACATAAGATTGATTGTAGCCCCGCATATCCAGAGAACGAGCAGGGATCCGGCTATGTCTATCACGATCTCGGACATTATCACCAACGGCTGCACAAGGGACTCGAACTGAGAAGCGAGAATGAGATAAAGCAGCACAAGCGCCACCAGAAGGACGAATATCAGTTCACGGGTCATCTCCCTGTTGGAGAATACAGACCCGCTGAAATTCACCTCGAAACTGCCATCCCGGCCGACCGTATCGCTTATTCTGGACATTATCTTTTCCGGCCGCATATTTCCCGGAGACATTTCAAGAGGATAATATTCCCCTTCCACCCCTGATATGATATACTTGAAATCCTCATCGTATGTCTGGGTCATCATACTGTATACGGGAATGTCTCTGCCTCCCTTCCTTATCCAGGTATCCGTAAGTATCTCCCGGATATCCCTGGTATCGGTTCCCATCACCACGGGGATGGATTCATTGCCCTGGACAATGTTGAACAGGCTGTTCTCGTTCAGAGCGTTCCTGAGGACCGACAGGAGGTCCTGATAGGAGACATCATAGAGCGCCATCTTCCGTGGATCCGCTACATACAGAACATCCTTCTTCAGCTGTATGTCATCGAATCCGATCCCCGGCAGGTCAGAGGAAATCTTCCCGACCGTCGCGGCCAGCGTCTCCGGGTCAAGCTCGGAAGAGCCCACAGGACGCAGCCTCGCCACCAGCTCCGCCTCCCGCTCCGCAAAGACCATATCGAAGATATTTCCCGAAGGTTCAAAGGAATACACACAGGCCGGATAGCTGCTGTCAAGGAACCCGGCGACCGTCTCCTTGACCATACCGAGAGTCTCAGCATCCTTGCAGTCGATATACATCACCGCCCCGGATGCCGATGATTCACCACTGTGGCCGAGGACAAACTGCTGCATACCCACCATAGATGTCATCTGCTCCGTATCCTTCCCGATCAGCCTCTCCATCTCCTCGACCCTGTCACTGTTGCCCTCAAGTGCGATATGCTCGTTCCAGTCCACTTTCAGAAGAGTGTCGGTGTAGGTCATCTCGGGAAGTTTCTCCTTCGGCATATAGATGAAGCACACGACGATGAGGACTCCTGACAGGAAGAAGACCGCCCAGCCTGCCCAGCGGTGCCTGAAAGCCCAGACAAGACCGGACTCATATCTGCGGATGACTCCGGCGAACGAGAACTTCTCCAGAAGAGGGGAAGGCCGGAACGAATCGAATTTCCTGTACCACAGCCAGTAATAGACAGGGATTATGGTGACTGTCATTGCATACGCCGTCAGGAGAGTGATTGTGACAGCCATTGCCTGGTCATAGAACAGGGCGCCGGCGATTCCGCTCACAAACACAAGCGGAATAAATACTGCACAGGTTGTCAGCACGGAACTGAGCATCGGAGCCACAACCTCGGACGTTCCCCTGACCACGGCCTTCCTCAGGCTGTCTCCGCGCTGCCAGCGGGCTGTGATATTGTCCGTCAGCACAATCGTATTGTCGACCATCATCCCCACTCCGAGCACAAGTCCGGAAAGTGAGATAATATTGATAGTCAAGCCAATGACATAGAATATCAGCATTGTGAATATCAATGCTGTCGGGATGGTCAGAGCCACAAGTGCAGGAGACCGGAAGTCCTGCATGAACAGGAAGATAATGATACAGGCGAGGACTATACCGATAACTATATTGTTCACCAGATTATCGATAGAATATTCAAGAAGGGCCGTCTGGTCGCGCGTCACCTCGAATTCAAGCTCAGGATAGTCCTTCGAGAACTGTCCCATAAGCCTGCCAATGCTTTTCCTGAGGTCTGCCATCCTCGCATCGCTCTGCTTGATCACGGCCATAGTCACGGCATCCTTCCCATCCGAACGGACAAGTCCTGACCTCTTTGCAGGATGCTCGATGACCTTCGCTATATCCTTGACCTGCAGAAGCCGTCCCTTATGATTGATGTATATGTCCTCTATATCCTTTCTGTCAGAAGCGAAAGACTGGAACTTGACGTTGTACCTGTATTCTCCATCCCTGATGGACAGGCTGCCGAGCCTTACATTAGCCGACCTTATATAGCTTTCGAATTCCTCTCCGGTGATACCGGTCTGCCTGAGTATCTTCATATCCGGAACAATCAGAAGCTCCGGACTGACATATCCGCTCATATCCACCATCGCCACTTCTGACAGCTGCTCTATACGTTTCGACACCACTTCCGATGCGAAACGGCTCATATCCGAGAATTGTCTTGTCACAGGGAAAAGCACTGTGTCGGCATCGCCTGAAAGCGGTTCCTCCTCCTTGAGCGTCATATTGATATAGAAAGCCGGGATATCGGATGCATCAGACTTGAGCACCTTCGGGCGGTCAATGTCCTTCAGACTGCCCATCGTCCTGTCTATCTTTTCGTTGACCTCAATGAACAGATAGTCGATGTCAGACCCTTCCTGAAAGGAAAGCCTGATGGTACCGCTTCCGTCCCTGGATTCGCAGACTATATCTTCAAGGGAATGCAGCTGCAGCAGCTGCTGCCTCAGAGGACGGACCACAGTCTCGTCCACCTCCCTGGCAGAGAGGGATGGGGCACTCGTCTGTACAATGATATACGGAACATCCACATCGGGGATGAGCGACACAGGCAGCATCCTGATGCTGACTATCCCGAGCACCACAATGACCAGAAGCGCCATAGTGACCGTCACCGGTCTGTCCAACAACCTGTTCAGCATTGCAATCAGTCTTTTATCCGCACTTCGGAATCGTCCGCAAGATTGAGGTTGCCGGATATGATGACCGCATCACCTTCCTCCAGTTCCGCCCCTCTCTCCACATTGGCCTCGACGGCATAGCTCTCGCTGTTGTCCATAACGATATGCACATACGTCCAGCGCGCCCTGCCATCCACATACCTGAACAGCACATACTCATTGTCCCTGATAACCACTGCACTCTTCGGCACCACAAGACGGGCATCCACATCCTTCTCAACGGATACCGACACATTCATCCCGTCCACCAGGCTGCCGTTATTCGGCACCCGCGCCTTGACAGACACGAGCCCGTTTTCATCCACAGAAGGATTGACGGAAACTATCTCCCCGTAGAGGACATCCCCGGACGAAGAGAACGGTTCCACCTTGACTTTAAGCCCGCGGGCAAGAAACCCGTATTCCGCCTCCAGCACGGTAAACGTCACATCGAACTCCGAATCATCTATCAGCGTACAGAACGGAGAGGAGCCGGATGCATCATACGGCTTCAGTTCCACTCCGGCCACCTTGCCGCTGAACGGAGCGGTTATGGAAGCCCCGGTGTAGTCATATTCAGCTCCTTCCAGAGAATATACGGCTTCCTTGTAGCCTGAACGCATCTTCGCTACAGCAAGGACATCCTCAGGCACGGACAGCGTATCCTCGACGATATATCCCAGCCCGGCAAGCACATCATACAGTTCCATCTCCGCCTTCTCCAGAGACAGCCGGGCCGAACGGAGGGCCAGACGCTTCTCCGTCATATCCAGAGATGCTATGACATCCCCTTTACGGACCGCATCCCCGTTTTCCGCATTGACACTGGCAATGATTCCGGATGAGCGGAACCCGAGGGCACTTTTCCGCACCGCCGAAAGTTTTCCATTGGCAGTAAGCTGCCGTCTGAATGTCCTCCGGCTGAGAATTACAGTATCCACCTCATTTACCTGCGGTGTATATTCAAGTCTCGCGGTGTCCTCGGACTCGCCGCTCCTGCCTGTTCCGCCTCCGCACCCGGAGAACAGCAGCATCGCGGACACTGCCGCCATGGCAATCCCTTCTGACAATCCCATAGGTCTGTTGCTGTACATCATTCTGCAAGTTCCTCCACATTCACATCTATATCCTTACCCGCAATGAAATCATACAGGGTAAGTTTTCTTAAAGAATAATAATAGTTCCAGAAATTCATCAGGTCGTCGATATAGTTTCTCACCGCATCATCGCACTCGCTTCTGGCTGTATTGAGATCCGTCACGGACACCGAACCCGAGCGGAACTTCTCCATAATCAGCTGATACCTCTCACGGGCAATCCTCTCCGCCCTCGCTGAAGCCAGGCACTGCTGCCTCTGGCTGTTGAACTGTCCCACTGCCGTGAACACGTTCCTGCGATAGTCGTTCTCGGACTGCTCCACCTGGGCCTTGACCACAGCCGCCCTGGCCTCCGCCTCCTTGACGCGGCCCTTTCCCATCCCCCAGTCGAATATAGGGATGCTGAAAGAGATACCCACGACCTCCTGGTCCACCAGATTCCTGTATGTCTCGCGTATAGCCGCATCCGAATTGGAAAGTCCGAACTTCGCGCTTATCGACACAGACGCCCCTCTGTCTGCCTTCGCCTGGGCTATCTCCGACTCCGCCGTCAGGATATCTATCTCATTGTCCAGACGGAAGGAAGAATTTTCCAGAGCCTTGGCGATCACCATATCATAGTCCATCTGTATGTCAGGAAGCATATCGTCTGTCACCGTCTCTATCTCGAACTTCTCATCGAACCCGAGCAGGGAGTTGAGCGTCATCTGGGCCTCCCTCACTGCAATCTCGTTCTCGTTGATGGAGATGCTGTCGTTGACCATCCTCAGCTCCAGCTGCAGGTACTCGTCCCTTGTCACGCTCCCGAGCTTCAGCCTCTGGGCAGCTATCGAGTACATCTGCCGCGTATTGGAATAATTCGTCCGGGCCGTCTCGAAGTTCCGCCTGGCAAGCATCAGGTTGAAATAGTAACGGACAGCGTTTATCGTCACCTGCTCCATCGACTCGATATACACTCTCTTGGCCCGCTCGTACTGCTTCGGAGATATCTTCTTCTGCCACTTGAACCTGTTGTACGCAAGAAGAGGCTGCTCATAATAGAAAGTGACCGGCTGGGCATACCAGGTCTTGCCTGCATCCACCCCGAACTGGTCTATCCTCGACAGATCCGTGTACAGGGAGAGGGTACCTCCGGTGAATGTCAGGTTCTGCCTGATGGACAGCCCGATACTGTTCTGCATATTGTAGTTGCTCGTATAGACCAGCTCGCCCGTCTCGAAATTCTGCAGCTGTCTGAGCGAACGGTCGAACGAAGCCAGGTTGCCGTACAGGTTCAGAGACGGCAGACGGCTCGCCTTGTAGGATCTCCAGGCCCAGTAGCTCGACACAAAGGATGCCTTGGCCTCGAGAGCCGCCACCGACTGGCTTCTCGCCACCTCTATCGCCTCATCCAGCGTCATCCTTGTCTGTCCGCCCGACGGCACCGGCAGGCTCAGGTGACACGCGCAACATAAAAGAAATATCACTACTTTCTCACAATACATCTTTAATTGAAAATTACTGTTTTCTACAAATTTTATCGCAAATTTATAAATATCATAATTTAAAGAATCTATGTAAAGGCTATCATTTTCTTGGGGCACTATAAACTTTCTTTTATAAGCAACATCATTATTATACACATATTTAAGTGTATCATTAATATAAATATGGTTTTTATCTATTGTAATTGTATCTCCTGCAACTCCAATACATCTTTTTATACACATATTGTATTGATTGTAAAAATTTTATACTGTTTTCTATGCAAGAATTACAACCTTGTAAGTGCAATATATAGTAATATTCTAATGTAGCCTCACTTTGCTGTTGAGTCTCCTGCATATACTTTACAAATTGAGAATAATAAATTTTTTTCGTATTATTTTACAACTAATCAAGATAAAAAATACAGACAATGTTGTTATTAAATATCTCATAATATTAAACGCTTTTATTGCATATTGCAGAATGTATCAATAAAATGGTATCAGCATCCTCGTTATTCATCGGAAGAAAAACAAAACCATCACTCAATGGCACTATCATCGAAATATCCTTCATCGGATACACCTTTTCATATACGATATTGAAATCCTTGTCATATATAACAAGGGCTCGCTCTCTTTCTTTCCCGACAGATTGCTTTAAATTATAAAATCTTGAGAAACAATCAGCAGAGGAATGATAATATAGCGGTCCATAATACGGTGTTGAATTTCTCAACTCGACCAGTTTTTGCTGACTGGCTTCCCTCCTCTCCAAAGGCCGGGGGAATCTGACCGCGGATGACGGTGATATATCTTTTTCACCAATCATTTTATAGTCATACATACTGTAGATGTATACTCTGTGATCCACGGGATATGTCACATACATTTTGTCGCCCACAACCAGCTGATAAGGATGATGCATATCAAAATAATACCGTCTCATCCCTTTATGTTTCAGCACTCCTTCATACGGAGCGAATATCTTTTCCCATTGCCTCTTATCCAGATTATATATTCCGTGGCGACTTATATCCGGACTGCCTGCTTCATCGCGCGCAGTCACAGGACTTAAAACAAAAAACATTGAACTTGAGTCTGCTTCATACTGAAAATTCTCCAGGAATGAATTGGTCGATATTCCGAATCCATTCGCTGACAATCCCGGCTCTTTATTCGGGCTTATATGCATATCGACATCATCCCATCGGTCTATTCCTTTTCCTCGGGAATCGACCAAAATTAATCCAAGTTTTGGCGTTGTCGCAATGAAGATGCTGTCTTTAGAGACCACTCTGAAATTTTCTATGCCACTTGTTCCAGATGTGTTTCTATCCAATAATATATCATATAAGAAACAGCTGGACTTCAGATTATAAACGCTCAACCTCAATCCATCAAACAAATTGACCCCATACAATATTGAATCCTGATATATCTGGACATTATGAAAAAAGTTGTAATGCCTGTCAGGGACACGGATCTTTAAGGTATCATATATAGACAGTGATACGGAATTCTTGCAACCTCTATGATGTGGCGTGCTGTAATATGACCACGACTCACGTCCTTTACAAGAATATAATGATGCTAATATTATCAGTGCCGTTAAAAATCTTTGCATTGGCTGAATGATATAACTGTTTTATAATTTAATGTTTTATTATCTTCATTATTTAATTGTGGTGAAACGAGGTAACCATTTTTTGTATTTTGACTTTTGAAACTCTCACTGATGCCTAATATCCACTGTCTATCTAATCCGCAAATTTGATTGGAGATTTTTGACTATAATTGTTCCTATTGCTTTGCAACAGGCTTTTCACATTTATCCTCGACAACTTCATAAGCCAAATATAATGATTATTCTTCCAAAGCCCGCTCCACCTGCCTGCGGAGAGACACCATCGTCCCGTTGCGCGGATTGAACGGCATCGACAATATCCTCTCTCCCAGCCGCCTCGCCTCATCCGTCATTCCCCGCTCCTCATACATTCCCATCATAAGCACCAGCGGATACAACCGGGACGGGACCATATTATGGGCTGTCATAAACTCCTGTTCAGCCAGACTGTACTGCCCCATCGCCTGATAATTCTTCCCCATTATATTGTGGAACATCGGTTGTGCGGATATGGCTGCCCCCTCCGACAGGATGGCATTGCTGCGCTCCGGCTTACCGCTCTTGTGCAGGGCATAACCATAGTCATAAAGATAGAGGTAGTTCCAGTACAGGGAAGGATATATCTCCTCTAGCACAGCAGCCGCATCCTCATACATATCCATCATCGCCCACTGTCTGGATTCCTGCCATTTGCCGTATGCTTCCTCCCTTGCACTGTAGACCCCTGTAAACAATGCAAATCCCGCAATGGCAGCCACAAATGCAAGAGCCGACAGCACCGGATCCAGCATATTGCGCACAGAATGCTTTCCCTCACGGGACCGCCTGCACCGGCTCTCCGGAACGTTCCCGCAACCGGCCAATGCCAGCATTGCGACAATGCTCACGGCCAGACCGACTATCGACAAAGGATAGGACGACAATGCGAAGATACCCATCGCCAGCAGACCGTACCCTGCCGGATTCCTCCTCCTTATCAGGACAGACACCGCCACTGCCATCACAGCGACCGCGACAAGCAACCCCGGCAGTCCGGCCTCCATACCGGCTTTCAGATACTCGTTGAAAGCATATTCAGGACTGCCTGCCACACTGACTGTCTCATCTGGTCTCTGTTTCTGTGCGAAATACTCTGTCTGGGCCAGCCCATAGCTTCCGAGAGCCGTGCCGGGTCCGGTTCCGATACAGGGGGACTCAGCTATCGCCCTGACCTCCATATTCCAGATATGGAACCTGCCAACCGCCGAATCCTTCTTCATTATGAATGCCCTGACCCCTACAGCAAGCACGGCAATCAGCACTCCGGCCGAGAGCCACCTGTGCCCCGATATGACACGGGCCAGTCTACACTCCCGAAAAGCACAGGCCACAGCAGCCAAAGCAAATGCAATCCAGCCAGCCCTGCTCATCGAAGCCGGCAGGACGACAAAACACAAGGCCACAGCAATCACGGAAAGGGCAAGCGGAAGCAGCCGGTACAGAATCCATCCGGAATACGGACTTCCAATGACTTTCAACAGACTGACGGATTGTCCGGAACGAGACGATATAAACGAAACATATCTGAAACTTTTACCATACCTCGCGATATAGCCTGCCGCTACCGCCATCGCCATCGCGATGAATCCTCCGTAAGGCCCCGGATTCGGGAAACTGCCGGTCAGCACGAACGAATGGTGCCCCGATGGCACATCCCCGAATATCTGCCCCAACCCTGTGACACTCTCACATATCGCCCACACACAGAGGACTGTAAGCATATACAGCCGGAAAGGACGGCCTCCTGCGCCGAACAGCACCTTGAAAGACAGATACAGCGTGACATACGGAAATGCCTCCTGAAGCACCGCCAAGGACACCTTCTGCCCGTTCAGCAAGGCGGACAGACAATAGACACCGACAAGACATACAAGCAGAATATCCACAATCCCCCACCTGACCCGGCGCGGCTCAAAGCAGAAGAGCACCAGAGCCGGGACCAGCACCGCCACCGCCCTTGCGTTCAGCCCGGCAGTCCGGTATTCCGACAGTCCCGCCCTTTGCGACACATACGCAGCAAGCAAGGCAACCGCTGCCACCGCGGCTGCCCATATCACAACTCTGAATTTATGTCCGATACTTCCCAATATTACTCTTTTGCGGCAAGGATACCCGACAAATCTGCGATATACAGGTGCCGGGCGTCATGAGCCGGAACAGCGAACAGAATACCCGAGTCGAAATCAATCGTGAACCGCATAAACTGCTTGTCGCATATAAGCCTGTGCAGCAATTCCCCGTCCCAGTTCCATATCTGTATCTCAGTGGTCTTTTTGCGAGGCCCGTTTAACTTCTGGTCATAATAGTTGACCGCTATGTAATCTCCGGTAGCTGTCGGATAAAAGCAATATGCATTATAGGAGGATGCAGTAGCAGGTTCGTAGGCTCCGGTCCCCCCGGTGAAATCCAGGGTAATGTCACGCAGTATTTTCCCGCTCTGATCTATTATCCGCACTTTCCGGAAATATGTGTAAAACGCGGCAAGCCTGTCTCCATCCGGATGCGGGACTGTATATTTCATGTATGTGGCGATATTTGCCGATGAACCTGCCGATGCCCAGTCAGGATAAGGGCAGACATGACTCATCTCTCCCGTCTTTTTATCTGATATTACATACTCATACTTCTCATCCGCCTGATTCATATTGATATAACAGTCCTTCATCTCGAATGCTCCGTTGTACGGCTGGTTAAGGTTCATTTTGGTTTTGCTGATGACATCAACTCTGCCGGAATCTATCGCCACCTCCTTCAGCATCCCGTCCGCATCCGCCACTTTAAATACATCTCCATATGGCACAATGCTTCTCACATCAATACGGATGAATTCATCCGGTCCCCTGCCGGTACAACCTGCGGCATAGGAATGGCCTGTAAACGGTAACGGGAATACGGTAAATAATTTGTCTGCCTTTGACTGATATATGACCAGTTTGTCTTTTACAACGAAAATATTTTCCGGCATCAGCAACTCTGTCCCAATTTCTACTTGTCTCATAGAAATACTGTCAGTCGGTACAACCCCGTCAATTATCCTTTTCACCTCCGGATTTCTGCTGCAGGAGAATAGCGCACAGCCAATTATCGCCAAGGCTACCGTTTTTCTTTTGGATACTTTAAACATGTCCCGTGCTTTGATAATGATACCACATCAACATCCTTACATCCCATACATTCTGTTATCGTCACATAGTGACTATATTCTTTTTCTGTAATATAATCATACTCGACATATGATGAAAAACAGTCGACATATCCTGGGGGATCTATTTCCTGCTGAGCCAAAACATGGACATTAGCATTGAATAAATCATCGCTTGAATTCCTTTCGCTGTTTACATAAACGAAAACCGAAACCGCCGCAGCCACGAGCACCGCTCCTGTTATCTCTTCTCCGGTTCGACATATACCCCTCCGTTCGCCTCGAGGTTGGCCAGCACTTCCTTGAACAGAACCCACAACTGCTCGTTGGCCGTCGGATTTCCTATAAACACAGGATGTCCATCCCGGTCAAGCAGAAAACTATGGAACCTCTTGTCATCCGGAAGACCCGGATTCGCCTTTTCAAACGCGCCATCCATATCGACGTAAAGGGCATACGGATAGTTAAGACGCATCAGATCCACCATTGCGCCATCATATTCCAACTGCCTCGGAGAGAATATCGTATATATTCCAAGGCCCGGATACTCTTCCGTCAGTTCATACAGATCCTTGACATCCTCCATGTGCATGATCTTACAGGAACTGCACTCGAGAGAATCATTATAGATGACCATCTTAAACAGACTTTCTTCAGGTTTCCCTTCAGAAATCTCGCGATGCTCGATCTTGACAAGTTCCGGAAGTACTATCGTCTCCTCCCGAAAAACGGCTATCTGCTTTTCTATCTCATCATTGTCTGTACACGACAGAAGAGTAGTAACTGCCACCACAAGAATCCATACCGATTTCCTCATTGCCCGCACAATCAATAGTTCAACGTATGGAACACAAGCACAGGATTATCATATTCCGATATAGCCGCAAGGTCCTCGATGCCGAAATCCTCTCCCTGCTTCTTCGCCCATGCCGCGTATATCGAAGATATGACAGTCTTCCCATCGTATCCCTCTATATCACCCGAGTCAAACAACGGAAATGCTGGATCTATATTCTCATTTACAAGATAATATTCGGATTTACCTGACTTTAAATCAACCTTGACAAAACAGTCCCGATATCCTCTCTCTGACAGGAAACAGGAAAATACTGCGAATAATGTATTATCGTCAACAGTTACATATTCTATATTTCGCAAAGATTCTTCATTCTTGTATCTGTCACTCAATTCACCATAACTCGAACCATGAAGTTCCTCTTGCGTTATCCTGTTCTTCAGGTTTATATCAAATTCATATACCGGTTCATATTCATCCTCGCTCAATCTATACACGATATTATCATAAATCTGGGCAGTGTAGACAAAACCTGACTCCTTGCTGCAGAAAGGTCTGTTATCAGAAAACAGATAACTCTCGTTTTCTTCGAAAGGGTCATATTCCGCCAAAACCTTGTTGCCATCAGACGGATCTATGAGAACAAAATTGAACTTTCCGTCATTACTCCTGCTGGAATACAGCCAGACCCTGTCCTTGCCAACAACGCAGAACTTGTCATAGCCGTAATCCATCCGTACGGTCCTCAATGATGAACCAGAATTATCATACACTATAATTTTATTCCCCGACAGCACATATATTTCAGAATCGCACACATCAAAGTCATCTATGTAAATATATTCACCTGGACCACGGCCCTGTCGGTCTATCTTCCCGAGCCACTTGCCGTCCTTCCTGTCGAACATCTGCAGGACATCCCCGTCTGCAATATAAATGACGTCGTTCTCTATTTTCAACTTGTCTATGCCCTGCAGTATGCAACTGTCGTTCGTCTCCAGGAATATATAACCATCCATCGACTTGATGAAATCCGTTATATCAGCCTGACTATTTATATTAACTGATATTAATTGACAGTTATCATCTCCTGCTCTATTGCACGAGACAAACACGACAACAATTATAATCAATAAATTAAAAAAACGTATCATAATATCTCATATAAATCTATGCACTCTATTGGTCTACAAGTCTCATCACCACCTGATTTACAGATAACTTTACCATCAAATGTTACAGTCCCTCTTGAGCCTACTGTTATATTTCCTCCAAAAATTTTAATTTTCGCACCAGCACCTGCTGTGATAGTACACTTCTCTTCTTTCCGTTTGTAATTTGCATCAAGACCACCTGTTTCTTCCGCTGCAAGTGCTTCCGCATTTGCTTTCAAGAGACTTGTCGAATTGCTTTCCTTATTGTTTACGTAAACGAAAGCCGAAACCGCTGCAGCCATGAGCACCGCTCCTGCTGCAATAATCAAATTCTTTTTCATAATATTAATTTTATTATAACGTTGCAAAGTTACGGCACTTATTCTTAACCGCAAAAAATTTCGTTTGACATTTTAAAATGTAACTTATTGAAAATCAGATACCATTTTTACAACTTTCTGACACTTGCCTCTTTTGCCGCTTTTCAGCGTGCTC
>JADIMI010000053.1 GCA_017694845.1 Candidatus Cryptobacteroides intestinavium
CCTGTCCAGCAAAACCCTGCGGGAGATCTCACGCAAACTTAATCCTTCTACACGGTAATAATGTAAAATCTGTTGTTTCTTATCCATACTTATCATTCATTTACTCGCTTTTTTCAAAGCTAACGCTTATGGCTCGTATGGTCCCTTTTTTAATGATTTTCCTGGGGGATTTTTTAATGACTATTTACAGGACGGAAGAAAATATAATGAAGTCTATATGAAGACGCTTGAAGATGCCTTGGGACGTTACGGGGATGTCTTCGAGCAGTGGTTCGATGGTGCCTGCGGAGAGGGCCCTGGTGGAAAGCGGCAGGTCTATGACTGGCCTCTTTTCCATCAGACTGTCTACAGGCATCAGCCGGATGCGGTCATATTCAGCGATGTAGGACCTGGATGCCGCTGGGTGGGAAATGAGAACGGATTTGCCGGAGAGACATGCTGGTCGAGACTCGATACGGCCGGTTTTGCTCCAGGTAAAGGAGCACCTGTTGCAGATACGCTGCAGTGCGGCAATGTGCACGGCGAGGCGTGGGTGCCGGCGGAAGCTGATGTATCCATTCGTCCCGGCTGGTTCTACCGTGAGTCCGAGGATGACAAGGTGAAGACACTGGACCGGCTTCTGGAGATCTATTACGGCAGCGTGGGGCGTAATGCGCTTCTGCTTCTGAATGTCCCTCCTGACCGTACCGGACAGATCTGCACGGTGGATTCCCTGCGGCTGATGGAGTTCAGGGCTGCTCTGGATGAAATTTTCTCTGCAGATATGGCGGAAGGTGCCACAGCGGTGGCTACAGATGTCAGAGGCCACCGGACATCGGGGCTCTTTTCTCCGCAGAATATGCTGGATGGAGACTATGACACATACTGGACGACGGATGATGACGTGACAGAGGCATCTGCCACTTTTGCACTGGACGGGCTGCAGACTTTCAATCGTATTCTGATCCAGGAGTATATTCCTCTGGGACAGAGAGTGGCGGGATTCAATGTAGAGGCGCAGGGACCTGACGGAGAATGGCGTGTGATTGCAGATGGTACGACCATCGGATACAAAAGGATACTTTTCACGGATGGTCCGGTCACGGCATCTGCGGTCAGGTTGAACATAATTGAATCGTATGCCTGTCCTGTGCTGAACAAGTTCTCCCTTCATATGGACGACATCTCTCTGTCATTCTGAGCGACCAGCGAAGAATCTGATGCAGGAAGCCGTCACCGAGCCCCGAGTGGTACTCCGGATCCTTCGCTGACGCTCAGGATGACAATGCTCTGTCTTCGGATCCTTCACTCCGTCTGGCGGCTTCGTCTATGTTGACAATAGAGCGTCTCTGCGCACCGTTTCGTATCCCATCACCTTTGTTGATGCAGTGCCTCTATCCCGGTGCGGGCAGGCCGCAATCTACCAGCGGCCTGAAGCGCCACCTCCTCCGAAGTCTCCTCCTCCGAAACCGCCGAACCCTCCTCCACCGGAGAATCCGCCTCCATCGAAGCCTCCTCCGAATCCGCCTCTATGCCTTCCGCCTCCGAACATGTTGCCTATGATGATTCCCCGCATTATGTCATCGGCATCGATACCTCCGGCATCTCCGTTATTGCCTCCTCTGCCTCCTCTGTCTCCGCGCCCGAGGATGGCAAAGAATATGATACTGAATATTATGAAAAAGACAAGTAGACCGAAGAGACTGAATTCTGACCTGTCTCCGCGCGGCTCTGATATTTCCCCGGATGCCAGCTGCATTATGGTCCGGCAGCCAGCGACCGTTCCGGAGTAATAGTCCCCGGCAGCGAAACGGGGAATCATTTCATTGTCTATTATCCGTTTACAGTAGACATCCGGAATGGCGCCTTCAAGCCCGTATCCTACACTGATAGCGACATCTCCGTATGCATTCCCTGTCTTTGGCTTTATAAGGATGACAATGCCGTTGTCGTTCTCCTCTGTCCCGATATCCCAGTCAAGACCGATCTGGGTCGCATATTCAGATGCGGAATAACCTTCCAGATCTGGTACGGTCACTACCGCTATCTGATTGGAAGTACTGTCATCAAAAGCTACAAGCGCTCTTTCAAGCTGCATTGTCTGCTGCGGGGAGAATATGCCGGCAAAATCGTTGACAAGTCTGGCCGGCTCAGGCCTTGAAGGTATGGCAAAGACAGCGGCAGAGGCGGTGATGCACAATGTCGCTGCTATGATCAGTTTGCGTAGACCGGTCTTCAGCATACTCGGTTTATGTAAGATCCCTTAGAATTCTACTGCAGGCGCTGTCTCTGCTCCGTCTGCGGCCTTGAAATAGCCTTTGGTCTCGAAATCAAAGATCGATGCAATGATATTTGAAGGGAAGCTGCGCACGCTGACATTGTATGCCCGTGCAGTATCGTTGTATTTCTTCCTTTCGACAGCGATCCTGTTCTCCGTCCCTTCAAGCTGTGCCTGCAGGTCTGCAAAGTTCTGGCTGGCTTTCAGGTCAGGATAGTTCTCCGTGATCATCATAAGCCTTCCCAGGGCGGAGCCGAGCTCCCCCTGGACCTCCTGGAATCTTGCTATGTCTTCTTCGGTTAGCCGGTCAGGGTCCACTGTAACCTGGGTGGCCTTCGCTCTGGCTGCAACTACGTTTTCAAGGGTTTCGGATTCGTGTTCCGCATAGCCTTTGACCGTGGCGACCAGGTTAGGTATCAGATCCGCCCTTCTCTGGTATACGTTCTCCACCTGGGCCCACGCTGCACTTACCTGCTCCTCCCCAGATACAAGCGTATTGTAAGAGTTCTTCACCCAGAAGAAGATTCCCAAGCCTATGATGGCAAGTATTATGATTGTTACAAGTCCTTTTTTCATCTCTTTATGTTCTGATATTGTTTCCTGATCTACTGTCTGACACATCTTACCGATGCTCCGTAAGATGCCTTGTCTGCCATGAATGTCTGGATTACAGGGCTGTCATCCTTGATGTACTTTACAGGGGCGAGGTCCCCTGCGGTGTCCGCATCATCCGGTGTCACCCAGAACATAGCCCATTCGGTTATGCCTGTAAAGTCCTTGCTCGCCAGGTTGGCGTAGCCGGCCGGCACCGCGCTGAACCCAGTGCTGTTGGTGATCTCCACTTCCGGCCAGAATTCCCACATCTTCTCACCGTTGAAATGGACATCGGCCATAATGTCTCCGCTGCTGCAGTCTCCGAAGCATTCCTCCCATTCTGACTCTGTCGGCAGTCTCCATCCGTCAGGGCAGGCGGTCAGGGCCTCCTCATAGCTGTAATATCTTCCAAAGATATATGACATCACTTCAGAGTTCTCATAAGGGATGCCTGCTCCGTCCGTGGCAAGATTCTGAATGAACCAGTCGAGCGATCCTATCGAAGTGTAATAGTATTTGTTGCCATCTTCGTCAGTTACAGGGGAGTTCAGCCCTGATATGTCGATCCCTGTAATGGTTCCGGTGCCATCCAGCCCGCTTTTCACTACTGTAGTGGATCTGGATGAGGAAAGACTGTAATAGCCGGATGCCGATGCAGAACACGATACGGTATATGTCTGGAGCTCGTCACCGAAATTCTGGATGAAAGTCGAAGTCTGGGTCTCATCCTCGTCATCCTCTTCTTCATCGTCTTCCCCGATTTCCGGACTTACTGTCCAGGAGTATGAGAGTTCATCATCCTTTCCTTCAGGATGAATGACTCCAGTGGCCGTCATTTCAACAGTCTGGTTCTGCTCCAGATATGGAGGAAGCGAGAATGTGAGTCTGCCATCAAGCGAAGGCAGGGTAGTGGTCTCATCATCTTCCTTGCATGCCACGGCAGCAAGCACCACCGTCGACATTGTCAATATTGACATGATCTTTCTGAATTCCATCTCTCGGTATCAATCTTTACGTTAAAGCAAACAATCCTACAAATATCCGTATTTTTTGCGAAAATCCGCTACCTTTGTGCAAATACTTTGCCTGCGATGCTAAAAAATGCAACAAAAATTTCCGTGCCGCCGCTTATCCGGCAGCTGCCGTTCTGGCTTTCAGCCGTCATTGCCATCATTCTTCTGTCCCCATCCTGTACTTCAGGGCCGGAGTATATCGCCATATCCGGATATGCCCAGGGAGGGACGTACATCGTCAAACTTAATATGGTGAACGGCAGGGATGCAGTGAAGACGAGCCCGGAGGAAATAAAGTCAGGGATAGATTCAGTGATCGCCGCTGTCGATACGTCGCTGTCCGGTTATAACCGGAAGTCTCTTCTCACGCGTTTCAATGCAGGGGAGAGAATTGTCCCGGACAGCATTTTCCTGGATATATACAATATTTCATATGGATTTTTCGAGGAGACAGGAGGCGCGTTCGATGTGGCTTCGGGTCCTCTGTTCGATATCTGGGGATTCGGATTCAAGGATGGCTCCCTCCCGTCGGATGCGAAAGTGGCGGAGGTGAAGTCGCTCTGCGGGATGGACAGACTGGATCCTGATATCGCAGGAGCGGTGTCGGAAGATGGGACTCTGGCCCTGGAGGATCTTGTGACGGATGGACATAATGTCCTGCCGGGGCTCAATTACAATGCGATAGCGCAGGGGTACACCTGTGACCTTGTCGCACGGTATCTCTATTCGATAGGAGTGAAAGATATGCTGATAGACATCGGCGGCGAGATCTACTGCGATGGGCTCAATCCATCGGGAAAGCCGTGGACTGTAGGTGTAGACAGACCTGTGGATGGGAACAATGTCCCGGGAGCGATGCTTGAAGGCACGCTGTCTACCGATGGCGGACCTTGCGGGATAGTCACTTCCGGCAACTACCGTAAATATTATGTGAAAGATGGCCGGAAATATGCCCATACGATCGATCCCCGTACGGGTTATCCTGCAACCGAC
>JADIMI010000012.1 GCA_017694845.1 Candidatus Cryptobacteroides intestinavium
CGTTTTGAGCTTTTGGGCAAAGCTAAAAACAACTTTTCAATTCAAATCGTCACGCTCCAAAAAGATACATAACTATGCGATTTTCAAAGATTTCAAAGAACAATGTTTAATTTAAAGTGCCCACTAGTGAAAAATTATTTATATTCCATTCATAAATATTCGGTTTTGTTAATTATATTTCTCATCTTTGCAGCGTGAAGCCTGAAAAGGCTACGGTTTTCAGAAACGAAACACCGCGATATGTGTGACATTCAGCGGCAGACTGCTACAATCGACTGGATTTCAATTATTTACAATCGAATTCAGGACTTAAGTTATGTTCTATAGCGAACGGGAGGACCAGAAAGACCAGTGGTATGCGATGAGAGCGCTCTACAGGACAGAGTTACAGATGAAAACCAGGCTGGAGGAAGCAGGGATAAGATGCTTCATCCCGATCAAGGAGACAATAGTCACGACCCGGGGCGGCAGGAAGAAACGGATGAAAGTCCCTGCCGTATCCAACCTCATCTTCGTGAACTCGACACAGAAACGGCTCTCCCCTTTCACGGATCAGGACAGCCGGTTCCAGTACATATACAAGAGAGGCGGCATGTCGAACGAGCCGCTCATCGTGCCTGACAAGCAGATGGAAGACTTCATCAAGGCCTGCGAGAACTCCGAGCATCCGCTCTACTTCGCGCCTGACGAGCTCAACCTCGCCAGAGGCACTAAAGTCCGGATTGTGGGCGGGCCTCTCGATGGAAGCGAAGGCATACTGATGAAAGTCTCCGGAGCAAGGGCCAGACGCCTTGTCATCAGCATCCCCTCCGCAATGAATGTCGCTGTCGAGATCAGCCCCGACCTCATCGAAATCATAGACAAGAAATAAATCATATAACTTTAGCCATACGACTGAACTATGACAAATCTACTGCTTATCAGTGCCTTTTTCCTGTCAGGATTACTCGGCATAATAGTCATTCCGAATATTCTTCTGGTATCGCACAAGAAGAAGCTGTTCGATATACCGGATGCACGTAAGGTACACAATACACCTGTCCCGAGACTCGGCGGACTTGCATTCTTCCCCGCAATCCTTATCACCGTATTCGTGATAGACGCCATCGGGATGTTCCCGGTATTCGGGATGGAGGTCCGCGATCTGATCAAGACCCAGACTTTCCTCTTCCTTTTCGCGGGCATGACCATACTCTACCTGACAGGAGAAGTGGATGACCTCGTAGGGCTCGGATACAGATATAAATTCGTCATACAGACCATAGCGGCGGTCCTCATCGTCCTCTCCGGCACATATATGCACTCGTTCGCCGGGCTCTTCGGCATTGAAGAAGTCCCCGCGTGGCTCGGCATAGCCGCCTCCATATTCATTATCATATATATAACCAATGCAATAAACCTCATAGACGGAATAGATGGCCTGGCATCAGGACTGAGCATCATATCGCTGCTCACCCTGACGGCCCTCCTTATAATGCACTCATCGTTCACGTACATACTGCTGGCCATCGCCACACTCGGCATACTGTGCGTATTCTGGTTCTACAACGTGTTCGGCAATGCCAGAAAAGGGCACAAGCTCTTTATGGGAGATACGGGAAGCCTCACATTGGGATTCATTCTCAGTTTCCTCGTGCTTCATATCTGTCAGGCCGACAATACTGCATCAGCTGTGACCAACAACTGGAAAATCATTGTGGCACTCTCCTCTCTGCTGGTCCCTCTGTTTGATGTAGTGAGGGTATCCCTCCACAGGATCCGCAAACACAGAAACCCGTTTCTTCCAGACAAGAACCATATCCACCACAAACTTATGAGGGCGGGGATGACGAGAGTTCGCAGCGTACTGATAACCATCATTGCGATAGATGTATTCTTCATCGTCTTCAATGCTGTCCTTGCAGACAAGATCAACAGCACGATTCTCCTGCTGATCGACATTACGATATATACTGCAATCCACATTGTCATCAACTACTTCATCAGGAAGAACAACGGAGGTCCGTCATATATCCCCGTCGAAGAACTTGCCAAGAGCGAGCCTGAACTCGCCAAAGAGCTGGGACTCGACAAGACCCAAGGTGCCGACCAAAGTGTCATTCTGAACGACAGTGAAGAATCTGGTTCATCCGTCATTCTGAACGGCAGTGAAGAATCTGAAAAAGACAAATAAAATAAAAAGAAATCACTAATCGACTCATTTTATGGGCAAGACAAGAGAATTACTGCATAAGATGACAGCCGGTATGCTGTCAGTGGTTATGCTGGCATCGTGCGCAAATGTAAAGGATATCGCATACTTCCAGGACAAGGCGATAGACCATCCGGAAGAGATCGACAAGCACGGAGGAATCGTCATCCAGCCGAAGGATATGATATCCATCGTGGTATCCAGCCGAAACCCCGAACTCGCTACAATGTTCAACCTCCCGGTAGTCAGCTATCAGGCAGGATCAGAAGTTGTTGATGCTGGATATCAACAAAGACTTATGGGATATGTAGTTGACAATGATGGTTATATTGATTTTCCTGTTCTCGGTAAAATTTCAGTAGCCGGGATGACAAGATGGGAGCTATCAGAAAAAATAAAAGACATTCTATTAGACAAAGGATACCTCAATGATGCAGTCGTGACAGTGGAATTCATGAACTTCAAGGTATCGGTCCTCGGTGAAGTCAACCATCCGGGCACATACACCATTGAAGGAGACAAGGTCACCGTCCTCCAGGCGCTGAGCCTCGCCGGAGACCTGACAATCTTCGGTAAGAGAAACAACGTCACGGTCATCAGGGAAATGGACGGAGAGAGAATATTCTACAACGTGGATCTCTGCTCCGTGGATATGTTCAAGTCACCTGCCTACAACCTTCTCCAGAACGACATAGTATACGTAGAGCCGAGCGATATCAAGGCAAGACAGTCCACCCTCGATGACAAGGGGCTCAGGATGACAAGCATAATGATATCATCCGGATCGCTACTGGTATCTGTAGCTACACTGCTGGCAACCCTGATCAACAAAACGAAATAAGCCAAACTACATACACTGACATAAAAAGAAGAAAGATATGGCAGAAGATACAAAAAGGAACTTCAACATCGAAGAGGACGAGAACAACTTCAATCTGTCCGATATCTGGGGAATGATATGGGGATACAAATGGTGGTACGTACTGTCCCTCGCCATCTGTATTGTATGCGCTGTATTCTACCTCTACAGGACACCCTCGACATACAGCCGTTCAGCCAAAGTCATAATAGATGAAGATGCACAGGACGCCACGCTCAGAGACATTGCCAATATTTCCGGATTTTCAGGTCAGGGAGCAAGCGTCAATGTCAACAACGAAGTCGAGGCATTCTCCTCTCCGGACCTTATGACGACAGTCGTGGAAAGGCTCGGGCTGGAGACCAGCTACACCGAACACCAGTTCCTGAGAGACAGGGAACTCTACAGGACATCCCCGTTCGAAATGGCCATCATCAGGCCGCTTGTATCCTCTTCCTTCTCTTTCAAGGTATCCAAGACCGGCGACAGCACATTCGTACTGTCCAGCTTCACTATCGGACCCGACAAGATAAAGAAATACAGCATTGAAGGAGAGCTCGGAGATACGCTCAGCACCACTGTGGGAGATATCGTGCTCTACCCATCGGCATACAATATCGGTGACTGGGAGGATGACATCACCGTAAACTGGGTCAACAGCAATGCAAAGGCAAAGGCCTACACCCAGAGACTCAGTGCCACAGTATCAGGCAAACAGACATCCGTGGTGGTTCTCGCCCTCGAAGACACCTATCCGTCCAGGGCTGAAGACATCCTCAGCACCCTGATAAACACCTATAATGACGAATGGGTGCACGACAAGAACAGGTCCGCCCGCAACACGACCGAATTCATCAATGAAAGGCTTGTCGTCATAGAAAAGGAACTCGGAGGCATCGAGACGAGTCTCAAGGAATACAAGGAGCAGAACAAGCTCACGGATATGCAGGCTCTGTCTCAGTCCTACCTCGATGAATCGACAGAATATGCAGCCAAATCGTTCGAAGTGAACAACCAGCTGTCTATAGCCAAGTATATAAGAGACTATCTGACAGACCCGGCCAATGCGCACGCGCTCATTCCGGCCAATTCCGGACTGACAAACACAGACATCGAGAGCCAGATCTCGGAATACAACCAGATCGTGCTCCAGAGAGACAAGCTCATTGCAACCAGCAGCGAGAACAACCCTCTGATAGCCGACCTGAACGCTGCAATGCTTTCCATCAGAAGCGCCATAATCCGGTCTATCGACAACCTGCTTGCGACGCTCAACCTCCAGGCAGAAAAAATCAAGAGCCAGGAAGACCAGATTATGATGCGCATATCATCGAGCTCCGGACAACAGATGGAACTTCTCGGAATAGAGAGACAGCAGAAAGTCACCGAGTCGCTCTACGTCTACCTTCTGCAGAAGAGGGAGGAGAACGAGATCGCCAGTCTTGTCAACGTAGCCAACACCCGACTGATCGTCTCCCCTACCGGTTCCCCTAACCCGGTATCCCCGAACAAGATGATGATACTGCTCGTCGCTATCGTACTCGGTGCAGGTATCCCGTTCGGAATACTTTTCCTCAACAGGATGATGGACAGCACGGTCAAAGGGAAGAAAGACCTGTCCATTCTCAGCATACCGTTCCTCTCGGAGATTCCGCAGATGAGATCCACTCTCAAAAGGAATCTTGCCAATATCGGAAGACACAGGTTCGACAACCAGAACTGTAAGATTGTCGTACGGAAAGGGAACAGGAACGGCATCAACGAAGCCTTCCGCGTATTGAGGACCAACCTGGATATGATGATCGGGAAAGAATCCGGCTGCCAGACCATTATGGTGACATCCTTCAACCCTAATGCGGGAAAGACCTTCATCACTATGAATATGGCTGCAAGTATGGCTCTCAAGGGGCAGAAAGTCCTTATGATAGACCTCGACCTGAGAAAGGCCACATTGGGCAAGTCTCTCGACTGCAACAGAGAAGGAGTAGTCTCCTACCTTGTAGGAAAACACAGCGACATCAGCAAGCTTGTCCAGAAAGTGGACGAGAATCTGGATATCCTTACTGTAGGTTCACTGCCTCCAAATCCGGCCGAACTTCTGCTTTCAGACAGATTCGCCCAGATGCTCGATGCCCTGAAAACAGAATACCGGTATATCTTCCTCGACTGCCCTCCGGTGGATGTCGTGGCTGATACGTCCATCATATCGCAGTCAGCCGACTTCTCTCTGTTTGTAATGCGAGCCGGCATTATGGACAAGAGGGCCCTGCCTATGGTGGAAGACCTCTACGAGGACAAGAAATACAACCGTATGGCCATTATCCTCAACGGTGTATCGACATCCAGGAGATACGGCTACGGCAAGTACGGATATGGTTACGGATATGGCTACGGATACGGCGGCTACGGCTATGGATCATACGGCAGCGACAAAGATAACGAATAAATAACCACCCATCCCCAATCGCGCCCATTGGGGAAACCAGGCGGATCAGGGCACTGAGAGATAATTGACAATATAGAAACGAAAAGATATGGAAAAGGAAAACAACAGACCGGCAAGGATCGCGGTCGCGGGTACAGGATACGTAGGACTCTCGATAGCGACGCTCCTGTCGCAGCGCCACCACGTGACGGCGGTGGACGTGATACCGGAGAAGGTGGAGAAGATCAACAGACGGGAGTCCCCGATCCAGGACGACTACATAGAGCGGTACCTTGCGGAGAAGGAGCTCGATCTGAGTGCCACCCTCGACGGTGAGAAGGCGTACTCGGATGCGGACTTCGTGGTGATAGCCGCCCCGACGAACTACGACAGCAAGCGGAACTTCTTCGACACCACGCACGTGGAGGAGGTCATCGACCTTGTGCTGAAGGTCAACCCGGATGCTGTGATGGTGATCAAGTCGACGGTGCCTGTTGGGTACACCGCCTCGGTGAGGGAGAGGTTCTCTTACCGGGAGAGGCAGTCCGACGGGACGATGAGGGTCGTGACCCCGAGGATCATCTTCGCGCCGGAGTTCCTGCGGGAGTCGAAGGCGCTGTACGACAACCTCTACCCGAGCAGGATCATAGTCGGGTACGACAGGGCGGACGGCAGGCTCGAGGAGGCGGCCCGCACCTTCGCGTCCCTGATCAGGGAGGGGTCGCTGAAGGAGGACGTGCCTGTTCTTTTTATGGGTAGCACGGAGGCTGAGGCTGTGAAGCTGTTCGCCAACACGTACCTGGCGCTTCGTGTGAGCTACTTCAACGAGCTCGACACGTACGCGGAGATGAAGGGGCTCGACACGAAGTCGATCATCGACGGGGTGTGCCTGGACCCGAGGATCGGGAGCCACTACAACAACCCGTCGTTCGGGTACGGTGGCTACTGTCTACCGAAGGACACGAAGCAGCTGCTGGCGAACTACAACGACGTGCCGGAGAACCTGATCCAGGCGATAGTGGACTCGAACCGGACGCGTAAGGACTTCATCGCGGACAGAGTATTGCATATGGCCGGGTACTACGACTACTATAACCAAGGCGATTTCAATCCGAAGGAAGAAAAGGAGTGTGTAATCGGAGTGTATCGCCTGACAATGAAAAGCAACAGCGACAACTTCCGCCAGAGCAGCATACAAGGAGTCATGAAGCGCATTAAGGCAAAAGGAGCTCAAGTGATTATCTATGAACCGACACTAGAAGACGGCAGCACTTTCTTCGGAAGCAAAGTCGTCAATAATCTTGCTGCGTTCAAGACTCAAAGTCATGCAATTATTGCGAACAGATATGATGCCTGCCTTGACGATGTTAAGGAGAAAGTGTATACA
>JADIMI010000054.1 GCA_017694845.1 Candidatus Cryptobacteroides intestinavium
GGTCAGCGATGAGTACGACCTCAAGGCAGAGTATGACGCCCGCCACGGAGCTCCAAGCGACGCCGCGCCGAAGGTCTTCATGAAGTGGTTCTTCGTAGACACCACCACCGGAGAGCAGATGGCCCTCGCACAGCTCACCGCAGCCACAGAACCCGATGCTGGAGCATAACAGTTACTCCAGAGAAACAGACCTAAACTTAACCTAACCTATCAATCCCGCCCCGGCAGCCAATGCTGAGGCGGGATTTTTTCTTTCCAAATATTTCAGCAGAATAATATCCCCACATCAAAAGAATCTCTATCTTTGCAAGATGTTATGATGCTTCCCACCGTGGAAAGTGAGCATTTAAACTGAAAGTTCTTTGATGTCTTTTTTTTGAAGTTACACGGTTTTTCGACCGGATAGAACGACCAAAATCCGCAGAAAAAACCAATACAACTTACAAATTAATGGATATGGTTTTCAGCCAAAACACACGAAAATTTTGTTACTCGTTTGTTACTTTTACCCTATCCGCGGCACAAAAGAACCACTTAAAATATTAATTAATAAGCATATATGCCAGACAGCAATTTCATAGACTACGTGAAGATTTTCTGCGCTTCCGGGAACGGAGGGGCAGGTTCGACGCATCTGAGGAGAGAGAAATATATCCCGAAGGGAGGTCCTGATGGAGGGGATGGAGGCCGTGGAGGCCACATCATACTGCGCGCCAATCCGCAGTTCTGGACTCTTATCCATCTTAAATACAGGAAACATATCAAGGCCGAGGATGGAGAGGCAGGCAGCGGACAGCTCAGGACCGGGAAAAACGGTGCTGACATATATCTGGACGTGCCTCCAGGGACTGTTGCCAGGGATGCAGAGACCGGGGAGACTCTGTTCGAACTGGTGGATGCCGGGGACGAAAGGATATTGGTCAAAGGAGGCCGCGGAGGGCTGGGAAACAACAATTTCAAGTCAGCCACAAACCAGACCCCGCGCTATTCACAGCCGGGAGAGCCAGGAAATGAAGGCTGGTTCATCCTTGAGCTGAAGGTGCTGGCGGATGTCGGTCTGGTCGGGTTCCCGAACGCAGGCAAGTCGACTCTTCTGGCATCCATAACCGCAGCAAAGCCGAAGATAGCGAATTACGCATTCACGACTCTCGAGCCTAATCTTGGAATCGTGAAGTACTATGATGACAAGTCATTCATCATTGCCGACATTCCCGGTATAATCGAAGGCGCACACGAGGGGAAAGGCATCGGGCTGAGATTTCTCAGACATATCGAACGCAACTCTATCCTGCTCTTTATGATACCGGCAGACAGCGATGACATTGCACGTGAATACGGCATACTTCTCAACGAGCTCAGGCAATACAATCCGGAACTTCTCGACAAGGGGCGTCTTCTGGCGATAAGCAAGTCAGATATGCTTGACGATCAGCTTAAGGCAGATATGGAGAAGCAGATTCCCGAAGGAGTCCGTCACATCTTCATCTCATCCATTACCGGAGAAGGACTTAAAGAACTTAAGGATATGCTCTGGGAAGAGCTCAATGCATAAGGTATCACAATGAAGGTATCACCTTCTCCATCATAGAGCCCCTCGAGCCTTTTACCAGAATACAGCAGCCTTCAGGCCGCCTCCTGCTCAGACCGGAGGCAGCCTCATCGGATGTTGCGAACCAGCTTACATTGTCCGGAACGGCATCTCCCATAGCATCAAGAGCCTTTCTGAATTCATCCCCCACAAGCACTGCATATTCGAGAGAACTGATATGAGACAGCCTTTCGATGACTGCGATATGCTCCTTCACCGAATCATCCCCGAGTTCAAGCATATTCCCGAGCATGACGGCTTTCCTGCCGGCATCGATAGAATCGAGGTTGTCAAGAGCGGCAGCCATACTTGTAGGGTTTGCATTATACGCATCAACTATAAGTACATTGGCTGCTGTCTTCATCATCTGCGAACGGCTGTTTTTCGGCACATATCCGGAAACTGCCTTGACCGCATCTTCTTCGGGAATCCCGAAATATCGCCCTACAGCCAGGGCCGCCATCACATTGTCGGCATTATATGTCCCCACAAGCCCTGTCTCGACAACCTTGGCGCTCTGCAGTCTGATCCTTAAATATGGATACAGAGGAGATGCAGGAAGCACTTCTGCTCCCTCATAATCAAGTCCGTAAGGAATTGTCGAGAGATCAGGCCTGTCCGAAGCCATTTTTCTGAGATACGGGTTGTCTACATTCACGAACGCCTTGTCCGCTGTCCTCTGGAGATAGTCATAAAGTTCACCTTTGGCCGCCATCACTCCTTCAAGGCTGCCGAACCCGAGAAGATGCGCCTTGCCCACATTCGTTATCAGACCGTACGTAGGAAGAGCCACAGACACGAGTTCCTTTATATCACCAGGATGACTTGCCCCCATCTCCACGACTGCTATCTGCGTGTCCTCATCGATCTTCAACAATGTCAGAGGAACACCGATACTGTTATTCAGATTGCCTTCTGTGGCAGTCACCTTATATTTCGTCTCCAGAACAGCTTTCACGAGCTCCTTCGTAGTGGTTTTTCCGTTGGTCCCTGTAAGGGCGATCACAGGCAGAGGCTTTCCATCTACAAATGTCATCGAACGGTGCCATCTCGCAAGAGACTGGAGGGCGGCCAGTGTATCATCTACAGGAATCAGTCTGGAAGACATATCTCCGGATGCAGACTTCACAGCTGCCGCATCCTTGTCCACCACTGCATACGCAGCCCCTGCCTCAAGTGCCTTCAACGCATATTCATTTCCGTCGAAATTCTCACCTTTCAATGCGAAGAACATTTCTCCTCCGCATATCCTGCGGCTGTCGGTCGTCACCCTGCCTCCGCATTCCTTATACCTGTCGTACAAAAACACCATATCCATACGTCCGGTCATCTTTATGCACATAAATTGTCAGCAGTACTTCAGCGTCCTGTACTGCCGAATCCTCCCTCTCCCCTGTCCGTCTCATCGAGTACATCCACCTCATCCCAGACCACTCTCTCGTACTTCGCTATAACCAGCTGGGCGATCCTCTCGCCGGGACTGACAGTGAACGGCTGGTCGGAAAGATTTACAAGTATCACCTTGATCTCCCCCCTGTAGTCAGCATCTATCGTCCCCGGGGAATTCAGGACCGTCACCCCGTATTTCGCTGCCAGTCCGCTCCGTGGCCTTACCTGCGCCTCTGATCCATCGGGAAGGGCTATCGAAAGCCCGGTCGGGATCATTGCCCGCTGCAGAGGCGCGAGCACTACCGGTTCGGCAATATCAGCCTTGAGATCCATACCTGCCGACTGAGCGGTCGCATAAGCCGGTACAGGCCACGCAGACCTGTTCACTATCTTCACTTTCATTTCGTATAACTCCTATATATTCAGAACATATATCAGAAACAGCTGACAAAGATAACATTTATTTCCATCCGGCGATACACTGCCTCATCTGCACATATCCTGTCCTGACGGAACAAGATACGCCCTCTGCCACCCTTGTTTCCACCTCATACATAAGTACGGGTATTTTCTGTATATCATTGACAGACTGATATTTCCAAACCAGAAAAACAGAATCGGACAAAAAACAGATAAGTTTCCGGCGAGGAAAATTTGCCGATTAAGAAAATTTATATACCTTTGCAGCCGCAATGGGGGTATAGCTCAGTTGGCTAGAGCACCTGCTTTGCAAGCAGGGGGTCGTCGGTTCGAATCCGTCTATCTCCACCGCCCGAAAGACAGTTACAGCAATGTGGCTGTCTTTTTTGTTTCATCCCGGCAGGTGGGGCTAAGGATTCATCCCTTCTGTCATCCTGAACACAGTCGGTTTTGTCACCACAGACGGAGCCGGAGGCGGAGTGAAGGATCTGGAGTACCTCATTGGTTCTCCACATTGGCAGCCAACGGTGATTCCAAAGGAGATATGCGCAGGCAGGATGTCACTAAAAGCGTATATTGAGGGTTGCCGGCGCATATCTCAACATTTTAGTGGAGATATGCATCCCGATGATGCCACCGGGAGCGTATATCACGGATCTCCGGTGCATATCTCGCGAGACACAGATTCTTCGCTGACGCTCCCTTAGACAGGAAGCCGCCAGAAATGGCAGATCAGTTGTTTCTTCGGGACTGCGGCACAGAATTACAGCGGAAGTCACTACAATAAGTATGGCTGTTCCATAACCGGTTTCATCCTACCGCCCGACTGCATATTCATATACGGCTTCAGATACCTTGGCGATGAACTCTTCGCATTCCTCCATACCGGCCGCAGCATCAGAGACAAAGACTGCAATGGAATAATGGCGGCCATCCGGCAGCAGCACCACTCCGATATCATTGACAGCCATGATCCTGTCATCAGCGTCTATATCTCCCGTTCCCGTCTTGTGGGCGATCTGCGACACCTTGCCGGAAATATGTCCCGGTATCCTGTTCTGCCCTGTCCGGCAGTCAGACATCAGCTTCCAGACATAGCCGGTGTATTCACTGGAATCCCTGACGCTGTAGAATTTCTCCAGCAAGGCAGCGGCCGCAAGAGGGGTAGTCCAGTTGCTGTAACAGGCAGACAGATCATCGTGCATCGTTTCCTCATCACAGGCTATTGCAAAATCATCTATCCCCAGCGACCTGATATAGCTGTCTGTCCGGCTGACATCACAGACTGTACGGAAAAGAAAGTCACAGGCATTGTTGTCACTCTGCTGCAGAGTATAGGCAAGAAGCTCTCCGTAAGTGAACCTGCCTCCATATGGATACTCATCCCTGAGCGGACTCCAGGTATTCTCCGCAAGATCAGCCTTTCCGACAGACACCTCAGTATCCAAAGACACTCCGGATCTCATAAGTCTGTCGCATACAGCCAGCGCCTGATGGAACTTGAAGACGCTCGCCATAGGGAAGCATTCACCGGGAGATGCCGCCACCGGAAATCTACCGGAAGCATCAGGCACAGGAAACACACATGAGGCATCAGACTCCGGGACGCGGCAGGAGGCTTCAGGCACAGAAAACCGACCGGAATCATCAGGGAGCAAAAACCGGCCGGAGGCTGAACCGTCAATCCAGAAATGACCGCCTGTATATGACAGAGTGTCTCCATCGTCAAAAATCACCGCCACGCCACACCGGGCATCCATAGAATCAGCCAGCGAGGCAATCCTCTCAAGAAGGGCATCCCTGCCCGGGGCACTTCC
>JADIMI010000055.1 GCA_017694845.1 Candidatus Cryptobacteroides intestinavium
ATATCACGGGGCTCAACGAGACTCTGAACCCATCATCATCGGACGATAACGGTTCGCTCGAGATAGATTTCTCGGAAGCTTCCGTATTCCTGACATTTGTCAATGAGATTCCGCTTGACCTTTCAGTGGCAGCCTCCCCTATCGACAAGGATGGCAATGTAATCGGTTCAGGGATAGATGTAGAGCTTACGGGTATCGAGGGTAATTCCGCCGTGACGGTAGGGGCTGGCAATGTCGGCTCTCCATCCGAGTCTCCTGCCGTGATCAGAATAAGGGCGGACAGGGAAAGCCTGATGAAGCTCGATGGATTTCGTCTTGACCTCAAGGGAAGCTGCGGCAGCGGATTCGCCGGGGTCGCCCTGAACGAGAACCAGGGAATCCAGCTCAAGGATATCAGCGTCAACATCAAGGGAGGAGTTAGCACACAATTTTAACAATTGACAGACAATGAAAAAGATATATATAATATTCATTTCAGCAATAGCATCGTGCGCCCTCGCTTCTGCACAGCAGCTGAATTCTGCTTATTTTACTGAGGGTTACAAGTTCAGGCATCAGATCAATCCGGCCTTTGCAAGTTCCAGAAACTATCTTTCGCTGGGTATCGGCAATGTAAGTCTCGCAACCAGAAGCAATATGGGTATCAGCACTTTCCTCTACCCGGTCGATGGTCAGCTGACTACATTCATGAACAGCGCTGTCAGTGCGGATGAGTTCCTCGGCAAGCTCCGCAGAAAGAATGTCTTCGGAGCAGACATATCGGAAAACCTGATGTCCACGGGAGTATGGGGGAAGAACGGTTTCACGACAGTTGAACTCAACGTAAAGTTGTCGGCTGCAGTCAATCTTCCGAAAGACCTCTTCTCATTTATGAAGAATGTCGGACAGAGCCAGTCCTATAATATAAGTAATCTCGGAGTCAGGGCCAGGAGTTATATGGAGCTTGCTGTCGGTCATTCACACAGCATCACGGAGAGGCTGAATATCGGAGCGAAGGTCAAGTTCCTTGTCGGACTGATCGATGCGGAGGCAAGGATTGACAATATGAGGGTGAATATGGATGGAGAGCAGTGGAGAGTGGAGGCGAACGGATCCCTGTATGCGGCCGCTCCCGGACTTGATGTCGGGACAAAGGCCGGCAGCAACGAGATCGACTTCAATTCCATCTCGCTTTTCGAATTCGAAGATGGCGATGATGTCAATTCGATCATCAGGCAGATTACCGGAGGTATCGGCTATGGAGCCGCCATCGATCTCGGTGCGACATATGAACTGATAGACGGACTTACACTATCGGCAGCGGTAGTAGATCTCGGTTTTATGACATGTGGCAATGCCATTACCGCTCATACGGACAATCAGCAGCCATGGATGTTTGACGGTTTCGATAATATCGCGATCAATAATCCAGACAGCGAGAATTCCATTGACAACCAGTTGAATGCCCTGGGTGAAGATCTGAAGGAACTGATAAGGATGTACAAGGATGAAGGGACGTCCAGAAAGGCCGAGATGCTCACCGCCACACTCAATCTGGGGGCTGAATACAAGCTGCCTTTCTACAGGAAACTTTCGGCGGGATTCCTCTATTCCAATCGTTTCAGCGGTCCGTACTCGAAGTATGAAGGGAGGTTCTTCGTCAACGTCCATCCAGTCAAATGGTTTGAATTCTCCACCAATTACGGTATATCCAACCACGGCTCATCTTGGGGGGCTGCCCTCAGCCTTGATTTCCCTGGTGTAGGCATATTCCTTGGGACAGACAATATTTTCTGGAATGTGACGCCTCCTATAGTGGAGGGGCTGGCGATATCCTCTGTCCCTTACAATAAAGCGAATGTCAGCCTCAATTTTGGACTGACATTCAATCTGAGCAAGCTCAGGCATCTTGGAGACAGCAGAGACTGACTGTATGACAGCCGCCGCCTTAGGCCATAAGGGCGGCAGCTGCTGACATATCGCATTTCTCCGGGGAATATCCCTGTGCAAATGCAGCTCCATCCGACAGAAGCCCGAAACCCAGTTTCAGGGCTTCTTCGTTAAGGAGCTTTACGCTTCCACCGGCCCAGGTGTATGAACCGAACGCAAAGAAACGGCGGTTCTTCAGCATCCGTGCCTTTATCCCTGACATAAAGGCTGCCACGGGAGGGAATATCTCGTTATTGTATGTCGGTGATCCGACAGCCAGTGTGTCGAAACGGAAGGCATCCCTGTATGCGTATGACAGGTTTTCGTGACTGAGGTCGTGGACTGCGGCAGGCACTCCCCTCCTTATGAGTTCGGCTTCAAGAGCCTTGGCTGCCATAGCTGTATTTCCGTACATAGATGCATATACAATGCATACTCCCCTTCCTCCTTCATATCTGCTGAGACTGTCATACATTGATACGACTTCCGGAATCTGCTTCTCCCAGACAGGACCGTGAGTGCTGCATATACGTTCCGTCTTTATTGATGACAGCTTCTTGAGTGCGTTCTGTACAGGTATGCCGTATCTGCCTACGATATTGGAATAATATCTGGTCATCTCGCTGCTGAATTCACTGAAGGTGTCGGACTGTCCGCCGAGCCAGCCGCACAGCCTTGCCCCGAAGCTGTCGCGGATATCCCCATCGACCGCCCCGAAGGTCCCGAACGCATCTCCTGAGAAAAGCGTCTTCTCCTCATTGAGGTATGTCATCATTGTTTCAGGCCAGTGGACCATTGGAGTCATATAGAATGTAAGCACCGCCCCGCCAAGATCAAGGCTCTCTCCATCCTTCACGACAATGATGTTGTCGGTGATCCCGTAATAGCCTGCAATCATAGGAACAGCCTTTGCGTTGGTGACGATACGGATTTCCGGATACTGCCGCCGTATGAATTCCATACTTGAGGAATGGTCCGGCTCCATATGATTGACCACCAGATAGTCGATCTTTCTGTCCCCGATCATGGACTTTATCTTTCCGAGATATTCTTCGGAGAATCCGGCTTCAACGGTGTCTATAAGCGCTGTCTTCTCGCCGGACACAATGTATGAGTTATACGATACACCGAACGGCAGAGGCCAGAGCCCCTCGAATATTGTCTTGATGTGGTCGTTGACTCCCACATATCCTATTCTTTCTGAGATTTTCATAATATTTCTGTCTTATAATGTTATCCCTATTCCTAAACTGATGGCATTGAGGATGTTATTGTTCCGCATTATCCTGTCGGCCGATACGGTGCCGCCTTCATCGCTGAACGGGATCTCGGCGTACGACAATCTGTATGAAAGGAGAAAATCCAGTTTCACCCTTTCCGACAGAGGCAGCCTGTACCCGCATCCTGCCCTGCCTGTTATGCATACGGAGTCATCCATATCCGTAAACCCGTACCCGGCGTCTATATAGCATAGCCAGCGTGGCAGCCGCACGTCCTTTCCGAACAGCAATGTATTCCTTAAGGACACCGGGAATACGGCAAATCCATCGGTGATACCCTCATAGCCGGCGTATACGGACAGGTTGTAGTGCCTGCCGAAATCAGCCCCGATATGGCCAAGTATCGCTCCGTTGCCGGCATACATTATCATAATGTCCTTGTCGTTTCTCCTGTAGCCTTCCTGTGCCCTGAAATTATGATGGTATATGTTCGCTACAGTCGACACGTAGTCCCATTCGACCCCGAATGTCAGTTTCACGGCTCTGTATCCGGTCGTTTTTTCATTTTCTATGGTGCCGGGCGTGTCATATTTGAAATTCTTATGCCCTCCGCCGGCTCCTATCCGGTAGCGGATTCCGGCCTGTGGAGCCAGCGACCATAGCAGTCCGTTTCTGAATGTGGCCAGCTGAAGTCCGCGGTCGGCATTGTGAAGATGGATGCCGAGTGTGGGGGAAATGCTCAGTGTCAATGTTACAGGGCATCTGAAACTGTATTCATATCCTGCGTTTCCGGAAATTCCGGCCATCCCTCCGTGGGCATAGCCTTTATCCGGCAGATATCCGGCGCATATTCCAGGTCCGGCATAGGCCATTGAATGTCCTGCCCTTCCTGATTTTTCCCACAGGATGAAATTGTACCCTACAGAGATTCGTGCACCAGGCAGATATGGCTGTCCGAGCATACGTCCGCCATAGTCCACGGCGATGTCCAGGTTCCAGAAGGTGGTGCTGTCTACGGAATTCTGCCAGCTGATTCCAGACCTGTCAGGAGCGAATACCGCCCCTACGCTTCTTGTCTGGGCAGCGATGCTTCCGGAGGCTGCCAGAGCGACTGCCGCCGCCGCTATGATCCCGGAACAGTTCATCTCGTCTATACATATTTGAATTCCATATATGTAGCTCCGAGTTCATCATTGAAGCTTCCTCCGATGAAACCGACGAGATCGCCTTTCTGTATACGGCCATCTTCTTCCAGGATCCTGATGGAATTCTTCACCATATCCTCCTTGTTCTTCTGTATCTCGAACTTGTATGCGTATATGTCATACGTCAGGTTAAGCTCCCTCATTGTGGAAGCGTTGTAGCACATTGCGTAGATAGGAACCTTGGGTCTCGATTCGGCGAGGTAGCGGCCTGTCCGTCCTGTCCATGTGTCGAAGATTATCGCCTTGACAGGGAGTTCCCTGGTGGATGCGACAAGCGAACGGGCAAGCACCGCCGCTATAGGCTTGTGCACCTTTTCCAGGTGAAGGTCAAGCGATATGTCTATGGACTTCTCTATTTCCTTCGCTATCCGGCTCATTGTCTTGACTGCCTCCACCGGATATTTGCCGCTTGCAGTCTCTCCGCTGAGCATTATGGCATCGGTGCTCTGGAAAATGGCGTTTGCCACATCCGTCACTTCCGCCCTCGTCGGACGCGGGTTCTCTATCATACTGTGAAGCATCTGGGTGGCGATGATCACGGGTTTCTTGCGGGCACGGCAGATCTGGATTATGTCCTTCTGGATGATAGGAATTCTTTCCGCCGGTATCTCCACCCCGAGGTCTCCCCTTGCGACCATCACCCCGTAGCTGTGTGACAGTATCTCCTCGATATTGTCCACACCCTGCTGGTTCTCTATCTTGGAAATGATCTTCAGGTGGCTGTTCTGCTCATCAAGTATCTTCTGTATCTCGATAAGGTCCTCCTTGCCTCTGACAAAGGAATGGGCAATGAAATCAATGTCAGCATCGATGGCCCACTGCACGAATTTCCTGTCTTTTGCACTCAGGGCAGGCAGAGATATATGCACATTCGGTACGTTGACGCCTTTCTTTCCCTTGATCACTCCGCTGTTCTGTACTTCGCACAGCAGCTTGTCCCCTTCCTTTCCCGTCACGAACAGATCGACAGAGCCATCATCGATCAGCACGTGCGCTCCTACGGGGACGTCGCCTACAAAATCAGCGCAGGTAGTATAGAGCACCCTGGATGTGCAGAATCTGTCAGGACCGTTGTGTATCTCTATCCAGTCACCGGCGTTGACGACAAAGCCGACGGCGGATTCCATCGCTGTAAGCCTTACTTCGGGCCCCTTGGTATCGACAAGGATAGCGATCTTGTCCGATACGGCCCTTACGTTGTCCACTATACGCTGCGCCCCTTCTATCGATGCGTGGGCGGAATTGATCCTTGCTACATTCATTCCGCTTTCATAGAGCATCCTGATAAAGTCCGTCTCGCAGTTGATGTCAGAAATCGTGCATATTATCTTTGTCTTCTTCTCAAACATATCCAAGTCCGTTTTGCAGCCGCGAATTTAACAAAAATATCGTAACTTTGCCAATCATGGCCGGTGATTGCTGCTTCTGGAAGGCATTCCGGCCGGAACTGAAAGTTATGGCAGTGACAGACAATACAGTAATGAACAGGATGCTTCCCCCTCTGCCGGAGAGGATGAGGCCGGAGACCCTTGACCAGTATGTAGGACAGAGGCATCTGGTCGGGAAAGGAAGCATACTGTGGAATATGATCCACACGGGCAATCTGTCCTCTTTCATACTCTGGGGACCTCCCGGAGTAGGCAAGACCACTCTCGCCAGGATAGTCGCGCATTCCCTCGACAGGGAATTCCATACGCTTTCGGCAGTAAGTGCCGGAGTCAAGGATGTGCGTGATGTCATCGACAGGGCAAGGGACAGCAATCTGTTCTCCGGAGGCAGTGCTCCTGTCCTTTTTATCGACGAGATACACCGTTTCAGCAAGTCTCAGCAGGACGCCCTTCTCGGAGCTGTCGAAGATGGGACGGTCATTCTTATAGGAGCGACCACGGAGAATCCGTCATTCGAGGTCATCTCTCCCCTCTTGTCAAGATGCCAGGTCTTTGTCTTGAAGCCGCTTGAACCATCTGATCTCGAGGAACTGTTGAACAGGGCGATACATACAGACGAGATTCTCCGGACCAGGGAGATATCCGTGACGGAGACGGGAGCGCTGTTCCGTCACAGCGGAGGGGATGCACGGAAACTTCTGAACATTCTGGAGATTGTCACCGGTTCCTTCTCTCCTGATGAAAAGATAGTGATCGACAACAAGGTCGTGACAGCATGTCTGCAGGAGAATATAGCATTCTATGACAAGGGCGGAGAGATGCACTATGACATAATCTCTGCATTTATCAAGAGTGTCCGGGGATCGGACCCGAATGCCGCCGTATATTATCTGGCAAGGATGCTGGCCGGTGGTGAAGACCCTCTTTTCATCGCCCGCAGACTGTGCATCCTGGCGGCGGAAGACATCGGACTTGCCAATCCCAATGCACTGCTGCTGGCCAATGCCTGTTTCCAGATCGTGCATAATATCGGTATGCCAGAGGCAAGGATACCACTCTCCGAGACAACCATCTATCTTGCTTGCTCACAGAAGAGCAATTCGGCGTATCTTGCAATAGACAAGGCTCTCTCCCTGGCGAAAGAGACCCAGACAGCGTCTGTGCCGCTTTATCTGAGAAATGCTCCCACCAGGCTGATGGAGGACCTTGGATATGCAGATGGATACAGATATGCACACGACTATCCGGGACATTGGACTGATCTTGAATTTATGCCTTCAGAACTGTCAGGCACCACCATATATGAACCGGCCGACACCAGCAGGACGGAACAGAATATGGCGGAGAGGCTGGCTTCCCTCTGGCCTAAATACTATAAGAAGTAATCCGTGATGCCGTCGCCCGTCAGAAAGCTGGGGTAAAGTTGCGGAAAATCCAGAAAGATATAATGATGGCCAGTATGATTCTGGCTGCATTCCCGCTGCATAGGGTCTCCCTCATTTTTGAAACTGCTTTAATGCAGGATTCGTTTATTCTGCCGGACAGCCTGATGCGGCTTAATATACACCATATTACCTCGAGTACTGCTACAGATACGAGATAAGGAATGCTCGACACAAGGAGCAGATTGTAGTGGACAGCTGCCGGGAGATCTCCGTTCAGCAGGCTGTGTATCGCCCTCTGGGAGCCGCAGCCGGGACATTCGAGTCCGGTCAGGAGGAGGAAAGGGCATTTCGGGAAAAACGAAGAGGTTTCAGGGTCATATCTGAGATATATGGTGACGGCTGCAGATATGGCGGCGGCAAATATGACGAATAAGACTGCAGTATGCTGCCTGCAATATTTCCGGGGGATCTGCATTGCAGTTATATGCTGCGCAACGGAAATGCGATATTGTATATTGGACTGCCGTCATTCATAAGCCAGTCGAGCGCCCATATCCCGCTCAATGCTCCGAATGCCACCAGAGCCCAGTAGACGATGAAGATGACAGCATATATCGCTATCCCCCACAGTGCCCAGTTCCTCGCCTTTCTGGAATTCTCACGCGCTTCCGCCTCATTGCCGGAATTCCAGCAGGAGTCCACCTTCGCCCCATAGAGGATGGATATTATGCCGAAAGGGATGCAGCAGCATATGGTGACGATGATAGCCAGAGGCAGATATGTGGATGGGCGGCTTCCGGAGGGCCGTCTCCACGGAGTGTCAGTGTCCGTAATGTTCCCGGTCTGGTCCTGGCCGCAGGCTGTACAGAATCTCGCTCCTTCAGGCAGTTCTGTTCCGCATTTCTTGCAATACATAGTTCAATTTTTAGAAAAGAGGGAATGTCTTGTCGGTGTCGACGAATTTTTCCCTGAAACTCTCTTCGGACATTGTGAGCATCATTATTCCCTGCACCACCATAAGGACTGACCATATATAGCAGGAAAAGAGCGATATCACGATGGTGAGAATCCCTGCGGTAGTCTTTCCCAGATAGAAATACTGTATGCCGAGTCCTCCGAGACATATGGCAAGAATCCCTGCTATGGTCTTGTCTTTGGCTTGCATCGTTGACAATGGAGAAATTGCGTTTCCGCAGGCAGGGCAGTATCTTACGTTTTCCGGTACCATTGTCCCGCATTTCGGACAGAACACATCTCGGATCACGGGCGCACCGCAATGCGGGCACACCTTCGCGGCATCAGAAACCATCTGTCCGCATTCTTTGCAGTTTATCAGAGCCATAACCTATATCGTGATTTCAGACTGTCAAAGTTATGATAAAATTTTTATAATCCGCAGAATAAGAGGAGTAATTTTCAGAACCGGAACCTAGAACGGATATCCGACACCGAAATGTACGGCGTATCCATCTCTTTTCAGCCACTGTCCAGGCCTGAGCCATTTCTGTTCCCTGGCCGGGTCATGGATCTTCATTCCCATGTCCACCCGGATGATGAGGAAGTCGAGGTCGAGTCTGATGCCGAGTCCCCAGTTTGCCGCTATACTTTCTGCAAATGTCTCCCCTGTCAGTCTGGAAGAATGTCCTTCAGTGCCGCTCTCCCTGAATGTCCACACGTTTCCGGCATCGACAAATGCAGCTCCTGCCATTTTCCAGAAGAGAGGGAACCGGTATTCGATATTTGCCTCCAGTTTCAGGTCTCCTGTCTGGTTGGGGATGAGGAAGGTCTCATCCGGCAGCGCGAGTCCCGGCCCGACAGTGCGTGCCTGCCAGCCTCTCAGGCTGTTTGCCCCTCCGGCATAGAAATGTTTTTCAAAAGGGAGGGCTGTCGAATTGCCGTATGCATATCCCGCTCCTGCAAGCAGTCTGGCGGCGATGGACTGTCCGTTGCTCCGGCCGAATCTCCAGGTCTTGCCGAGTGTCAGTTCCGCCCTGACATACTGGGAATAAGGAGTGTTCCATATCATTCCGGCTCCGGAGGCATCCTTTGTCATAAGAGGCTTGAAAGCGCTGAGGATATTGCCGGAAATGTCAAACTGGAGCCTTGAATAGAAATACGATGTCTTCGGATTGACATCGGAGTTTGTAGTGTAGTACAGCGTGCTGCTGAGTCCCAGGTCAAAGTGGTCCTGGTAGGCGTTCCTCATAAAAGGGTCGCTGGCCAGGGAGTTGTAGAAACCCGGATCGAGGTCAAACAGTCTCACTATATTGAGCTGTATCGGAAATATCTGATAATAGAATCTGCCTCCGTAGCTTCCGTTGTAACCATACGATGTCGAGATGATGTTCCTTGTATATTCCGGTCTGCTCTGGTAATTGTACGAGACGTTCACATCCGTCCTCGGTATCGCGGGTCCGTCGAACAGACGGTACGGCAGTCCCAGGAATTTAGGGAAGCTGAGTCCGGCGGACACACCGAATTCGTTCGATCTCACGGAACTGTTGAACATCATCTGGAAATTGCCCATGAAGCTCAGGTTGAGCCATTCTCCTCCGCGGAATATGTTCTTGTGGTAATAGGACAGCTGCGGGGATACACCGAAAAGCCCGGATGAGTTGATGGAGGCCTCGAGGTTGACCTTGAAGCCCTGCAGCTTGGACTGGGACAGGTCGATGGAGCAGTCGACAAGGTTCGAGTCCACCGGTTCCATCTCTATGTTTATACCGTTGAACATCCTCAGCGAGGACATTCTCGAATATGTATTGCTTATGTCGGTCTCGCTGTATATTTCACCGGGAGTTATCGTGTTGAGATTGCGCAGCACCTCCTCCCTGATTTTCAGTTTCTGCGGATATGATATTGTGACATCGTTTATCATAAACTTGCGGAACGGTCTTGCATCTTTCGCTGTCTCGTTTCTTGTGTATTCGTTGATTGTCATATCGAGAGATGCGTATCCGGGTACGGAGAGGGTGTCAGCCTCGAAAAAGAAATAGTTCTTGCTGAATCCGTAGAACCCTTTATTGCGGAGATGCCTGCTGGAACGTTCGCTCTCTGCCTCCAGGGCGCTTTCAGAGAGGAAATCCCCCGGTCTTACCGTGACATTGGCCGTATCGGCCAGGAATTCCTCCGCAAGCTCGCCGTCCGGCAGATGATAACTTATGCTGCTGATCGGAAATCTCCTGCCCAGGTTCACCTTGTAGTTCACCTTGACTTTCTTCCTCCTTACTTCAATGCCTGTACTTATGTCCGAGCCGTAGTATCCGAGATATTCAAGATGATTCAATACATTCTCGATGGAGTTCTCCACTTCTTCCGGATCATATACGACCGGAGCGACCCCTATCTTCCTGACGAACCTGTCCCAGCCTCCGTCTTTCCCGTTCTGCCAGTTGTACACATTCAGGAAAGGATTCCATCCGAATATGAGATATGAGTTGGGCTTCTGCTTGAGATAAGGCTCTATCTCGTTGAGATTGAACTTGTTATCATTGGTGACCTCTACTTTGTTGCGGGCAAGGCGATATTCTCCATCCTGCAGTACACGGGTAGTGCTGCAGGAAAGAACCGTAAGCAGCAAAACGCCTGTAGCAGCAATCCTTCCTATACCTTCCATCACCAGAATTACATCCTGCAAATGTATCTCTTTATGGTGTAAAGTCAAAATTTTGCCATAAATATTTGTGAATACAGAAATATATATGATATATTTGCGCCCTGAAGTGATATCCGGGTGAGCCGGATTGTGTGATTTCATTCAAAGTAACTTAATTGGATTAGGAAAATGAAGGACAAGTACATTGATCTGATTGACCAGACTTTCGAGTTCCCGCAGGATGAATTCCGTGTAGAGAACGGGATACTCTATTTTCACGACATCAATATGATGGACATAATCAATCAATACGGTACACCTCTGAAGATCACATACCTTCCCAAGATATCATCCCAGATCCAGAGAGCCAAGAGAATGTTCAATGTAGCAATGGCCAAGGTGGACTACAAGGGTTCATACCACTATTGCTACTGCACAAAGAGTTCACATTTCGAGTTCGTGCTCCGGGAGGCAATGAAGAATGACATTCACCTCGAGACATCTTCCGCGTTCGACCTTAACCTGATAGAGGCTCTTGAGGCAGAGGGAGTTGTGAACAAGGATCTCTTTGTCATCTGCAACGGTTTCAAGAAGCTTTCCTATATCGACAACATATCCAATCTTGTCAATGCCGGCTGGAGGAACATTATCCCTATCCTGGACAATATGCACGAGTTCGACCAGCTCAATGACCTTATCGACCTGCCGATCAACCTTGGAATCAGGATTGCATCCGAGGAGGAGCCGACCTTTGATTTCTATACATCAAGGCTCGGGATCAGGTACAGTGACATAGTTCCTTTCTATACAAACGTGATAAGCAAGAGCAGCAAGTTCCATCTCAAGATGCTGCATTTCTTCATAAATACCGGGATCAAGGATACCGCATATTACTGGAACGAGCTGTCCAAGTGCGTCAATGTGTATTGCGACCTCAAGGCCCTCTGTCCTGAACTCGATTCCCTGAACATAGGGGGAGGATTCCCTATCAAGAATTCGCTTGCTATGGATTATGACTACGAATATATGGCGGAAGAGATCATAAACCAGATCAAGACGATGTGCAATGCCAGAGGAGTGGATGAGCCGAACATCTTCACGGAATTCGGCAGCTTCACCGTCGGTGAATCCGGGGCTACCATATTCCAGATACTCGATGTCAAGCAGCAGAACGACAGGGAGAGATGGTATATGATCGACAATTCATTCATGACCACCCTGCCGGACACATGGGGGATCAAGCAGAGGTTCATCCTTCTTCCTGTCAATAAATGGAACGAGAAATACCAGCGGGTCTTCCTTGGAGGCCTGACGTGCGACAGTCAGGACTATTATAACGCGGATGCCCACGCCAATGCGATCTTCCTGCCCAAGATAGAGAACCAGGAGGATCCTCTCTATATAGGATTCTTCCACACCGGTGCATATCAGGAGTCCATCTCGGGTTACGGAGGGATACAGCACTGCCTCCAGCCTGCCCCGAAACATATTATCATCGACAAGGATGAAGACGGGGAATACTATACCAAGCTTTTCAGCAAGGAACAGACGTACAAATCAATGCTGAAGATACTCGGATATTGATGAATGCATCTATATCAAATAATGAGATAAAAAGGATCAGATCCTTGTCCCGGAAGAAATTCCGGGATGAATACGGACTGTTTACGGTCGAAGGTGAGAAGCTGGTGGATGAGGCCCTGAGGTCGGGGTTCCATATAGAGAAGGTGTATCGGAGAGATGAGATCGGCTATGATACGATGGCCCGTATCAGCCAGCTTGCGACACCATCCCCGGTTCTTGCCGTGGTGAGGAAGCCGGATGCGAAGCCGGCCGGCGTCCCTTCTGAAGGGCTGTATCTCGGTCTGGATGCGGTCAGGGATCCCGGAAATCTCGGAACTCTCGTCAGGATAGCCGACTGGTTCGGAATAAATGCTATATTTGCAAGCGAGGACACAGTGGATGTCTTCAATCCGAAAGTTGTCCAGGCTACAATGGGGGCTCTCTTCAGGGTGGAAGTCCATTATTGCAGCCTTGAAGACACTGCACGCAGATTCATTGATGCCGGCGGCTGTGTCTACGGGACTTTCCTTGATGGAGAGGATATCTACAGCTGCTCCATAGAGACAGGAGAAGGCGCCCCTGTAATGGTGGTGATGGGCAACGAGTCTGAAGGGATTTCCTCCGGAGTCGCGGACACCGTCTCGAAACGGCTGTTCATACCCCCTTTCCCCCATAATGAACCCGGGTCGGAATCCCTGAACGTCGCTGTAGCGACAGCCGTGACTGTCGCGGAATTCAGGCGCAGACTTCAGCACGGACTCTGACAATGCCCCGCATGCCTGATTAAACGGACACATAATGAATACAATAGAACCGGTAAGTCTGAAAGAGCTCAAGACTCCTGACTATGCATCTCTGATCAAACGCAGGATCAGGGAGATCCTTATCATATGCAGCAACTACGATGCTTTTATCCTGGAAGAGGACGGTCAGATCGAGACGCAGATCTACCGTGAATACATCGACCTGAATATCAGCAATCCGCCGCGTTTCATCTGGGCCAGGACTTCAGCCGAGGCGGAAGCCATTGTGGACAGAAGCGGCGCCATAGATATGGTGATCTGTATGTACAACGCCGGGGACAAGGATGTCTTCTCGTTCGCAAGGAAACTCAAGGAGAAGACCGACTCCATACCGTTTGTCCTTCTGACACATTTCTCCAGAGAGATATACAAGAACATATCGATGCACGATACTTCGTATATCGACTACGTGTTCAGCTGGCACGGCAATGCAGATCTCATTGTCGCCATTATCAAGCTTCTCGAGGACCAGGCCAACGCGGATGATGACATCCTGGGCGTAGGAGTACAGGCGATACTTCTGGTGGAGGATTCTGTCAGGTACTATTCCACCTATCTGCCGGAGCTGTACAGGCTTGTGCTCAAGCAGAGCGCCGAATTTCTGAAAGACACGTTCAACGAGCAGCACCGCAAGGTGAGGAAACGTTCCCGCCCGAAGATTCTTCTGGCGACCAACTATGAGGATGCAATGCGGATGTACGGAAAATACAAGCATAACCTGCTCGGGGTGATTTCGGATGTCGGCTTTGTCATCCGCAAAGGCGACTCCCCTGATACGGAGAAGCTTGATGCCGGCATTGACCTTGTAAGGACGATCAAGGCGGATGACCCGAATATGCCTGTGCTTCTGCAGTCTTCCCAGGAGACAGTCCAGAATATCGCGGCCGGTCTCGGCGCCGAATTCCTGAGAAAATATTCCAAGACCCTGATGATGCAGCTGACTGAATACATCAGCGATGAGTTCGGCTTCGGAGACTTTGTCTTCAGGGATGCCGACAGGATAGAATACGGCAGGGCCTCGAGCCTCAAGGATCTCGAGAACATAATAAGTATCATTCCTGACAATGTCCTGCTGTACAACACTTCCAGGGACAAGTTCTCGAAATGGTTCTTTTCCAGGGGGCTTTTCACTCTTGCGCACAGTTTCAAGGCGGTACAGGACAGTCATTTCTCTTCTGTCAAGGATCTCAGGGAATATATAGTGCAGCAGATACACGACTACCATGTCCTGACCGGCAGGGGTATAATTGCCCATTTCGACAAGGATACATACGAGGAGTATATATGGTTTGCAAGAATGGGGGAAGGTTCTCTGGGAGGCAAGGCCAGAGGGCTGGGATTCCTCAATTCGCTTATACAGAAATATGCGCTGACGAAGAAATATGACAAGGTGAAGATATCCGTCCCCCGTACGGTTGTCGTCGCGACAGAATATTTCAACCAGTTCATTATCGAGAATGACCTGCAGTACGTCATTGATTCGGATATCAGCGATGACGAGATACTTTCGGATTTCGTGGCATCAAGGCTCCCTGCAGCCCTTGTCGAGGAGCTGAAGGCATTCATCGCGACAGTCAACTCCCCTCTTGCCGTCCGTTCCAGCTCCAAGCTGGAAGACAGCAACTATCAGCCTTTCGCCGGAGTCTATTCCACTTATATGATTCCGATGATCGAGAACAAGGGGCAGATGCAGAGGATGCTTGAGAAAGCGATAAAGAGCGTCTATGCATCCGTATTCTTCAACGGCAGCAGGGCATATCTGCAGACAACAGGCAACCTGTTGAGTGAAGAGCAGATGGCTGTTGTCATCCAAAGTATCTGTGGAACAGAGCACAACGGCTATTACTACCCAATGCTCTCCGGAGTGGCGAGATCCGTCAATTTCTATCCTATCGGTGGAGAGAAGGCGAACGATGGCATAGTCAACCTGGCCTTCGGGCTCGGCAAGACAGTGGTGGATGGAGGCAACACGCTCCGGTTCTCTCCGAAATATCCGCGCAAGACGCTCCAGCTCTCCGATCCGAAGCTGGCGCTCAGGGATACACAGAAGACGATGTATGCCCTTGACCTGCGTCCCGGAGCATTCAAGATCTCCAGGAATGACAGTATCAACCTGGCTTTGAGGCCTGTCACCGAGGCTCTTGAGGAATTTCCGTATCCTGACCTGGTCGCCTCCACCTACAGGGCTTCCGACTACAGGATCGTTCCGGGGACCAGGGAGGAAGGAAGCAGGATTATTTCGTTCGATGCCATACTGAAATACGGGAAATTCCCCCTGCCGCAGATACTGAGGGATCTGATGGAGATATGCAGGAATGAACTGATGAGCGATGTGGAGATCGAGTTCGCAGCCGATATCATTCCTGAGAGCGGAGGAGAGCAATGTGTGCTGAAGCTTCTGCAGGTGCGTCCGGTAAGCGAATTCTCTTCGGATGGGAATATGACTCTTGATCAGGTCGAGGCAGAGATTGAACACAGAATTGTCACTTCTGACAAGGCTCTCGGCTGCGGGAAGATAGAGGGAATGCGGCATATTGTATATGTCCCGGCGGAAAGGTTTGACAGTGCCAGGACAAGGGATATCGCGGCAGACCTGTCACGCATAAATGCAGGATTCCGGGCTGCAGGGAAGAACTATCTTCTCATAGGGCCGGGCCGCTGGGGGTCATCTGATCCGTGGCTGGGGATTCCGGTGCTGTGGAGCGACATCTCCGAGGCCAGAATGATAGTAGAATGCGCCATCCCGGGCTTCCGGATAGAGCCGAGCCAGGGGACACATTTCTTCCAGAACATCACGTCCCTTGGGATAGGTTATCTGAATATCGACACCGTAATCAGCCCGGACTCTCTGGATGAGTCCGCGTTTCTGGAAATGGAGATCGAGGAGCAGACCGACTATGTCACAGTCTACCGCTCCCCGAAAGATATCATAGCATTCATAGACCGCAATACATCACGGGCCGTCGCAGGAATATAATCCGTTAGAGAGGCTCGGAGAGAGTGAACATTGTCGCATCCATCGGAGGGACGTTCACCCTTATCCTTGTTTCAGGGTTCAGCATAGGCGTGACAGGGAGTTCCATCCACTCGAAGGCGTGTTCCGGGATTGTCAGCTCCATCTGAGCCTCCCGGTCGGAGAAATTGGCTACAAAGAGAAGAGTCTCTTCTCCATAGTCCCTGAGCCAGGCAAAATGACGTGTCTTGTCGAATCCTTCCGCTGCAGTGTTGCAGTAGCACAGGTCGTACGATATCCCTTTGCGGACAGCCCCGCTCTTTGCTGCAAACCTCATTGCCCTGGCATATCTGCGGAAGACCATAGCGTCTTTTTCTGTAATTCCGTTCTCCGAGAGAATCGTTTTATCTAAAGTTCCGCTTTCTATGGACTTATATAAATCTTTGTGGATTATTGTATACAATTTGCGCAAAGATGACACGCTCCACCAGTCGAAGATAGTCGTTCTTCCATCGCATCCGCTGAATCCTTCCTCGTCCATTCCCCTTTCACCGATCTCCTGGCCCATATACAGCATAAATGGAGCAGGATTGAGACAGAGGGATACATTCAGGGCGGCGAATGAACCGGCGGCATCCTTGCCGAAAAAGTCCGATGCGAACCTCTGTTCATCATGGTTTTCAAGAAAATTCAGCATATACGGCTGCAGGTCGCCGAGATACTGCCAGTTACGGGTGATACCCTCGGCAGACTGCCACAGTTCCACGGGCATCCCGTTGTCATCCACATTTTTCGCGACGACTGTACGCAATGTGTCATACAATCCGGACTTGTCATAGAGATAGTCGAATCCGACTTCCCGGATATACTTCCTGTACAGGTCTTTCTGATAGACCTCGGCTATGAAGATGACTTCTGGAAAATCCTTGTGTATCATATCTATGAGCCATCTGAAGAAGGCTGCCGGAACAAGCTCCACCATATCGCAGCGGAATCCATCGACCCCTTTCCCGGCCCAGAATCTCACTATGTCGTACATCTTGTCCCAGGTGGGAGACCATGTCTCGCAATAGTTGATCTTCACTGTCTCGTACCAGTCGTTGATCCCCGGTTCCGGCGAGAAGCAGTTGTTGCCGGTAGCCATAGCCGGATATTCACGGTATGCTTCACAGCCCGGGGCCGGGGGCACAGGCAGTTTCAGTTCCTGGCCGGGATAGTAATAGAAGTCATTCTCGGGCTTCCAGTGCACACTTCTGTCATCATCGTCTCCGAGAACCGGGTGACCGGGCACAGGACTGACTTTGCCGTAGTCTCTGGAGACATGGTTGGGGACGAAGTCTATTATGGCCTTGAGCCCGGCATCGTGCGTTCTTTTCAGCAGGCTCTCGAACTCTGCCATTCTGTTGTCCGGATCCTCGGCAAGATAAGGGTTGACATCATAATAATCCACAATGGCATAGGGAGAGCCTGCATTGCCCTTCACGAACTGAGGGTTCGAGGATATGCAGCCGTGCGAGGATTCCCGTGTAGCGTGGCGGATGACACCAGTGTACCAGATATGGCTGCAACCCAGCCACCTGAAATAATCAAGACTGGCAGAGTCTATGTCAGAGAATCTGCCAGTCCCGTTCTGGTCCAGTGTACCGTTTTTTATATTTGCTGTATTACAGTTGCCCCACAGTCGCGGAAGCACCTGATATATGATCGGCTTGTCCATTCTGATCGTTTTTGATGACACATTAGGTTCTGACGGCGGATCCGTGACCGCATTCCTCGGCCTGGGATTCCGCCGTGCCATCATCTATCAAATTGAATGCCGCAACATATTCTTCAGCCATCTATGCTGACAGTGCTCTATTCGGAGAAGACATCCCTGACAGACTCGAGATATCCGAACCCGTTCAGGCGGTCAGGCAGGAGATAACTGCCCTCCACCCATTCGTTCCAGGCATTGATGACCACAATCTTCGGCTGTTCCGGATGTGCATCGGCATAGTCTTTTGCTTCATCCAGGAAGGCGGCGAAAGATACAGGTGTGTTATGGAATCTTGTCACGTCATCCGCTCCTTTTTCGGGGAATCTCGGAGTGTCATCCCAGCCTATCGATACGGTCGGGAAGACAGGGATGTCGAATGCTTCATCCCATTCTTTCCTGATCTCGATCGCATCTGCTCCGTGTCTGAGGTAGTCCGGGTCGAAGCCACCCATGTTATAGAACGCTATGCTGTTGATTCCCAGCGTGTCGACCAGGCCGGCAAGTCTGGCTGACTCGGCTTCTGAAAGATGATATCCGCCGCCTGGATTCATCTGGAAATGTATCCCGTCAAATCCTGCCTTCACTGCCTCATCCCGGAAATAGTCAAGAGCCCTGGCTGCCTCAGCAGTGTTTCCGAAGCTCTTCACTATCCGGTCATAGTCGAAGATAGCCATTACGGGGCAGTTGTCGATCTTCAGATAGTTTGGCTGGCTGAAGTACCGGCTGATTATCCTTGCTACGATCTTTTTGAAATTCTCCCGGTCCACTTCGGGAGAGAACAGGACAGAACTGTCATCTCCGTATCTGCGGCAGTTCCAGTAGTTCTTTGCCACGGTATGATTCGCCCACATTATATAGAAGTTCATCTTATCCCGGTTGCGGGCCTTGAGGAATCCATCATTCAGGGCACTTTCAAGATACGGGCCTTCCATAAACCAGTACCAGTCATAGATGAAGGTGTTCACTCCGTGCTCTACAGCAGTATCTATCCAGCGTTCGACTACCTCCGGGTCATTGTCCATCTCGTATCCCCAGAGAGGCTGTTTCGGCTGGTAGTGCCCCTCGAACCGGGGATCTCCCTGCCTGATTATCTCCCACTCGCCTATGCCTTCACCCCAGAGATATCTGTGTGCAAGGCTGTCATCGTGGCATGATGGCCAGATATAGGCCGCCACAATATAGCCATCAGTCGTTCTGATACCGGTTTCAGCATTCCTGTCCGTGCAGGCTGTCGCAGACAGCAGCAAAAGTCCGCAGACAGTCGCAATAGTTGTCGTTCTTTTCATAAAAATTTTTCTTAAAGTCAGGATTCCTTCAAAAATAGAAAATTCCATCCGGAAATCCTATTCCCGGATGGAATTTTGACTAAAAATTGGTTAAGTCTGCGTCTGCAGCCGGTACGTGCTGAAGATGGGACTTTGTTCCGGCGGGGCATCAGAAATCAAGAGCAAATCCCACCCCGTTTCTCTGCAGACCGAAAGAAAGGCTTGCTTCTGCCGTTCCGTTGTATGCATCGACCATATTGTCGAGACGTTTCTTGTAGACGCAATAGACAGCCGTACCGGTTGCAAGTCCGAGGATACCTGTCCCGGACATTACAAGTCCGGCAATGGCCACTCCCCTGAATCTGCTGTCGTATGTGATTTCCGGGGTCTCTCCGGATATTGCTATCACCGGCGCCAGCAGTCCGACCCCTACCCCGATCGAGATCCCTTCCACCATAAGGCCGACGGCCCCTATACCAAGGGTCAGGAGCCCAGCGCCCGTCAGGGAGCCGGAGGCAATAAGCAGCCCCTTCCCTGCCTTGAAACATGTGCAGTACTTCTCCCAGTCACTGTATGACAGTCCCTCGTCACTGCTGAACAGCATACTCACCTCTTCCGGAGTCAGCTGTATGCCCTCGGAAGAGAACAGCTTCGTCCCTTGCCGGTATATGTCATTATACTGCGCCGATGCCTGGAGTGCGTCTGCCATTGCAATAACAGCCAGAAGCGAAATCAATATCAGTCTTTTCATATTTCAAAATCAGAGGGATTCGCATGTCGCTCAAAGATATGATATTTTCTCCAAATGACAAATCGCTGGATCACCGGGAAAGTATGTGTTTTTAACTTTGTTGCTTCGGACGGTTCGATGCCCCGAACCGGCATAGGGACCGCGAACATTAACTTTTTGTAGTTTATTGATATACAGCATAATACAAAATAACCTTGTTCGCGGTCCGTAGTCACCATAGACGGAGCCGGAGGCGGAGTGAAGGATCTGGAGCACTACAACGGTCCTGCACCGGCTTTCTCACCACAGATTCTTCGCTATCGCTCAGAATGACAGTGAGAGGGCGCTCAGAACGACAGAATACCAGTGTCACATATACAAAAGAAGAAGAGCTGCGTAAACAACTCTTCTTCACTTGTTTATCTATCAGATATATGATTTGCTACGACATCGTGACCCTACCACTCCAAAAATGAAAAATTATTGACCATCAATAAGTTATCAATTACTCTCCTAGAAATCGGTGCGAAAAAATCTATTGCTATTGATTAACAGATTTTTCAACTCTTTCCGGATTTGATAGACATCGTCACAAATCTGATAGTTATCTATCTATTCCACTTTTTGCACTTCCCCACCTCGAACACCGTTGTTTACGGCTACAAAAGTACAAAATAAATGAATCTAATCGCACTATATTGTCGCTCTGAGCTGTTGAAGTTTTGT